>DATLRW010000170.1:0-15769 GCA_035534495.1 Candidatus Dormiibacterota bacterium | reverse complement strand
CGGGCGCGTGGATTGAAACCGTCGCGCAAGTCCGCACCGTGCAGGTCCGCGCGTCGCGCCCCGCGCGGGCGCGTGGATTGAAACACCCTTGTTGCTGAGTGATTCGCTCGGGCGCTCGTCGCGCCCCGCGCGGGCGCGTGGATTGAAACGTGCGGCCAGCTCATGCCGCTCTGACTGCGGTGCGTCGCGCCCCGCGCGGGCGCGTGGATTGAAACGAGTACCGTCACCTTAACTCTTTGGGCACAAAGGTCGCGCCCCGCGCGGGCGCGTGGATTGAAACGCAGAGTGTCGCAGTGTTGGAGGTCAGGCTCAGCGTCGCGCCCCGCGCGGGCGCGTGGATTGAAACAGTTCCAGACCGTGACGGCTTCGCCGGCGGACGGCGTCGCGCCCCGCGCGGGCGCGTGGATTGAGGCGCGAAGGGAAACGCTAGGAAAACGTGGGTTTTCGTCGCGCCCCGGGCGCCGCGCGCTTGCCTAAAGCCCGCGTCTGCCTTTACAGTGGCCACGGAAACATGTTCTCGAAGTCATCCCTGCCGAGCCTAGCCATCTCCACAGATTCATACTTTCCCGCTTGCCGAAGGACGCCGTCGTGCGTCCGTTCGGAAAATTGCGCCAGAGCTGTCGCGTGCTAAACGGTTCCTCGAAACATCCTCGGATGATTCCGCCGGTTCTCGCCGGGGCGGGAGAGCAACTCAGGAAGCGTTCTGAAGGGACGCAATGAGCGAAATGGAACCGATCGACGAGCGGGCGGCCGAGCCCGAAGGGGCGCCCGAAGCCGCTCCGGTTTCGCCCGCTTTCCCGCCACCACCCGCGCCGGCCACGAGGCCGTTGCCGGCGGACGTCATCACGCCGTGGGGTTGGAAGGAATTGCTGCTGTTCGTTGTCGTGGCCTTCGCGGGCCTGATTCTGCTGACCAACATCATGGCGTTTGCGACGATCCTCTGGTTCAAGATCAAGCCAAGCGACATCAAGTCCTTCATCATGACCAGCGCGACGTTTCTTTCCCTGCGCACGGCGGTCTGGTACGTCTTCCTGATCGGCTATCTCTATGCCACGATCTGTCTGGGCCGGCCGTGGCCGTTTTGGCGGACGATCGGCTGGCGGGACTTCGGCAAGCACGGCATGCCCCGCGCGGCGCGGTACGCGATTTTCGCCCTGAGCGGCATGGTGCTGGCCATTGTGGTGCAACTGGGATCGCTGGCCTTCCAGACGAAGGCGAAATTGCCGATCGAGGCCCTATTCCACAACCGGCGCGGAGTTCTCATACTGATGGCGGTTGGAATTCTCCTGGCGCCGGCCGTGGAGGAGACGATTTTCCGCGGCTACCTGTACCCGGTGCTGGCCCGCGGCCTGGGGGTGGAAGGCGGTATTCTGGCCACCGGCGTGTTGTTCGGCCTGATGCACGCCCCGCAGCTCTGGGGCGGCTGGGGGCAGATCGGCCTTCTGATACTGGTCGGCATCGTGCTGACCTACGCGCGGGCGCGCACGGGGAGCGTGGTCGCGAGCTGGCTGCTGCATGTGGGCTACAATACCTTCCTCTTCGCCGGTTTTTTCATTTCAACAGGGGGGTTGCGCCACTTGCCCCCGCTCAGCTAGGCGGCGAGGCTCCCTCACTTGAGCGAAATGATGGCTCCGAACGAAACAACGAAAAAAACGGCCGGCGCGGTCGAGTCCGCCTCGGTCGAACCAATCGAATGGACCGGGGGCGGCGTCGTGATGCTGGATCAGCGGCGCTTGCCGGGCGAGGTCGTCCGGCACACCTACACCGATTATCGCGAGGTGGCGCGAGCGATCCGGGAAATGGTGATTCGCGGCGCCCCGGCAATCGGTATTGCCGCGGCGATGGGCGTGGCGCTCGGCGTGGAACGCACGGCGGCGCGCAGCGTGGAAGAGCTGAGCGCCGAAATCCCCGTCATTGTGGATGCCATCGCCAATACGCGTCCCACGGCTGGCGATCTCTTCTGGGCGCTCGGGCGGATGCGCGGGCGCTTCGACGCGCTGGCGCGGCCATCCGGCGCGGAAGGCGAGCCCGAGCGGCTGGAGCGGATCCGGCGCGGAATGATTGACGAGGCCCTGGCGATCCACCGCGAGCGCCGCCAGGCCGACGAGGCGATTGGACGGCTGGGGGCGGCCTTGCTGCCGGCGAGCGGCCGCGTTCTCACGCAATGCAATGCGGGGGCACTGGCGACCGGGGGAATCGGCACGGCGCTTGGGGTGATTCGCATGGCGGTGGCGCAAGGCCACCAGATCGAAGTGTTGGTCCCGGAAACCCGCCCCTATCTCCAGGGCGCGCGCCTGACCGCCTGGGAACTACATCAGGACCATATTCCACTGATTTTGATTACCGACAACATGGTCGGCCATTTCCTGAAAACCGGAAATGTGGGCGCCGTCGTCGTCGGCGCCGACCGGATTGCGGCCAATGGCGATACGGCCAACAAGATCGGCACCTACCAGATCGCCGTTCTGGCCCGCGAACACGGCGTCCCGTTCTACGTGGCGGCCCCGCTTTCCACGGTGGACCTGACGCTCGACTCGGGCGAGCGGATTCCGATCGAGCAGCGGTCGGCCGAGGAAGTAACGCATTTCGCCGGCGTGCGAATCGCGCCAGACGTCGCCGCGGCGCACCCCGCCTTCGACGTCACGCCGCACAAGTTCATTGCCGCCATCATCACCGAGCGAGGGGTCGCGCGCGCCCCCTACGAAGAGTCGTTGCGCCAGCTGGCCGGCAAAGCCCGCCCCTGACCCGCCGCCTCCCGAGATCCGATCGGAATCCTTACACGCTTTTGTGTGCCCTTCCGGATTGCCGATGGCACCCGCCAGGGGTTACGCGCAATCTTTGGTTGAGGAGCCCTGTTCAGGCATTGTGTTTTGGCATTTGTGGTTTAAACTGGGAACATTAGGCATGGGGCCAGCCTGATAGAGGCGCTTTCGGATGGTCAAAGTCCAGGCGGCCATATTGTGGCCAACTACAGTTTGACAGGGTAGGGGCAACTGCCTATACTGTTGGTTTTGCCGGGGTCATTGTGTCCCGGTAGTGGAAGGGAATCCCCTCGCTCCGAATAGGGGAGAGTTCGGACACGGAGCGCGGGAACGGCCGTAATGGGGCGCCAGCCCCGCAAAGCCGAACAAGCCTCAACACTCTGACCGCCGGGTTTCCTGGAAAGCGCAGTGACGCCGGTGGGGAGTTCTGTGGTTGCCCCGAGGCCGCAGAATGTCCCTTTCTGGATTGGGAAACCGGGCTCCTCGGCCGCCGCGACTGTGGCGGGCGAGTGGTCGAAACAGTCTCGAGTTCAACGGAGCAAGAAGAGGAGTTCTGTGCCGACTTTTGCGCAGTTGGTTCGCGGTGTCCGGGAAAAGGTTCCGGCAAAGACGAAGGCGCCGGCTCTTGAGGGTTGTCCGCAGAAGCGCGGGGTATGCATCCGCGTCTATACGCAAACGCCCAAGAAGCCGAACTCGGCGTTGCGGAAGGTATCGAGGGTGCGGCTGACGAACGCCATCGAGGTTACGGCCTATATCCCCGGCATCGGCCACAATTTGCAGGAGCACTCCATCGTGCTGGTGCGTGGAGGCCGTGTGAAAGATCTTCCCGGCGTCCGCTATCACATTGTTCGCGGCACGCTCGACGCCGCCGGCGTTGACGGCCGCATGCAGGGCCGTTCGAAGTACGGCGCGAAGCGGCCCAAGACCGCGGCGAAGTAAGGGAGGAATCCGGATGCCACGCAAAGGTGCGGTCAGTAAACGGCATTCGCTGCCCGATGCAACCTACGGCGACGAGCTGGTGACGAAGTTCATCGCCTGTATGATGTGGGACGGGAAAAAAGCGACCGCCGAGCGCATTTTTTATACGGCGCTCGAGCAGATCGGGCAAAAAGCGAACGAAGAGCCGCTGAAGGTTTTTCTGCGCGCGGTGGAAAACACCAAGCCGAACGTCGAGGTGAAGTCCCGGCGAGTCGGCGGCGCCAACTATCAGGTCCCCGTGGAAGTGAGCCCTTATCGCCGGCAGTCGCTGGCGATCCGGTGGCTGATTGAATATGCGCGGGGACGTTCCGGGCACTCGATGACCGAGCGCCTGTCCGGCGAGCTGCTTGACGCGGCCAACAACCGCGGCGGCGCCATCAAGAAGCGGGAAGACGTTCACCGCATGGCGGAAGCGAACAAAGCTTTCGCCCACTATCGCTGGTAGAGGAGTTTGCAGGAAAGTGCCCCGTCAATTCCCCATCGACCAGACGCGTAACATCGGCATCATGGCCCATATCGATGCCGGTAAGACGACGTCGACTGAGCGGATCCTGTATTACACCGGCCGGACCTACAAGATTGGCGAGGTCGATGAAGGCACGACCGTGATGGACTGGATGGAGCAGGAGCGCGAGCGCGGCATTACGATCACCTCGGCCGCCATCTCGACCTCCTGGAAGAGGATGGGGCAGGAGTTCTGCATCAATATCATCGACACGCCCGGACACGTCGATTTCACCGTGGAAGTGGAGCGGTCGCTGCGCGTGCTGGACGGCGCCGTGGGAATTTTTGACGCGGTGGCCGGCGTGCAGCCGCAAACCGAGACGGTGTGGCGGCAGGCGGACAAGTATCGCGTGCCGCGAATCGCGTTTGTGAACAAGATGGACCGGCTCGGAGCTGATTTCGACCACGCGGTGCATACGATGCGCGCCCGGTTGCAGGCCCATCCGGTTCCCTTGCAGTTCCCGATCGGCAAGGAAGACAGTTTCGTCGGGGTCATCGATTTCGTCGAAGAGCGGGCGATCATCTGGCTCGAGGAGACGCTCGGCGCCAAGTACGAATACGTCGAGCTCGAAAAGCTTTGGGATTCGGCGTTTCTCGCGACGCGGCCGGACATTGCGCGGGGACTCAAGGTGTCGGCCATCGACCGGGATTTTTACCTGGAACGCCGGGAAAAGATGGTGAGCTATATCGCCGAGCACGACGACGCGGTGCTGACGAAATACATCGAGCAGCACGCGCTGACGCCGGAGGATTTGCGCACTTCGCTGCGGCGCTCGACGCTGGCTCTGAAGCTGGTGCCTGTGCTGGCGGGGTCGTCGCTCAAGAACAAGGGCGTGCAGCCCCTGCTCGACGCGATTGTCGACTATCTGCCGTCGCCGGCCGATGTGCCGCCGGTCGAAGGGGAAGCGGTCGAGGGGGAAGAGCCTCTGGTGCGGCGGGCGAGCGATGAGCAGCCTTTTTCCGCCCTGGCGTTCAAGATTCAGTCCGATCCGTATGTCGGCAGCCTGACCTACGTGCGAATCTATTCGGGCGAGCTGCATGCGGGGACGGGCGTATACAATTCGACCAAAAGCGCCCGCGAACGAGTCGGCCGACTGCTGCGGATGCACGCGAACAAGCGCGAAGAGATCGATACGCTTTACGCGGGCGACATCGGGGCCGTCGTGGGGCTGAAGAGCTCGACAACCGGGGATACGCTGTGCGACGAAAGCCAGCCCATCGTCCTCGAAGCGATCGAGTTCCCGACGCCGGTGATCTCGGTCGCCATTGAGCCAAAAACCAAGGCGGACCAGGACCGCCTGGGGGTGGCGCTCAACAAGCTGGCGCAGGAGGATCCGACCTTCCGCGTGCATGTCGATCCGGACACGGGCCAAACCCTGATCAGCGGAATGGGCGAGCTCCACCTGGAGATTATTGTCGACCGGATGATGCGCGAGTTCAGCGTGGCGGCCAACGTGGGCCGTCCGCAGGTCGCCTACCGGGAAACCATCCGGCGCTCGGCCGAGAGCGAGGGCAAATACATCCGGCAGACCGGCGGGCGCGGCCAATACGGGCACGTGAAGATGGAAGTGCATCCGTTGCCGACGGCTGGCCGCGAAAATATGCACGAGATTTCGACCGATCAGCTGGAAGCCTGGGTCAAGGATATCGCCGGGGCGCGGGCGAAATGGTCGTTCGACAAGGAGAGCCGCCTGCTTTTTATCAACCGGATTATTGGCGGATCGATTCCGCAGGAGTTCATTCAGCCGATCCGCGCCGGGATCACCGAGGCGATGGAAAACGGCGTCGTGGCCGGCTACGAGATGGTGGACATTGCCGCGGTTCTGGTCGACGGCAGCTATCACGAGGTGGACAGCTCGGAGATGGCATTCAAGATCGCCGGTTCGATGGGATTCCGCAGCGGGTGTTTGAAGGCCGACCCACGGCTGCTGGAGCCGGTGATGCGGGTCGAGGTGGTGGTCCCCGAGGAATACATGGGGGACGTGATGGGCGATGTGGGCTCGCGGCGCGGGCACATCCAGGGTATGGAGAGCCGGGCGGGAAGCCAGATTATCAGTGCGCAGGTTCCGCTGGCGGAGATGTTCGGCTATGCGACCGAGTTGCGCAGCCGCACGCAGGGGCGCGGAAGCTTTAGCATGCACTTTTCCCATTATGAGGAGGTTCCGGCGTCGGTGGCCGAGGAGATCATCACTCGCACAACCGGCCGGACCACCCGGTAGTTCGGTTTTCGGTGGTAGTGAAGGGCCCGAATTGATTGTGGAATTTTGAGGAGCAGAGAGCCATGGCAAAGGCGAAATTCGAGCGGTCGAAACCCCATGTGAACGTCGGCACGATCGGGCACATCGATCATGGAAAAACCACGCTGACCAGCGCCATTACGAAGGTGCTTTCGAAATACAACAACCTCGTGCAGTACAAGCCGTTCGATTCGATCGACAACGCACCGGAAGAAAAGGCGCGAGGGATCACGATCAACGTCTCGCACGTCGAGTACGAGACGCAGAACCGCCACTACGCGCACATCGATTGTCCCGGCCACGCCGACTACATCAAGAACATGATCACCGGCGCGGCGCAGATGGACGGCGCGATCCTGGT
Organism: Candidatus Dormiibacterota bacterium; assembly: GCA_035534495.1. Classification (GTDB taxonomy): domain Bacteria; phylum Acidobacteriota; class Terriglobia; order Acidiferrales; family UBA7541; genus JAKASX01. The sequence continues at coordinate 8,927 of DATLRW010000170.1, read as the reverse complement.
CGTGGCGGCTACCGACGGGCCGATGCCCCAGACGCGCGAGCACATCCTGCTGGCGCGGCAGGTGGGCGTGCCCTACATCGTCGTCTACCTGAATAAGTGCGACGCGGTCGAGGACCCGGAACTGCTCGAGCTGGTCGAACTCGAAGTGCGGGAGCTTCTCAAGAGCTACGGATTCCCGGGCGACGATGTGCCGGTGATTCGCGGCTCGGCTCTTGGGGCGATCAACGGCGAGGAGAAGTGGGAAAAAACGGTGCTCGATCTGATGGCGGCCACCGACAGCTACATTCCCGATCCGCAGCGCGACGTCGACCGGCCGTTCCTGATGCCCATCGAGGACATTTTCTCGATCACCGGCCGCGGCACGGTCGTTACCGGAAGGGTGGAGCGGGGACGGGTTCACGTATCCGAAGAAGTGGAAATCGTCGGCTTCCGGGATACCCGAAAGACGGTCGTCACCGGGGTCGAGATGTTCCGCAAGCTGCTCGATGAGGGCATGGCTGGCGATAACGTGGGCTTGCTCCTGCGCGGCATTGAAAAGGAAGAGGTCGAGCGCGGGCAGGTGGTGTGCAAGCCGGGGTCGATTACCCCGCACACGAAATTCAAGGCGGAGGTTTACGTGCTGAAAAAGGAAGAGGGCGGGCGCCATACGCCGTTTTTCACCGGCTACCGGCCCCAGTTCTACCTCCGCACAACGGACGTCACCGGTAGCGTCAAGCTGCCGGCCGGCGTGGAGATGGTGATGCCGGGAGACAACATTCAGATGGAAGTCGAACTGATTCAGCCGGTGGCGATGGAGAAGGGATTGCGCTTCGCGATCCGTGAGGGCGGCCATACCGTTGGCGCCGGCGCGGTGGCCGAGGTGGTTGAGTAAGCTGATGCCCGCGGGAGATAAAATCCGTATTCGGCTCAAGGCCTACGATTACCGTGTGCTCGATCAGTCCGCTCGAGAGATTGTCGACACGGCCCGTCGCACCGGGGCGAACGTTGCCGGCCCGATTCCCCTGCCGACAACGATCAACCGATGGACAGTGTTGCGCTCGCCGCACGTGGACAAGAAATCGCGCGAACAGTTCGAGATTCGCACGCACAAACGGCTGATCGATATCCTCGAGCCGACACCCGATACGGTCGACGCCCTGATGAAACTCGATCTTCCTCCCGGTGTGGACGTCGAAATCAAGGCGTTCGGGCCGGAACATGAGGCGAAATAGGCGGCTGCGATGGCGGTAAATGGCATTCTCGGAATCAAGCTCGGCATGATGCAATTTTTCACCGATGACGGAACGGTGGTTCCGTGCACGGCGATCCAGGCCGGCCCCTGCGTGGTCGTGCAGCGGCGGACGCAGGATCGGGACGGGTACGACGCGGCGCAACTCGGGCTGGTCGAATTCGTCAAACCACAGCGGTTGACCAAGGCGCAGCGAGGCCATCTGGACAAGGCGAGCGTGCCGCCGATGCGGTTCCTGCGCGAAGTTCGCCTGGAGGAGTCGGCCGACGAGACCAAGCCGGGCGACCGGATTCTGGTCGACGCATTTCAGGCCGGCGAGCGGGTGGACGTGGTGGGCGTGAGCAAAGGCCGCGGGTTCCAGGGCGGCGTGAAGCGCTGGCACTACCGCGGCGGCGATGCGACACACGGTTCGATGTTCCATCGGGCCCCGGGCGGTATTGGCGCCAGTTCGTTTCCATCGCGGGTTTGGCCGGGGCAGCACTTTCCCGGGCATATGGGTCACGATCGCAAAACGGTGAAGAATCTGCGGGTGGCCAAGGTGGATGGCGAGGAAAATCTGTTGCTCGTGCGCGGCGCGGTCCCCGGACCGAACGGCGGATATGTGATCGTTTGCAAGGCAAAAAAAGGAAAGTAACAAGAGGATTCGATGCCGGTCGTCAACGTTGTCAATTTGGAAGGAAAGCCGGTGGGCGAGGTCGAATTGGCAGAATCGGTCTTCGCCGCCAGGGTGAATCAGCACCTGCTGCACGCGGCGGTCCGGTGGCAATTGGCCGGGCGGCGAGCCGGCACCCACAAGGTCAAGAACCGGGGAGAGGTGCGAGGCGCCGGGCGCAAGCTGTGGCGGCAGAAGGGAACCGGACGCGCGCGCATGGGTTCGGTCCGTTCGCCTCTATGGCGGCATGGCGGTACCGTGCATGGGCCGACGCCGCGCGATTACTCCTACCGGTTGCCGAAGAAGATGGTTTTGGGCGCGCTGCGGTCGGCTCTGTCGGCGAAATTGTCCGAGGGCAGCCTGACGGTTGTCGAGGCCTGGTCTCTCGATTCGCATAAGACGAAGGCGTTGCGCGAGATTCTCAACCGGTTCGAGCAAAACAGCGGCACCGCGCTGCTCGTCACCCAGGACGAGAACCATAACCTCGCGCTTGCCAGCCGCAACCTCGATGGAGTCATGCTGCTGCGGCCGGGCGAGCTGGGCGCCTACGAAATCCTGCGGCACAAGCGGCTGGTCCTGTCGAAGGACGCGGCGCTGCGGCTGAGCGCATCGCTCGGTGCGTCCGCCGGCTCGGCGAGTGAAGAGCCGGGGAGTGAGGGGCAATGATCAGCAACCCGTTTCAGATTATCCGCCGGCCGATCATCACGGAAAAGGGTCTGGCGGCGAAGGAGACGCTGCACACGGTGGTTTTTGAGGTTGCCGGCGACGCCACGAAAACTCAGATTCGGGAAGCGGTGCAGAAGGTTTTTAAGGTCAAGGTCGACGATGTGCGCACGGCCAACTTCCACGGGAAATTCCGCCGCCGGGGATCGCGCGGCGGCTACCGGTCGGACTGGAAAAAAGCCTACGTCCGGCTCGCGCCCGGCGAAAAGATGATTGAGTATGCCGAGAATCTGTAATCCCGCTCCCGCTTTCAAACGGGTGGAGGGCTGAACCATGCCCCTGAAAGAATTTAAACCGTATACAGCTTCGCGTCGGTTTCTCACGGTGCTCGACAAGAGCGAGATCACCAAGGAGCGCCCGGAGAAGGCTCTGGTCGAGCCGCTGCCGCGCTCGGGCGGGCGAAATAACCACGGCGAGATCAGTGTTTGGCATCGCGGCGGCGGTCACAAGCGGATGTACCGGCGGATCGACTTCCGGCGGGAAAAGACGGGCGTGCCGGCGCGGGTCTCCGCGGTCGAATACGATCCGAACCGCTCCGCCCTGGTCGCCCTGCTGCACTATGCCGACGGCGACAAGCGCTATATCCTTCGGCCGATCGGCCTGGAAGTGGGAATGACGGTCTTGAGCGGTCCGAGCGCGGACATCCTGCCCGGTAATTGCCTGCCGTTGCGGAACATTCCGCCCGGCACGATGGTGCACAACATCGAACTGCAGCCTGGCCACGGCGGACAAATGGTGCGTGCGGCCGGCGCCGCGGCGCAGCTATTGAGCAAGGAAGGCGATTTTGCCTTGGTGAAACTGCCCTCGGGCGAAGTGCGCCGGATGCGTTTGGAGTGCATGGCGACGGTCGGGCAGGTCGGCAATGTCGACCACGAAAACGTAACCCTCGGCAAGGCCGGCCGGTCGCGCTGGCTGGGAATTCGGCCGACGGTTCGCGGCGTCGTGATGAATCCGGTGGACCACCCGCACGGCGGCGGCGAGGGCCGTGTGAAGGGGAATCACCCGCAGACGCCCTGGGGCAAGCCGACCTTGGGCGCCAGGACGCGCCATCGCTCGAAGGATAATCGGAATATCGTGCAACGGCGCAAGCCTTAAGCGGCGGAAAGCAGGGAAGGGACGATGACGGTGGCGAGAAGGGCCGCAAAACGAGAAACTCGGCGCGCAACGCCTGTCCGGCGGGCGCGGCAGAGTCGGCCTGTTTCGCAACGGCGCAAGGCGCGGGCCACCGCTAAAGTGGCGGTGCATGCCGGGCCGCCGACCGTTCTCTACCGCGTCTGCAAGTCGGGTTGGGCGGTGGTGAGCGAGAAGGTGCCCAGCGCTCCGCACACACGCTTTGTTTGTCCATTCTGCCCGTGTTCGCACCGCGTGCCTGGCCCGGTGCGTGGTTTCAGACGGGTACGACGGCCGCAGTGGCTCAAGCTGCGCCGGGTGTTCGAGTAGGGGAGACGGTAATGGCGCGCTCAGTAAAAAAGGGACCGTTTGTCGACGATCCGTTGATGGCAAAGATTCAGTTGCTCAACGAGAGCAACGAGAAGAAGGTTGTGAAGACCTGGTCGCGGCGATCGACGATCGTGCCGGAAATGGTCGGGCACACGATCGCCGTGCACAACGGCAAGAAATTCGTTCCCGTTTACATCACCGAGCAGATGGTCGGTCATAAACTGGGCGAATTCTCTCCGACGCGCAGCTTCCGCGGCCATGCCGTGCATGCCGCGATGGAAAAGGCTGCGGCGGTATCCGGGATTCCGGCGTCCGCGGCGCCCAAACCGGCTGGCGCTCCGGCGGCCCCGGCGGGTGGACAGAGTTAGCCATGGCAACCCAGCCATCACCGGTTTCACAGGTACTCGAGGGATTTGCCGTGGCGCGCTATGTCCGCGTGTCGCCGCAGAAGGCGCGGTTGGTCATCGACTTGATCCGCGGCGCAGAAGCCGAGCGGGCGCTGACCGTGCTCGGGACGGCGCGCAAACGGGCGGCGCGCGACGTCGAAAAGGTTCTGCGCAGCGCCATCGCCAATGTGCAACGCAAGGCCGAGGATGCGGGCTCGCCGCTCGATGTCGATCGGCTCTACGTGAGCCGGTGCGTGGTCAATCCCGGCCCGGTGCTGAAGCGGTTCCGCGGCGCGCCCTTTGGCCGCGCCCACGGTTACGTGCATCGCACCAGCCACATTGTCGTGGCGGTCGCCGAGCAGGCCGGTTCGGCCACGCGGCGCGCCGCAGAGCCGACCACAACGCGTGGGCGCGTGCGCAAGGCCATTGAAACCGCCCGCAAACAGCAAAAGACCCAGGCGCAGAAAAAGAGAGCGCCGAAACGGTCGAAGAAGCAGGAGAAAGCGAAATAACTTATGGGACAAAAGACCCATCCTTACGGCTTTCGGCTTGGCTACAACAAGACGTGGCGGTCTCGTTGGTTCGCCCGTCGCGAGTATGCCGACCTGCTGCACGAAGATATCGAGTTGCGCGATCGGCTCAAGAAGCGGCTGTCGTCGGCCGGCATCAGCGCGATCGAAATCGAGCGCGCGGCGAACAAGCTGGTGATCCGGATTTTTACGGCCCGCCCGGGCATCATCATCGGGCGCAAAGGATCCGAGATCGAAAAGCTGAAGAGCGAAGTTCAACAGCGTACGCGGCGGGAAGTCCATATCGACATTCAGGAAGTTCACCGGCCGGAACTCGATTCGCAGCTCGTGGCCGAATCGATCGCCCTGCAGCTCGAGAAACGGGTGGCGTTCCGGCGGGCCATGCGCAAGGCCGTGGACTCGGCGTTGCGATTCGGCTGCAAGGGAATCAAGGTGCGCGTTGCCGGCCGGCTGAACGGAGCCGAAATCGCGCGCAAGGAATGGTACCTGCAGGGCCGCCTGCCGTTGCAGAACCTGAGCGCCGACATCGATTTCGGTTTTGCCGAGGCGCACACAACCTATGGCGTCATTGGCGTTAAATGCTGGGTCTACCGTGGCGAGAACCGGCCCGATGGTTTGCGGCTGGAAGCTCCGCACGTATAGCGAGAGGTCGAGGGAACGGCTATGTTGATGCCGAAAAAAGTGAAGTACAGGAAGCAGCAGCGTGGGCGCCGCACCGGCAAGGCGTGGCGCGGCTCGACGCTGGCCTTTGGCGATTACGGGCTGAAAGCGCTCGAAACGGCCTGGATTACCGACCGGCAGATCGAGGCGGCCCGCGTGGCGATTACGCGGTTCATGAAGCGGTCCGGCAAGCTGTGGATCCGCGTGTTCCCCGACAAGCCGTTTACCAAGAAACCGGCGGAAACCCGCATGGGAAAAGGCAAGGGAGCGGTGGAGCGCTGGGTCGCGGTGGTCAAGCCGGGACGGATCATGTTTGAAATGGCGGGTATTGATTCGCAGGTGGCGCGCGATGCGCTGAATCTAGCCGCCCGGAAAATGCCGATTCCGACCGAATTTATCAGTCGCAGCGGGAGCCTGTGATGGCTGTAAAGATGGCGAAATTCCGCGAACTGGATTCGAAAGAGCTCGGGGTGCGCCAGGGCGAGTTGGAGGAAGAGCTGTTCCGCCTGCGCTTTCAAATCGCCTCGGGCCAGATGGAAGGCTTGAAGCGGTATCGCGAAGCCCGGCGCGATCTGGCGCGGGTCAACATGCTGATCGGCGATTTGGGAAGATCGACCAAGAAGGAAAGCCATGGAAGCTGAAACAAATCAGGCATCGGCGCCGCCAGCTGTCGTCGGCCGCCGGCAATCGGTCATCGGAGTGGTTACCAGCGCGAAGATGCAAAAGACGATCATCGTGCGCGTAACCCGCACGGTCGAGCATGGGCTCTACCGGCGCGTTCTTCATAAGGCCAAGAAATATTACGCCCACGACGAAAAGCAGCAAGCGCGCCCGGGCGATCGGGTGCGGATCGTGGCGACGCGTCCGCTCTCGCGCCTGAAGCGCTGGCGACTGGTCGAAGTGATCGGGCGGGCACGCGGCTGGCAGGGGGAGTAAGAAACCATGATCCAGATGCGCACGTGGCTCACCGTCGCCGATAACTCCGGCGCGCGCCGCATCACGTGTATTTTGCCGCTCGGCGCGGGTTCGGGCCTGAAGGCCGGCCTGGGCGATGTCATTACGGCATCGGTCAAGGAAGCGGCGCCCGATAGCAGCATTAAGAAGGGGAAGGTTGTGCGGGCCGTGGTCGTGCGGATGCGAAAGGAACACCGTCGCCGCGACGGCACCTATATCCGCTTCGACGACAATGCCGCCGTGCTGATCAGCGAAGCCGGCGAGCCGGTCGGAACGCGCGTGTTCGGTCCGGTGGCGCGCGAGCTGCGGGAAAAGAAATTTGCCAAGATCATTTCGCTCGCGCCGGAGGTCTGGTAGCCGTGGCCATAAAAACAGAGTTGCGGCGCGGGGACGTGGTTCAGGTGATGACCGGCCGTGACAAGGGCAAGACCGGTAAGATCCTCGACATTCAAAGCGGGCGGGTGACGGTGGAACGCATCAGCATCATCAAGCGCCACACGCGCGCCAACCCGTCCAAGAACGTTCGCGGCGGTATCGTCGAGAAGGAGTCGTCCATCGATCTCTCCAACGTGATGATCGTTTGTCCGGGATGCGGCAAGCACGCCCGAATCGGCCGCAAGGCTCAGGCCGACGGGACGCGGGCCAGGATCTGCCGCCGCTGCGGAACGAACATGGACCAGTAAGACATGCTCAGCCGACTACATGAACGCTATCAAAAGGAAGCCGTTCCGGCGCTGATGAAGCGCTTTGGATACAAGAACCGTATGGCCGTGCCTCGTGTGACCCGGGTCACCCTGAACATGGGGATCGGAGAGGCCAGCCAGGACATCAAGCTGCTCGACGTGGCGTCCCAGGAACTGGGGCAAATCGCCGGCCAGAAGCCGGTGGTCACGCGGGCCAAGAAATCGATTGCGAATTTCAAGATTCGCAAGGGCATGCCGATCGGGGCGCGCGTAACCCTGCGCGGGGAGCGGATGTACGAATTCCTGGACCGGCTTGCCAATGTCGTGCTGCCCCGAGTGCGCGACTTCCGCGGGTTGCCTGCCAACTCCTTCGATGGACGCGGCAACTACACGATCGGGCTGCGCGATCAACTGGTGTTTCCCGAGATCGATTACACACGGGTGGACAAGGTGAAGGGTCTGAACGTTTGCCTCACCACCTCCGCCAGAACCGACGAGGAGGGTCGCGAGTTGCTTCGCCTCCTCGGACTGCCCCTGCGGGGCTAAAGGAGAAAGACGTGGCGCGAACCTGTCAGTTCGCCAAGATGCGTAAGAAGCCGAAGTACAAGATTCGCATGCGCAATCGTTGCCGCGTATGCGGACGGCCGCGCGGCTATCTTCGCAAGTTTCAGATGTGTCGTATCTGCTTCCGCTACCGGGCGCTGCGTGGCGAGGTGCCGGGCGTGATCAAGGCGAGTTGGTAGGCCTACTGCCATGATGGTCGATCCCATTAGCGATATGCTCACGCGGATCCGGAATGCGGTACGCGGGCGCCACCCGCGCGTCGATATTCCGTCTTCGCTTTTAAAAATCGAAATCGCGCGCATCTTGAAGGAAGAAGGCTACATCGCGACCTACAAGGTGGTTGAGGAAGCCAAACCGAAAAAGACGCTCCGCGTCTTCCTGAAATATGGCGCGGGCCGGCGCAACGTCATCAGCGACCTGCAACGGGTTTCGCGTCCCGGCCGCCGCGTCTACGTGGGGAAAACGGAGATCAAACCGGTCCTGGGCGGCACCGGCATCAACATCCTGAGTACGCCGCAGGGATTGATGACCGGCAGCGCCGCGCGCCGCGCCGGCCTGGGCGGCGAAGTCCTGTGCGAGGTCTGGTAACGTGTCGCGAATTGGACGTCAACCGATTGCTGTTCCGGCCAAGGTGAAAGTGGACATTGCCGATCAGGCGGTCCGCGTCGAGGGCCCCAAGGGCAAACTGCAGGTCCCGCTGCCGCGCGGTGTGCGGTTCGAGCGGCAGGGCGAGACGCTGGTGGCCGTGCGCGACAGCGATGCATATCGCGCGTTCCACGGTCTGGCGCGGGCCCTGGTCGCCAACGCGGTTCTGGGCGTCAGCCAGGGATTCAAGAAGGAATTGGATATCGTCGGCGTGGGTTATCGCGCCGAAGTCAAAGGGCGGGCGGTGATCTTCAGTCTCGGTTACTCGCATCCCGTCGAGTTCCCGATTCCGACGGCGATCGACGTGACCGTTGACCGCCAGACACATGTGACCGTCAGCGGCGTCGACAAGGCGCTGGTGGGCCAGGTGGTTGCCAAAATGCGCAGCCTGCGTCCGCCTGACCCGTACAAGCAGAAGGGCATCCAGGTCGTGGGCCAACGTCTCAAGAAGAAAGCGGGCAA
>DATLRW010000169.1:0-4663 GCA_035534495.1 Candidatus Dormiibacterota bacterium | reverse complement strand
CGTGCCAGGGTAGAGATAGCTCAGCCCGCCGCTGAAATCGGTCAGGCCGGGCACGCCCTGGACGCCGCCGGCGGAATCCCCTGGTTGAAAGCCGAGGCTCGTGCTGGACGTCAGAGGATTGACAGCCGTGACTCCCGCGGGCGCGCCGGCAAAAACCCGGCTCAGGCCCACCCGGAAGATATTGACCACGCTCGGGCCGAATATATGGGTCTCCTCGACCGAAGCCACCTGGCGCTGCGTTTTGTTTAAAATGGTCTTATTGCCGAATTCGTCGCTTTGCGAGCCTGGATTCGTGTCGAACATGTAGACCATGGCGAGCGTATCCATGCTGCCAAGGTGGTAGTCGAACCGCGTCGTGAAGTAATTCTCGCTCACCTGCTGAAACCCGTTGAAGTTGTAGAAACCGGAGTCCGGGCTGCCGGGAACCACGCCTCCGTTCATCCTGGGGTAGAAAGCTTTGATGTAGGGCAGGACTCCAGTGTCGATGCCGGTCGTCGGGTCGGGATTGGGAATCGTAAAGCCGTTAAACGCAGCGTACTGCGAAAGCGTCTCCGTCCCGCTTGAGTTGCAGTTGGGGTCCGAAGAGCTAGCACAGGCGACCATGGAAGGGCCCGGCCCGCCGCCCGGACCCGTCCCAATCCCGAGGGTTGCGTCTGAAAATACCTGCGTCTGGTTGCTCACCGAAAGGAACTGCCGCAGGCCTTCGTAGTCTCCGAAGATAAAAGCCTTGCCCTTTTTGATCGGCCCGCCCGCCGACGCCCCGAACTGATTGCGGCGAAATGGCGGATTTCTGCCCACATTAAAGTATGGCTGGGCGTCCAGAGCGCTATTGCGCAGGAACTCATAGGCGCTGCCATGAAACTGGTTGGTGCCCGAGCGCGTAATAGCGGTGATCACGCCGCCGGTGGACCGGCCGTACTGCGACGAATAATCCGTGGTCAGCACTCGGAATTGCGCTATCGCATCCACGCCCAGATTCCCGCCTAGTAGACTGCCGGGCGCCTGGCCCGAGTAGTCGTTGATGCTGATTCCGTCCAGCAGGTAGTTGTTCCCCTGAGGACGCTGGCCGCCAACGGTCAACTCCTGGCCTAATCCGCGGCCTACCCGGTCGGGCGAGCCAACAGCCGCCATTTGGCGGACCTGGTTGACGCCGGGCTGCAGAGTCGCCAAGTCGGTCCAGGAACGGCCGTTGAGAGGCAGCTGACGAATCGCGGTGGTGGAGAGCACCCCGCTGATCGCGGCCGACTGCAACTGAACGGTCTCCGCTGCCGCGGCGACAGTGACCTTCTGCTGCGAACTGCCCACGGAGAGAGATTCGTTCAGTACTTTCTCTTCCCCGACGGACAGAATCAAGCCGGATTCCACCCCAGATCGAAAGCCGGTGGCCGAGATCGTAACATTGTAGGTCCCGGGCAAAAGGTTGTGCGCGGTATAGATACCCTTCGTGTTCGTGGCGGTCTTGGCGGTTACGCCCGTCCCGGTGTTCGTAATGATCACGGAAGCTCTGGGAATCACGGCGCCGGAAGGATCGGTGACCGTTCCCGAAAGGTTCGCTCCAACCGTCTGAGCGTGCGTCGGAATGGAGACGAAAAGCAAAAAGAGCAGTGCCGTAGCAAACAGGCAACCCAAGAGCATCTTCTCGGAACTATTTCGAGCCGCGTTCCCCATCTTGCCCCCCCTTATCAAAATGAACAAATGAATACGCCGGCGTCGCCCGCGCCGATGCGGATTCCTAAATCGTTAACGAGTTTGTGTGGTTCCGCTCCGGGATTCCCCATCTCCCACGGCGGCGCCGCGTAGGCTGCCTACCGGATTCGAAGCGGCGTTTACACTATTATTTGCGAGATGAACGGTAGCGTTCAGGAACTTTTTACCCTTTTTAGCCGGGGCACTCCCCGTTTTCCCAATGCGTTTCCGTAGACCGCGTATTTCTTCTCTGAAGGCAAAGTGCTACGTACGAATTTTGAGACGACCATAAAATAGCACCCAACCCGGCTGACAAACTATCACAGGCTAAATTGATGTCAACGCAAAAGATCGTGATAAGTAGTGATACAAAGTTGTTATACGTGAATAAAGACAGTATTTAAGTCATTTTCGGCCCAGTTCTCGAGGGATTCTTTGGGCGAGGAAGAATTCCCACATTAACATATGTTAATGTTCGGATTAGTTCCCGGGTGGTTTCTTTGTAAGAGGAAGAATCCGTACATTAACATATGTTAATATTCAGATTGGTTCTGGGGTGGTTTCTTTCTGCAAGGAGGAGGAGGAGTATCCCAACGCCTGCCCGCCCCCGATCGCGTGCCGTTGGCTCTTTTAGATCCGATGAAAGTGCGAGACCGGCGCTTCTTTTCCGAGCCGGAGCGAGCCGCGGCTCACGTGCGGCAAGCCATCTTCGACCAACGCAATCCTTCCGCCAAAAACCTGGCACGCCTCTTCAAGCCGAGTATTGACTGTCATCCGGGCCGCTCCTAGCATGAGCAAAGCGTTTTGCCTGGAAGCAAGGGCGAGAGCTCAATAGCCACCGCAGCAGGAAGGGAAAGTGGGACGAAACTGTATGAATCGACTCAGAGGAATTTCGGCAGGAATTTTTCTTGTTCTGACAGCCTGCTTCGCCGCAGCCGCACCTCTGCGGCTATTGGGCCAGGGAACACAACAGAGTTTACCCCTGCGCACCTCGCGAGCCGCGTTCACCGCCAGGCCAACCCCCGCGCGTCTGGCTCGGGGGCGCTATCTGGTGGAAACCGTCGCTGGATGTCTTGACTGCCATTCCGAGCACGAATATGTGAAAGGCCAATGGCTCATCAAACCGGGCATGAAGGCAGCGGGGCGCATTTTTCCTCCCACTTTCCTTCCGCTTTCCCCGAAATCGGAAGTCGTCGCTCCCAACATCACTCCCGACCGCGAAACCGGTATCGGTACCTGGACAGACGCCCAGATCGAGGAGGCTATTCGCCACGGCGTAGCCAAAGGCGGCCGTCCCCTTTTCGATCTGATGCCCTATTGGCAATTCGCCGTTTTGAGCAATGAAGACATCAAGTCGATCATTGTGTATCTGCGCACGCTCCCGCCCGTACACCATGCCTTGCCAACCACCCGATTGCCTTTCCCCGTTCAAGTGGACAAGAAGCCGCCTCTGGTGCTGCCGCTCGCCAAAGACCCGACGCCGGAAGTTCGCCGAGGCTGGTATCTGACGCGCGTTGCCGCTTGCAGCGATTGCCATACGCCTCTACTGCCGAATGGCAAACGCCCGGCTTCGCAGCTGTTCGCGGGCGGCATGTTGTTTCGCGGCCCATTCGGCGTCGCCGTCAGCCTGAATATAACGCCAAGCGCCGACGGCATCGGTTCCATGACGGAAGCCGAATTCTCGCGGACGCTGCGCACCGGGCGCATCGATGGCACAGGCCGCGCACTGAGTCCGATCATGCCGTGCGACAGATTTAAACATTTGAAAGCGGCGGATATTCGGGCCATCTACGCCTATCTCCGCACCGTTCCGCCCGTCCCTCGCAACTGACAGAACAAATTGGCCTGCCGGCGGCTCGGCGCTGGCGCGACGGAAAACCATTCGCGCCGTCGAAACCAACCGAGCCATTTCGCCGCGGCGTGCGCTCCCGTTCAAAGAGGCCGACTGGATTACCGATTCCAACCGCATTGCTGCCGATCCGCACGGCAAATAGCGAGAGTTGGCGCGGGGCATCCCGCCCGACGAACAAAGCGAAAAGGCGCTTGTCCTGGCCTGGCGTCTCGAGTATCTTCTCAGCGCCGCGAAGCTTCCTTTGACCGCGGCAAGAAAGAGAGTGTGAGGATGCAAAACCCAGACCACAGACAGCCAGGCGCCGCACCGTTCTCCCGCCGGAGATTCCTTGCCGGGTCCGCCGGATTGGCAACGGCTGCCCTGAGCTCCGTTGCCCCTGCCCTGGCAGCCGTTGCGGGGCTGGCCGGTCCGGCACGCGGCCAGCAAATTCCAAGCGAGGAGAAAAATGAACCGCTGGTGCTGTATCGCATCATCCCGATGTCAGCGAAGGGCCGAATCGATCACATGACCGTGGATACAAGCACGGGCCGGGTTTTCGCAGCGGTCTATGGAAACGACACAGTGGATGTACTGGATGTGCGCCGCGCACGCGAGGTTGCGGTCATTCGCGACGGCCTGTCGGAACCCCAGGGCGTGGCCTTTGTGCCCGACGCCAACCGGATCGTCGTGTCCAACTGCATCGGCGGCGCGTGCACCATCTTTGACGGCACGAATTACTCACGCATCGGGGCGGTTTCCTTCGGAAACGACGCCGATCAGCTCCGTTACGACAGCTCGGCTCAACGCATCTACGTTGGTTATGGCGACGGCGCCGACAGCGGCATTGGAGTGATTGACACGCGCACCTGGCAAAAGCTCCCCGACAATTTCCCGCTGCGTGTCCATCCCGAGTCCTTTCAGGTCGACGAAGTGGGCCACCGTATCTTCGTGAATCTCGCTTCCATAGGCGAAATTGCCGTCATTCACCTGGACTCAGGGCGCATTGAAACCTGGAAGCTCATCGATGCGACGGCGAATTTCCCCATGGCGCTCGACGTCAAGCGTCGCCGGATTTTCGTGGGGGCGCGGCGGCCGGCCAGGCTTCTGGTCCTGGACATGGACACGGGACAACAGGTCGCCAGTCTT
>DATLRW010000168.1:0-10664 GCA_035534495.1 Candidatus Dormiibacterota bacterium | reverse complement strand
ATGAGTCGTATCGACGCCTTCGTTGCGGAAATTCCGGTTGATTTCGTAGACGCGGTCCAGGCCCCCGACGACGAGCCGCTTCAGGTAAAGCTCCGGGGCGATGCGCAGATACAGGTCCAGGTCGAACGTGTTGTGGTGCGTGACGAAGGGGCGGGCGGTCGCGCCGCCGGCCAGCGTCTGCATCATCGGCGTTTCGACTTCCAGGTAGCCGCGGCCGTCGAAAAATCCGCGCAACTCCCGCACGATCGCCGCGCGGCGCTCGAAGATTTTGCGAACGTCGGGATTGGCCAGCAGGTCCAGATAGCGCCGGCGGTAGCGCATCTCGACGTCGGCCAGGCCGTGCCATTTCTCCGGCAGCGGCAGCAGGGATTTGGTCAGCAGCGTCAGGCTTTCCACCCAGACCGTCAACTCGCCCGTCCTGGTGCGGAACAGATGACCGGCGATGCCGACTATATCCCCCAGATCGAGCAGCCGGAACAGGCGGAAGCCGTGCTCGCCGATCGCGTCCAGCTTCACATAGATTTGCAGCCGTTCTCCCTGCCCGCCCAGGTGGGCGAAGCCCGCCTTGCCGTGCAGCCGGATCGAGACCATCCGCCCGGCCAGGCGCACCGTTACGGGCTCGGCTTCGAGCTCGGCGGCGCTGCGGGCGCCGAAGGTCCGGCCCACCTGATCGATCGTGTGCGTCCACGTGAAGCGATGCGGGTAGGGATCTTCGCCGAGAGCCCTGATCTCGCCGAGCTTCTTTTGTCTTTGGAGGTACTGATCGAGCGGTTCGAACGGCAAGAGAGTTTCCTTAGGCGACAATGAGAAGTTTGGCAGTATAGCGACGGCCTTCTCGACGCGTCAAGAAGCCGCGGTCCGACAACCCTTTGGTATAATCCGGGCGTCTCTCGGAGGCTCCTTGAATTTGCGTTCCAGCCCGGGCTCTCCCGCCGAACGCTCCGTCCGCGAAGAATGGCTCGCCGGACTTCCTGAAGACAAGCAGCGGACGTTTCAAAAGGTGGTCACGGAGATCGAGGCGAGCTACGCGATGTTCAGCATCGCGGTGAACGAGTCCTTTATGCTGCGCCGCTCGGGGCTGCTGATCCGCGCTCGCGAGCAGGTGGGAACGACCGCCAGCGTCATGCACCGCTTCTCCGATCAGCTCTCGCATCTGATTGAAGTGATGGCCGAGCAGGCCCGCCGGTCGAACCATTCGCCGCGCGTCGCCCCGCTGAACCCGGCGTTTTTCCGCTGGCCGATCGTGCGCCGCCTGGCGTCGTGGGAGGGCGCGCTGGACCTGGTGGTTCCCACACGCAACCTGCGTTTCCGGCGGAAACTGAGCGTTCTGCTGCGGACCGTGAATCATCTGTCGGGCGAGTTCCATCACGCGGCACGGGAGATTTCCGAAGGCTCCTCGGTGCATCCGGAAATCCACTGGGAAGCCCTCGATGCCCTTCATTACGATTTGAACACCTGCTTACGGGAAACGATCGTCGTGCTCAAATCGTTCCTGCTGGGATTGTCGCCCGCCGAGATGGATGCCTTCTGCAATCAGCTGGAGGGCAAGACGGTCGCCAAGAGCGGCGATGGAGCCGGATTTTCGCCCAGCTCGGCCTGAGTTCGGCCTACGCTCGGCCTGGCGGATTGGCCTTTGCGCGCCGGGCAGTCATAATGCAGGATATGCCCGGCCAGTACCAGGACCTTCCGGGGATTTGCGCCAGCGACGCGGGGCCGGGCGGGTCGCGCTGGCCGGTAGCCGAAAGACAACTTCAATAGGAGGAGGGCGCATCCCACTCATTGTGGCGGTGCAGCCCGAAACGGGTAGAGTGGCCCGAGTCAGGCGAACCGAAACCGGGGAGCTAGGCGAGGCGGATGCGATCCGTCTGGCGCAAAGGGGCGATGCCGAAGCTTTCGAGCGTCTCTACCATCTGCACAGTAGACGTGTCTATTCCCTATGTTTGCGGATGGTCGGCAACCCGGCATCGGCGGAGGATCTGGCGCAGGAGGCGTTCTTGCAACTCTTCCGCAAGATCCAGACCTTCCGTGGCGAGTCGGCGTTTTCGACCTGGTTGCACCGGCTGACAGTAAACGTCGTTTTGATGCGGTTACGGCGTAGGAACGTGATGGAGACTTCTCTCAACGAACTGGCCGAACAGGACGAAGACTCCCGCGCGGCGCCGCATGAGGTAGGCGCGGCGGATCTGAAGCTTTCCGGCTCGGTCGATCGGGTGAACCTGGAGCGGGCGGTGACCCACCTCCCGCCCGGGTATCGGGCGGTCTTTCTCCTTCACGACGTGGAAGGCTACGAGCACAACGAGATCGCCGACATGCTCGGCTGCTCGATCGGCAACTCGAAATCCCAGTTGCACAAGGCCCGGACCCGTTTGCGCGAACTGCTGCAGGAAGCCGAACGCGACCGTGCCCGGGAGGAACGGCAGGAAACCAAGCGGGAAGTCGATTCGATGCGCAACCCGGACCAGGATCGGCTCGGCAGGGTCCCTGAGGGCTAAGATGAACTGCAAGGAATTTGCACGCCAGAGCGAAACGTGGATGGAGGGCCGGCCAGACGCCCCGGCGCGGGCCCATGCGGCGGAATGCGAGCGGTGCCGCGCCTACGTCGAGGATCTCGACGCGATCCGCCTGCTGGCGCCGCAACTGGCCACCATGGACGTGGCCCCGCCCGAACGCCTGTGGCACGCGATTCACGCGCAGACGCTGCAGGAAGGCCTGATCCGTTACGACTGCGAGGAATTTCTACGCCAGAGCGAAGAATGGCTGGAGGGCCGGCCAAGCGTCCCGGCGCGGACCCATGCGGCGGAATGCGAGCGGTGCCGGGATTACGTCGAGGATCTCGATTCGATCCGCCTGCTGGCGCCGCAACTGGCCATCATGGACGTGGCCCCGCCCGAACGCCTGTGGCACGCGATTCACGCGCAGGCGCTGCAGGAAGGCCTGGTCCGTTACGACTGCGAGGAATTTCTACGCCAGAGCGAAGAGTGGATGGAGGGCCGGCGAAGCGCCCAGGCGCGGGCCCATGCGATGGAATGCGAACGGTGTCGGGATTACGTCGAGGATCTCGATTCGATCCGCCTGCTGGCGCCGCAACTAACCGCTCTCGATACCGCGCCTCCCGAACGCCTATGGCAGTCCATTCACGCCCGGATGATCCAGGAAGGCCTGGTCCGCCGGGCCGGCCGGCCGCGCCGTCTGTCTGCCTGGGTTCCGACGCTGGCGCGTCCGCTGGCCGCGGCAGTTGCCGCGCTGGCCCTTGCGGCGCTCACCTTCACGCTCACTTCCCGCCCGCCTGTTCCGTCTACACCGCCGGCGGGCCGCGCCTGGCTTTCCGCCGACCAAACGGACCTGGCGAGCGTGGATACCGAGCTGAATCATGTCGAACGGGGAACGATCGGTTCGTTTCGCGCTGCCGATCCGCAGGTCGCGGAAACCCTCCAGCAGAACCTGATGATCGTCAACCGCCAGATCGCCCGTTGCGAAAAAACGCTGGAGGAGGCTCCGTCGGATGAGAGCACGCGCGACTATCTGTACGACGCCTACCAGCAAAAGGCGGATCTGCTGAATCTGATGGCCGAGCAGAACGCCGGCGTAACCGAGTAAACGGGACAGGCCGAAAAACAACGATGAGCACGGGAAAGAGAATCGGGCAATCGCTGGTGGCGATCGGATTCGCGATAGCTGTCGTTCCGGCCTTTGCGCAACGCCTGCAGAAGCGCTTCCCCGTGATGTCGCATCCGGTGGTCACGCTTCACAATTCCAGGGGCAAGATCGTTATCCGCACCTGGCAGAAGTCTGAGGTGCAGGTCATCGCCGATCAAAAGAGCCCGAAGATGGACGTGAGCGCCCAGCGGCAGGGCAATATGATCGTGGTCTCCACCAGGTTTCTGGCCGGCAGCATCACCCCGGCCGAAATGGAAACCGACTTCGACATCACCGTCCCGGAAGAAACCGAGCTGTCCATTCACGACGACTCCGGGCAGATCGATGTGCAGGGAGTCCTCGGCGACATGACGTACGAGACCGTTGGGGCCGACGTCAATCTCAATCAGGTTACCGGCTACATCACCGTTCATACCATCGGCGGCTCGTTCACCTGCAACCAGTGTTCGGGCGGCATCGAGGCCAACTCCATCAGCGGCGCCATCAACGTGGTCGGCTCGGAGTCGAGCAACGTGCACGCTCGCACCTCGACGGGCAACATCCTGCTCGACAGCGACCTGCTCCCGAACGGCCTCTACCAGCTTCGCGATTACAGCGGTGAAGTCGACGTATTCTTTTCCCCCTCCGACTCCTTCGATGTGACGGCCGTCTCGTTGCACGGCCGGGTGGTCAACCAGGCCGCCCTGAAAGAGCCCGCCCGCCCGCAATATGATCTTCCGCCCTTCGCCCGTTCCCTTTTTGGCGTCTACAACGAGGGGCGCGCCCGCCTGGTCATCAACTCATTCAGTGGTACAATCCAAATTCGCCGGCGGCAATAAGCGCCCCCGGCGCCCGATGCCCGTTCCCGTTCCCCGCAAAGTCATCGCCTTGGTCGGCTTCATGGGCTGCGGCAAGACCACCGTGGGCCATATGCTCGCCGAGCGCCTCGGCTGGCGGTTCATGGACCTTGATACCCGCATTGTCGAGCGGACCGGATCTTCCATCGTCGATATTTTCCGCCGGCACGGTGAGCCGGGGTTCCGCGAAATCGAGGCGGAAGTCCTCGATCGGGTTCTCGGCGAAACGGCCGAGCGCGGCTTTTCCGCCGTGTTCGCCCTGGGCGGCGGCACGCTGACACGCCCGGAAAACCTCGGCCGGCTGCGCCAGTTCGGAGCCACGCTCGTCTGGCTCGACTGTCCCATCGACGACCTGCTCAAGCGCTGCGCCGGGGTAACCGATCGCCCGTTATTCCGCGACGAAACCAGCTTCCGGCGCCTGTTCGAAGAGCGGTTGCCCCTTTACAGCCAGGCGGATTATCGCGTTGACGCCACCTCGGAACCGGCACAGGTGGTTGAGCGAATCCTCACCCTCGCCCGCCTGACTGCCGTCGAGGCATGAAGACCGCCCGGATACTCGTTGCCATTCTCGCCGCGGCGGCGCCGGCATCGGGGAATCCGGCGATCGGTCCCGACCACGGCCGGTTTCGCATCCTGCTCCGGGGCCGCGCGGTGGGCACGGAAGATTTCACCATCTCCCCTCAAGCGGCGGGATGGTCGACGCGGAACACCATCCAGTTGGATTTTGCCCGGCCAGAAGAGCGAACAGGACAGCGCCGATCTGACGCTCGCCGCCAACGGCTCCCCGGTTCGCTACCACTGGCTCGGCCAGGCGGGCCCCGCCCGCTCGATCGGCGTCGCCTTCAACGGCCGTTCGGCCGAAATGACGCCGTGCCAGACCGGCCTGGCGCCCGCCATGGAAGCCTTTTCGTTCCCCGCCGACCGGCCCGTCATTCTGCTCGACAATAACGTCTACGCGCAGTATGAGATCCTGGCGCGGCTGTACGACTGGAAGGCCGGCGGGCAGCAGAAATTCTCGGTCCTGATCCCGCAGGACCAGGTCCCTGGAACCGTCACCGTGGAATCGGCCGGAGAGGGCCGTCGCCGGGCAGATGCTCCACCTGCTCACGGTGAAGAGTCCCGATCTCGAAGTCGATCTCTACCTCGACGCCGCCCGCCGCCTCCGGGTCATGCGCGTGCCCAGCGCCGGCGCGGAAGTCGTCCGGGAGTAACCCCCACCGCCACGCCAGGCGCTCGCACCGGGTCGAGCGGCCGCCGCTTGTTGTAGACTGGCCTGTCTTCGATGAGCATTTCGCTCCTGACGGAAGTGAAGTACCTGAAGGGCGTCGGGCCGCGGCGGGCCGAAACCCTGGCGCGCCGCGCCATTTTCACCATGGAAGACCTACTCTACTACCTGCCCTTCCGCTACGAGGATCGCATCCAGTTCACTCCGATTGCAGCCATCCAGCCGGGCAACGTGTACACGGTCCAGGCCGAAGTGGCCGACGGCACCCTGCTCCGTTTCCGCGGCCGTTCCGACGCCGTCTATCACCTGCTGGCGCGCGACGCGACCGGCGCGCTTCACGTGAAATTCTTTCACGGCGCCTATCTCGAGGGCCGTTTTCACCCCGGCCAGCGCATCATTTTGCACGGCAAGGTGGAAATCGACCGGTTTCGTCCGGCCCGGATCGAGATGGTGAATCCGCAATGCGAGCAGCTCGGGGCGTCGGGGGCCGATTCCACCGAGGTCGGGCGGATCGTGCCGATCTACGAATCGATCGGTTCGGTGACGCCGCGCGTTTTGCGCCGGCTGATCGGCTCGGCGCTCGAGCAGCTCGGCGAGGAGATCCCCGATCCGCTGCCCGCCGACCTGATTCGGCGGCTCGGCCTGCCGCCGCGAGGACCCGCGCTTCACGCCGCCCACTTCCCACCTTCGAACGAGAAGATCGACCGGTTGAACCAGTTCCAGGCTGACGTCCAGCGGCGGCTGATTTTCGAGGAGTTTTTCTTCTTCCAGCTCGGCCTCGCTCTCCGGCGCCGCCGGCAACAGGCCGAGCCGGGGATTGCCTTCCGCGTTCGCGACGACCGCGTCCGCGAGGCGCTCAAGCGGGTCCTGCCCTTCAAGCCGACCGCGGCGCAAAAACGCGTTCTGGCGGAAATCGCCGCCGACCTGGAAAAAACCTCCCCCATGAACCGCCTGCTGCAAGGGGATGTGGGAAGCGGCAAAACGATTGTGGCCCTGCAGGCCGCCGTAATCGTGATCGAAAACGGATATCAGGTGGCCATCATGGCGCCCACGGAAATCCTGGCCGTTCAGCATTTTCTGGCGGCCCGCCGCATTCTGGGGCGCGCCGGCTACGCGGCGGAAATCCTGGTGAGCGGCATGAAACCGGCGGCGCGGCGCGCGGCCATCGAGCGAATCGGGAGCGGGGAGGCACAGCTGGTGGTCGGCACGCACGCCCTGCTCGAAGACCCGGTCGTCTTCCGGAAGCTGGGCCTGGCGATCATCGACGAACAGCACCGCTTCGGCGTTCTGCAGCGCAAGCAGTTGCGCGAAAAGGCCGTTTCGCCTGACGTTCTCGTCATGACCGCGACGCCGATCCCCCGCACCCTCGCCCTGACCCTGTACGGCGATCTGGAGTTTTCCGTCATCGACGAAATGCCGCCCGGGCGCGGACGCGTGAAGACCGTTTGGCGTTCGGAGGAAAATCTGGCGGGCGTATGGGAGTTTGTCCGCGCCCAGATTGGCGCCGGCCGGCAGGCCTACGTCGTCTATCCGGTGGTGGAGGAATCCAAGCGCGAGCTCAAGGCCGCCATCGCACAGTACGAGCGCCTTTCCAAGGAAGTTTTTCCCCGGGAGCGGGTCGGCCTGCTGCACGGCCGCCTGCCGAGCGAGGAAAAGGACCGGGTGATGAACGAGTTTCGCGCGGGCCAGATCCAGATTCTGGTGGCCACGACCGTCATCGAGGTCGGCGTGGACGTTCCGAACGCGACCGTCATGGTGATCGAGCACGCCGAACGCTTTGGCCTGGCGCAACTGCACCAGCTTCGCGGGCGAATCGGGCGGGGGCGCGAGGAATCCTACTGCGTCCTGGTCGCCCCGAAGAATCTTTCCGGCGAAGGCAGCGAGCGCCTGGAAACCCTGGTGCGCACCTCCGACGGCGCGCTGATCGCGGACGCCGACTTGAAGCTGCGCGGCCCGGGCGAGTTCTTCGGAACGGCGCAGCACGGCGCGCCGGCGCTGCGTGTGGCGAGCCTGCTTCGCGATCACGACCTGCTCGATCTGGCCCGCCGGGAAGCATTCGCCATGGCCGCCGACGACGGGCGCCAGGGGGAACTGGAACGCCTGCTCGCCTCTCTCGACGCCCACTGGGAACGGCGCTACGAACTGGCGAAGGTGGGCTGAAGCCATGCGAATTGTGGCGGGCAAATACGGCAGCCGCCATCTGAAGAGTCCGGGCAAGCTGCGCCTGCGGCCGACGAGCGACCGGCTGCGCGAAACGCTGTTCGACATTCTCGGCCCCCAGGTCGAAAGCGCCCGGTTCATCGACGCCTATGCGGGCACCGGCGCGGTGGGCATCGAAGCGCTGAGCCGGGGGGCGCAGCGGGCGATTTTTCTCGAAATCGCGAAGGGCGCCGCGGCGCTGATCCGGGAAAATCTCGAAATGCTGGGCGCCGGGGCGGACGCGGAAATTCTGCACGGCGACGCGTTGCGCGGCCTGGCCCGGCTTCACGCGCGCGGCGAGCGCGCCGACTTTATCTTTCTCGATCCGCCGTACGAAGACGCCGAGGCGTACCGGCGCGCGCTGGAATTTCTGGGCCACTCGGCCCCGCTCGCTCCGCGGGGCGCGATCGTCATCGAACACGCCTCGACGTTCGCCCTGCCCGAATTCATCGGGAAGATCGAATGCGCGCGGCGGGTCCACCAGGGCGATGCCACGCTCAGTTTTTACCGCCTCATGCCCGGCGGCTGATCGATTGTTTGCCGCCGGCGCTTGCTGCTGGCGTTTGCCGCCGGCCTGCGCGAGGGCGGGCCGCTGCGCTATCTTTAAGCTCGCCCCTTGCCGCAAACGGCCCCGGCCAAACTTCGCGGCGTTATAATCCGGTTATCCCCGATGACTTCGCCTCATGGCGACACCCCGGGCACTTTTGGGACCCCGCATTTCGAGGTGCGTTGGCAGGCCCGCCGGGCCAATTTCCTCGAAAGCTGCCATGCGGCGTTGCTGGGGCCGCGCGCCCCGCGAGGGCTCGACCCCGCGTCTTCTTATTTCCGCCTTCGCCTGCAGCCCCGGCGGATACCCTCGGCGGTCATCGCCGGCTCGCTGGTCTGCCACGTCATTCTGCTGGGCCTTTTGATTCCCCTGGACCGGTTGGCCCAGCCGGCGCCCCCACTCACCCTGCCGCAGATTGAGATCACCTGGTATGGGCCGGCGACCGATGTCGCCCCGGCCACCGCCCGGAAACCGAGCCGGCCGAAATCCTCCCGGCGCGCGGCGCGCAAACCGAAGGCGCCCTTGCTCGCCCGCGCCTACAACGCCAAGACGACCGTCGTTTTCCAGCCGCACCGCCCGACCAATACCCGCCAGGTGTTGATCGAGCCGGAGGCGCCGCCCACGCCGCCAATATTTCTTCCTTCGATACCGAATATCATCACCTGGGCGGCTGCCCCGCCGCTTCAGCCGCCAATCGAGGTGAACCCAAACGCGCTTGTCGCCCGCCGGCGCACAAAAGGCTCACTCGCCCGAGCGATGGCGCCGCAAATTGCCGCGGAGACGCCTCCCGCCGCCCCGCTGGATATCGCTCCCATTTCGAGGGCGACGCCCCAGCCGCCGCTTCCGCTTGCGCCAGGCGCCGTTCGCGCGGCGCGCGCCAAAACAACGCCCAAGAGCGTCGCCGCGCCTGCTGTTGCCTTCGCGGCGAATCGCCTGGTGGCCCTGTCGATCGCGCCGGGCAAGGCGCTGCCGCCACCCGGCAATGCCTCCGCTCCGATGAGCATCGGCCCCCGCGTGGGCAAAACCACTTCGAGCGCGGCGCCGGATATCGCGATGAATGCCGGGCCGGCCGTCGCCGGAGCGCCCGAGGCGGGCGGCGGGTTGCCGGGGCCGGCCGGTTTGTTGATTTTGCATGAGGGTGCCGGCCCCGCGCCGCCGCCCGCCCCGCGGGCGCCATCTCCGCTGCCCCGAATCGCGGCGCTTTCGCCGCTCGCGCTTCGACCGCCCGATTCCCTGCCCGCGCACCGCAATGCGGCGGGAGGAAGCGGCATCGCCCCTCACGATCTGGCACACGAAATCCTGGGCATGCGCCCCATCCACACACTACTGATGAACATGCCTAACCTCACGAGCGCGACCGGAAGCTGGGTGCTGCAGTTTGCCAGGGTGCCCGGCGTGAAAATTCCGCTCGGCGGCAGCATCGTCCCCCCGCTGCCGGTACGGAAAGTCGACCCGGAATATCCGCCCGACCTGATTCAGGAAGAAGTTGAGGGAGAAGTGGTGCTGTACGCCGTCATCGGCAAGGATGGAACGGTCAGCCACATTCGCGTGGTGAAAGGCCTCGATCCGGTTCTGGACCGCAACGCCGAAGCCGCCTTTGCCAAGTGGAAATTCCGACCGGCGCTCGCCGACAACAATCCGATCGATCTGGAAGTTCTCGTCCACATCCCGTTTCACTACCAATCCCCGCAGTAACGCCCGCCGCGGCGGGACAAACCTTTTCCGTTCGTGGTTTTCGCGAAAGCGGGCGCAGCGCGCGAGCCTTTGCTTCAGATCGTGAGGGCCGCGGCCAGCCGGTCGATGTCTCCGGCGTTGTTGTACAGGTGAGGAGAAATGCGGATGGCTTTTGCCCTCAGGCTGACGAACAGTTCCGATTCGCGCAGGCGCTGGTACAGGGCGCTGGTCTTCTCCGGCGAGCGTGCCGCGACGCAAACGAAGGGGCCGCGGAAACGGGGATCGGCGGGGCTCGCCGGCAGGCAGCGGTCGGCGGGGAGCTGGCCGAGCAGTTGGTCGATCAGGCGGCAGTTGTGCCGCCAGATCGATTCGACGCCGGCCCGCAGCAGAAATTCGAGCGACGCTTCCATGCCCACCAGATTCAGGCTCGCCGTTTCGGGCGAGTCCCAGCGGCGCGAACCCGGCTCGGGGCGGTACAGGCCGGGCTCACCGAGCGAATCGGGCCCACGAGCCTGCGGCAGAGCGG
>DATLRW010000167.1:0-32399 GCA_035534495.1 Candidatus Dormiibacterota bacterium | reverse complement strand
GAATTCGGTGCCGTCCTTGCGGACGCCGTGCAGATCGAGAGTGACTCCCATCGGGCGCACCTGTGGGTGTTTGGCGTATTTGGCGCGGTGGAGGATATGGCCTGAGCGGTGGCGGGCGGGAATCAGCATCTCCACCGGCCGGCCCAACAGTTCTTCGCGGGAATAGCCGAAAAGCTTCTCTGTCTGGCGATTGACGATGGTGATCTGTCCCTGCGCGTCGACGATCACCGCGGCGTCGGGAGCCGATTCGAGGAACGCCTGGATCTCTTCGTCCGCGCCGGAGCGGGCGGCTGTTTCCCGGCTCATCTGCTTTCCATGGGGAGGCAGGGACATTTGCAGTTTCCCCTAGGGTGCATTTCCGGACAAAACCCTATGATGCTTGTCTCGTGCGGACGGTTTCAATGGGTGATTTACGTCCACCGACTCAAAGGAGGCCGGCCCTCATACCGCGCCCCGGCGCAACTGGTCGAGCGGATAAAATGTGTCGCGCCAAACGATTCCGCCGCGCCACAGCGTGACCACCATTGAGCGAAGAGCGATCCACGAAAAAGCGGCCGCGCCGAGCGGGTGCGCGAGGGCGTAGAGGGGCGATTCCGTTTCGAGGTTGGCGAGTACGACGGCGTTGAACAATACGGCGCCCGTCGACGCGGCGATGGCCAGAAAGAGCGCCGGGCCTCGGGTGAAGGTGAGCGCGAGGAAGGGAAGCACGCTTATGAGCAACACAGCGGTTAAGGCGCCGATCGCTTTCCAGACGCAAAAGCCCATTCCGGCAAACATGTTCTTGGTCAGGCCGCGCGTGATATTCCCGAGTCCCTCGTGCCAGCGGACCTTCACGTAGCCGTCGGCGATGGCGACGCCGGACCGAAACCCGCTGGTCTTCATCACCTTACCGAGTTTCATGTCGTCCACCACTTCCATCGCCAGACGCCGGTGCCCGCCGGCCGCTTCGTAGGCGCTTCGCCGGACCAGTTGGAAGGCGCCGACGCCCATGTAGCTGCCGGCCCCCTGCTTGTCCACGCGCCAGGGGCGGATACCCAGCAAAAAGGCCAGGGCAAAATAGCTGATCGCGACGTGCTCCCAGAAGCCGTGCATTTCGAGCGAGGCCAGCAGCGACAGATGATCCAGGTTGCGCTCCCGCGCCATCCGGAGGGCGCGCGAGATCGCATCCTGGTTGAAATGGACATCGGCGTCGGTAAAAAGGAGCCATTCCCCGTTCGAGATTTCGTAGGCCGCCTGGAGGGCGTACACCTTCCCCAGCCAGCCCGGCGGCAGCTCGCGGATATGGAGCGCGCGCATGCGCGGGGAGCGATTGGCAAAATCGTCCAGAATCGACCCGGTCGCATCCCGGGAACGGTCGTCAACGGCGATGATTTCGAGGTTGGGGTGATTGAGCGCCAGCAAGGTCGGCAGGGCATGGGGCAGGCTGCGGGCCTCGTCGCGGGCGGCCATCAGCACGGAAACACGGGAGTTATCGTCGGTGGGGTCGGGCGGGAAAGCGGCTAGACTGGGAATGCGCCATGTCTGCAAAAGGCAATGCCCGCCGTAGAAGATCCAAAAAACGGCGGCCGCCCCTAAAAGGATGCTCAAGAATGAATGCACGCGCGGTTTCGAATGAGTACGAAGAAGATTATGCTACCACAGCGGGAGCCAAGCCGCTGGCAAGGATTCGCCCGGCCCGCCTGTTCGCACCGGAATTGTCGGGCTGATACACTGCTCTGATCACCCAGGAGGAAGAGTTGGCCGCACTGAAAATCCCGGTATCCACGGCTCGTTTGGGAAACGGGCTGCAGGTGGTTGTTTCTCCCGAACGGACCGCGCCGGTGGCGACGGTGGGAGTCTATTACCGCATCGGTTTCCGGCTCGAACCGGAAGGCCGCAGCGGTTTCGCCCATCTGTTTGAGCACATGATGTTTCAGGGTTCGGCGCATGCCGGAAAAATGATGCACATTCGCCTTGTGAACGCTTCGGGCGGCCTACTGAACGGATCGACCGCCTACGATTACACCAATTATTACGAGGTTGTGCCCTCGAACGCGCTCGATCGGGTGCTCTGGCTGGAGGCCGACCGCATGGCCGCGCTCCAGGTGAATGAAGAAAATTTGCGGAATCAGCGCGATGTGGTCAAGGAAGAGGTCCGCGTCAACGTCCTCAACCAGCCCTACGGCGGCTTCCCCTGGCTCGATATGCCCCCCGTCGCCTACCGGCGCTGGCCCAACGCGCATAATTTCTACGGCGATTTCGAAGATCTGGACGCCGCCAGCCTCGACGATGTCCGGGAATTCTTTAGGACCTACTACACGCCCAGAAATGCCGTGCTGGTCGTCGTCGGCGACGTCGATTCGGCCGAGGTGTTGGCCATGGCCGAGCGGCATTTCGGCCGGATTCCGAGCGGCCCATTGCCGCCGCTCGCCTCGGCGGACGAAGACCCTCCCAGCCAGGAGCGGCGCGGCGTCGTCGAGGAGAAATTCGGGAGCCTGCGCGGCCTGGCCGTCGGTTATTACGCACCGAAGAGGCGCACCGAGGACTGGTACGCCTTCGCCCTGGCCGATCGGGTGCTGCATGGCGGCCGCGCCGGACGCGTATACCGGGAACTGGTGCTCGAAAAGCAGGCCGCCGTCGATGCGGAAGGCGCCCTGCATTTCCCCTCCGGGGACCTGTTCGACTACGACGGTCCCATGCTGATGACCACCCGCATCCTGCATCGGCCCGAGACGACCCCGGAGGAGACGCTCGCGGCCTACGATCAGGTGATAGAGCTGCTGCGCAGCCACGGGCCGGAGGCCGACGAAATGGAGCAGGTGAAGGCGAAGTTGAAATCGGATTACTACTCGATGCTCGAGGGCGGCAGCTACCTTCCCTGGTTCGGGCGAATGCATTATCTGGCCTGCTTCACCCTGTTCGACGGGGATGCGGGGCTGGTCAACACGATCCTTGACGATTTTGCGGACATCTCCCCGGCGCGCGTCCGCGATGCCGCCGAGCATTATCTGTCTCCGGCGAGCCGCGCCATTGTGGAGCGGCGGCCGGTGAATCGAGGTGGCCAGTGAGCGCCGGAGCGGCTGTGACCGGAACGACGGCGCCGGCCCTGGGGCCCGAGCGGCCGGTGGTTTGGCCGCCGCGGTCGGTCCGGCGGCTGGCGAGTGGCCTGGAAGTGGTGTTGGTGGAAGCCCGCGGCGTGCCCCGGCTCATCGTTGAATTGATCTTGCGCAGCGGGAATGCCGCGACGGCCCTCACCAGCCCTGGGCTAGCCGAAATGGTGGCCGCGACCGTCCGCACGGGAACGGCCCGCCGGACGCGGCGTCAAATCGAAGAGGATCTCCGGCGAATGGGCGGGGATCTGGCGACCAGCGCCGGGGCCGATTCGAGCAGCATCCTGGTGGACGGCCTGGCGGAAGCGGCCGGGCCGCTGGTGAAACTTGTGGCCGAGCTGGCTCGTGAGGCGACGTTTCCCGCCGACGAGTTCGAGCGCGAGCGCCGCCAGCGAATCGACGCGCTGCGAATCGAACGGGTAACGCCGGGATTCCTTGCGAACGAGCGCGTGCGGAGCGAACTTTTCGACGGCCATCCCTACGGCGTATTCTCACCGACCGAAGCTCAGGTGGCCGCCTACGGACTCGACGATTTGCGCGCTTTTTATAGCCGCCATTACTCGGCGTCCAACGCCCTGCTGATCGCCGTCGGGGATTTTTCCGCCGGCCGCATGATGGAGGAAATCGAGCGGGCATTCGGCCCGTGGCAATCGGGCGAGGCGCCTGTGATGGTCGATCCGCCGCTCGACGCGTGGCATGGGCGGAGGATTCGCGTCGTTCACCTGCCGGGGACCTCCCAGGCCCGCATCGTGGTTGCCAATCGGGCGATCACGCGCCAGCATCCGGACTGGACGCGGCTGTCGGTGACGAACGCGATCTACGGCGGCGCGTTCCATTCCCGGCTGGTCGCCAACATCCGCGAACAGAAGGGCTACACCTACAGTCCCGGCAGCCAGGCGCATTCGCTTCGCCGCCATGGGTGGTTTACCACGCAAGCGGCCGTTCGCAACGAGGTGGTGGCGGCGACGCTCGCCGAAATGTTCTACGAGATGGACCGGATGCGCGCCCTGCCGGTCGAAACCGAGGAACTCGCCGAAATCCAGAACTACCTGAGCGGTGTCTTCTCGCTGGGCGTCGCCACGCAGGCGGGCCTTCGCGGGCAGGTGGCCAACGTCTATCTCAACGAGCTTCCCGAAGACTATCTGGAAACCTACCGCGAACGGGTACGGGCGGTAACCCGGGAACAGGTTCTGGAATCCGCGCGACAGTGGATCGATTCGCCGAACGCGCTGGTTGTCGTCGTGGGCGACCGGGAACAGGTGGCTGGGCAGGCGGCCCTGTTCGGGGACGTCCAATACTGGAACGCGGCCGGGCAGCGGATATAACCCGGAGAGGCTGGCGCGCGGCGTTGGGAGGGAATAGCCCGGCGATGCGGGTAAAACTCCGAAGGCGAATGGCCGCGGAAAGACTCGCCGTGATCCTGGCGGCCATGGTCTTTTGCGCCGGCGCGTCGGCCCGGCGCCGGAAGGTCCTGCCATCGCACCCGATCGATCTGAACCATTCCACGCTTGACCAACTCGAAGAGTTGCCGGACGTCGGGCCGTCGATGGCGCACTCGATTCTCCGGTTTCGCCGGTTGAGCGGTCCCTTCGAGCGGGTGGAGGATCTGCTGGCCATACGGGGAATCAGCCGCCGCCGCTTCGATAAGATCCGCCCATACGTCTTCGTTGGAAAGAGCCCGAGCCAGAGCCGGGGCCGGCGGTCCTCTCCCGCCCCTCCCCCCAAGGGAAAAACGATTGCCCAGCCTGCTTCGCGCGGATGAGGCCCCGCGTGTGCCCGGATGTTGAACCGGTGGATGATGCGGTGCCCGCGTGTAATTTCAATGAAAAATGGCGGCCGGCCGTGTTCCTTGTGTTTTGAGGGGTGTGATGATTAGCGCGAGCGCGGGCCGCTTTGGCCTTGCCCAAAGCGGGCCGGCGGAATTAGACTGCCCCCCGGGCCCATTCGCAAAGGCCGCGGAAACGTATCCTTGGAGCAGGGGATTGCGTACCAGTCCTGGCGGCCCGCCTCGTGGGCGGAGATGAGGTGATTGTGCCGGAAACATCCGAAGCTCTTTCTCGGTCTGAATTCACCGTTGTCATGTCTCTGCTGGTGGCCTCCGATGAGGATTCGGCCCGCGAATTCGTGCGGAGCGAGGCGACGCGCGCTGGAATGCGCGCCAGGGTGGCCACGAGCGCCTCGCAGGCGCTGGCGGCGCTCGAGAGGGAAGCGATCGACCTTGTGGTTCTCGATTTGGCGACCCCGTCGTTCGGCGGCGCGGAATTCATCAAGCGCCTGCGCCAGGAGCATCCCGAGTCCACCGTTGTCGTGCTGACCGAGTATGGCCACGGCGCGGCCGGAGCCGAAGCCATCGAAGCGGGCGCGGCCGAAGTCGTCGCGCGGCCGTTTGATGAGGCCGAGCTGCGCGCGAAGCTGGAACATCTGGCGCGGACGCTGTCGCTCGACCGCGAAAACCGCGTTCTCCGCGAGCAGGTGGCGTCGCGGCCGGGGTTCGGCGTGCTAGTCGGCTTTTCTCCCAAAATGCAGAACGTCTACCGGATGATCGAAAAGGTCGGCCGGAGCCAATCGCCCGTGCTGATCCTGGGAGAGACGGGAACGGGCAAGGAATTGGTGGCTCGCGCGATTCATTTCCACGGTGCCCGGAAAAATGGCCCATTCGTTCCCATCGATTGCACTGGCCTCGTGCCGACGTTGGTCGAATCGGAGCTGTTCGGGCACATGAAGGGGGCCTTCACCGGGGCCGTGCAATCGAAAAGGGGCCTGATCGAGTCCGCTTCCGGCGGCACGCTGTTCCTGGACGAGATCGGCGAATTTCCCCTCGAAATGCAGGTCAAGCTGCTCCGCATCCTGCAGGAGCGAGAGGTGCGGCCGGTCGGAGGGACGGCGGCTGTCCCGGTCGATATCCGCGTGATTGCCGCGACGAACCGCAATCTCCAGCGGGAGGTCGAGCAGGGCCGTTTCCGCCAGGATTTGTTCTACCGGCTGAACGTTGTTCCGATCCGCGTTCCCCCGCTGCGCGAGCGCAAGAGCGACATTCCCTTGATCGCCAATCATTTCCTGGAACGCTGGAGCCGCGACGAGCGGCCCACGCCGGTTCTTTCCGAGGACGCGATGGCACGCCTGGTGGCCTACGACTGGCTGGGAAATGTCCGCGAGCTCGAAAACGCCGTTTCCCGGGCGGCCGAGCTCAGCTCGGGCCCTCTGCTCAGCGTGGCTGATCTGCCAACCAACCTTCAGTCTCTTGCGCCGGCCCGCCTTCCGCTCGACGACGAGCAGATTACCCTGGCCGAACTGGAGCGCCGCGCCATCTTCCGCGCCTTGCAGAAAACCCGTGGCGACAAAATGGCCGCCGCGCGCCTGCTCGGCATTGGGAAGACGACCCTCTACCGCAAGCTCAAACAGTACGGCGAAGACGTGCCTGACGAATCGCCATCCTCCGATTCCTGAGAAATGTCCGGATCGTCCCCTGCGTTGTCATCGTGATCCCGGTTGTGCCTTTACAGGGACTGGTTCTGAACGTAGGGAAGGGACTCGGGGTGAACCCCAAAAGAAATTGGCTTGTTCTGGCTTTTTTCGGGTGGTGGTGGGCCGTTCTAGCGGCGCCAGTGAGACAGCTCTTCGAGGAAGGCCTCGAAAATCGGCCAGAGTATCGCCGCCGCGACGAGAATCCCCGCCAGCCGCCGGACCCACGTCCAGGGGCTGGCGTGGATGGCATCGGCGTCATGGAGGGCGCAGAAACCGTTTTCGAGCGCCGGGCGGTCGCAGCGCTGGCCTCGCGGCCCGAGGTAAAGGCAGGGACCGTGGGTCACGGCGCGGCTCGCCGAACGGCCGGAACCCGTCTCCGCTGCATCCGATTCGACTCGTGCCCGATATCCGTGGATGGGCTCATGGAACTGGTTCGATTGTGCATGAGGGCAAAACGGTTTGCCAGTTCGCAGGACGAAACTGACAGTAACGCGGCAGTTCCGTTATACTGGCATTCCAACGGCGCGGTACCCAAGTGGCCCAAGGGGGAGGTCTGCAAAACCTCTATTCGTGGGTTCAACTCCCACCCGCGCCTCCAAGATTCAGCGGTCTTCGCCCGGTTTCTCCGCGCGGTCGAGCGGCGCGTTGCGGCGGAAGGCCGCTTTCCCCCGAATCAGCGCGATCCGGCCGGTTTCGCGTGGTTGCTCGCGGCGAGCGTTCGAGCGGCGGCGCGGCGGGCGGCGATCCAGCTCCCGTAGTGCGCGAGCAAGTGGCGCCGATGGCGGCGCAAATCCCGCCGGCTGCGAAGGGCCGGGTAGGGAGCTGCCGGCCCCATCAGTCCCTTCCAGAGAATGCGGTTGAAGAGCGCCGTATTGATCTTGTCCTCAACGGAAAAATCGAATCCGCGAGTGGCGTCCGCCCAGTAGGCGGCTGAATGAAGCGGGCGCGCGTAGGCGCGGCTGTTTTCGCCGGGAACGCCCAGGGCCGCCTGGCTCCGGGAGGGAAGTGGCAGCCTGGTGGAGCGGAGAATCGCCGGGACGATGGCGGTGTAGGTCCACGGCTTCGCCGTGGTGGTGAAGACATCGGCCATCGGCGAAAGCACGTCGTCGTTGATCCCCATGGGGCCGATTCCGAGGACGTCTTCGATGGTGCGAAGCAGGTTCACGGTCGTGTAGTGCGTCGATACGACGGCATGCTGCTTCACATAGGGCCCGACGACAAAGGCGGTGGTGCGGTGGGCGTCGACGTGGTCGGGGCCGTTTTGCGCGTCATCTTCGATCACGAAAATCAGCGTGTCGTCGCGATAGGGGCTGTGGGCCACCTGCTGCACGATCCGGCCGACGGCGTAGTCGTTGTCGGCCATTTCGGTTTCCACGGTGTCAACGCCGTCGATGGTCTTGTCGAATTTCCCGAAATGATCGTGGGGCATCCAGATCATTTCGAGCGCCGGCAGGTCGTGACGGCTGACGTAGAGACGGAATTCGCGGTCCCATTCCCGAAAGCGCCAATAATCGGGGAAGGCCTGATCGAAGCTGCGGTAGTAGGGATCGGTCACCGGCATCAGGGCCGCTTTCGTCGGAAAATCGACGCGGGTTTTCGTGGCGAACGGGTTTCGAATCGGCGGAATGTAGGCGGGATTGGACGGCCGCAGGGAATACCGGCGGAGATCGGAGAAGCAGCCGTAATTGCGCAGCGTGATGTGCGCGCGCAGGGCCGCATTCCATAGATAGCCGGCGCCCGCCTGGCCCCCGGGCCCGTCGGGAGCGGCGACGTCGGCGGTGCCGGGAAGCAGATTGGGATCGTCGGGGGTTTCCGGGTCGGCGGCGATTCGCGCGGCCAGGGTCGCAAAACCGACGTTGATGTTCCGGTTGGCTCCCAGGAAGTCATAGCCCGGGCCGCGGCCGGCGTATTCCAGGGGAACGGTGTTTTCCACCATTTGGGAGGCGCGAGCGGCGGTCGACCAGTTCCAGCCGTCGCCGCTGACGTCGCCGCTGGCGTAGGTGTTGTCCAGATCGACGAAGTCGAGCGCGAGCTGGTGGAAATTCGGCGTGATCGGCCGTGGGAAAAGGGTAAGCCGGGGATCGCCGTTGCCTTCGGGCAGATCGCCGAGCACCTGATCGTAGCTTCGGTTCTCCTTGACGATGTAGATCACGTGGCGAATGTGGCGGCGAAGGAAAGCCATGGTTTTGTCGGCCGCGGCGAGGCGAGGGCCGGGCCGGTAATGGTCGTTTTTGGCGACCTGTTCGGTGAGCGCGGCCAGCTCCGCGCGGCCGGGCGTGGGGATGCTCCAAAGGCCGCCCCTGCTCAGCTGGAGGATGTATTCGTTGGCCGCGCTGCAGGGGACATACCAATTCGAACGGGCATACTTTTTGCGGCAACCGCGGGGATTGGGCCCGGGATCGCTGCGCGTATTCACAACGTAGAGCATGCGGCCGTCGGGACTCACGCTGACCGAATCGGGGTACCAGGCGGTCGGAATGAGGCCTTCGATCCGGTCCGGGGCGGCGTTCGGGCCCCCTTTTCCAGCCGCCCACCCAGCCAGCGAAATCATGGCAACCGAGTTCGCTCCGCCGTTGGTCACGTACAGCGTCTTCTCGTCGGGCGAAAGGGCGAGCCCGTTCGGATTGCTTCCCTTGAGCTGATCGGGATTGGGGAAAATCGATGGCGGCGCGGTCGTGGGAATCTCCTGGATCACGCGGCTGGTTCGCGTGTCGATTACG
Organism: Candidatus Dormiibacterota bacterium; assembly: GCA_035534495.1. GTDB lineage: Bacteria > Acidobacteriota > Terriglobia > Acidiferrales > UBA7541 > JAKASX01. The sequence goes on along the minus strand of DATLRW010000167.1, from coordinate 23,125 downwards.
GCGACCGTGTCGTCGGTGCTCAGCGCGGCGAACAGGCGGCTGCCGGCCTGGTTGAGAATCATGCGATTGGGCTGGCCGGGCAAAGCGATCCGGCCGATGACGCGCAAGGTGGGTGAAAGATCCAGAACGACGATCTGGCGGTCGCGAGGGCATGAGACCCAGGCACGGTTGCCGTGAATCAACACCCAAAAGGGATATTCGCCTCCCGGAATGCCCGCATCGCGCGGGTTGATTTTGCCGGGCCGCAAATCGAGTTCGGCGATTTTTCGTCCTTCATGCAGATCGACCAGGCTGACGGAGTCGTTTTCGAAATTGGCAACCAGCAGGCGCCGGCCGTCGGGGGTGACGGCAAGGCCGGCAGCCACGGGCCGGACATGAATCCCCAGACCGTGGCGATGCCACAGGCGAATCGGCGGGCCGGCCTGGCTCCAGCGGCCGGCGCTGCGCTCGAAGACGTGCACATCGTCATCGCCGCCGCCGGAAACATAAAAGGCCGAGCCGGCCGGGTTCCACGCAATGCCGTCGAACGTATTGGGGACCTGGAGAACCTGGGAAAGACGCGGCGCGGGGCGCGTGACGTCGTAGACAAAGACGTATTCGTTCGAGGCGTCCCGGACCCATCGGCCCCGGGGACCGTTGTTCCGGTTGTATCCGCTGGTCAGAACGAGCAGCGTTTTCCCGGCGGGAGAAAGGGACAGCGTGACGGGCTGCCCGGCGAGGAAATGGGGGAAATCGGGCAGATGCGGATTGAGGGCCATGAACGAAGCGCCGCGCGGGGCCAGCGGCGTAATCGTCATCCCGGTGGGAAGCACTTCAGAAGAGGCAGTGGCCGGGCGCGCGGAGGCGTCCAGAAGAGAGCGGCTGTATACGGAAAAAAGAAAATGTGCAATGAGAATGACGGCTACGACAGCAGCCATGGCGCGTATGATTCGCACTCCTGCCTCCGGGGGATGAAGACCGTTTGAGCGGCGTGTCCGCCTCGATCCAAGCGTAACCCCACCCGGGCGCGCGGACGCCCCGCAAAATTTGCGCAGGACCTATATAGCAGAATTTTGTTCCTCGAATCGCGCCGGGCTTGCATTTGTGAAACGGCGCTCGGGTCCGGCGCACTGGTTCGCCGCGCGGACCGCGCACTTGCGCGGGCCGAAAATCGTCCCTCACGCGCAAACCGGCCGGTGTACACTTCCGGGCTTTTGGATGCGAGAATACGCGGATACGAGAATCCGAATTCTGGCTGAAAAGAGATCGACCCGGGAGGTTCGATGAAAGGCGACAGGAATCGCCCGTCTCCGGCGCAATCTGCGCCCCTGGCTAGCGATCCGGCCGGGGCGAAAGACCCCGGACAAACGGCAGGTTTTGCGGATCGGCTCTACATCCTCGACGGCGGTTACGGCCGCTCGGGCAACGCCGGGGCCTGGCAGAATATGCTGTTGCCTCCCGGCACGCCGGTGGACATTTCCTCCTATGCCTATGCGATCCGGCATGGCGACACCTGGATGATGTTTGACACCAGTTCGAACGACATCATCGCCACCATGCCCAGCGGTTTTCTGCACGGCGGCGCCAACGGCATCCGCTGGATGAAGACCCCGGCCCAGACCATGACGGCTCAATTGAAGCTGGTCGGCATCGCGCCCGATGACGTTTCGCTGATCGGCATTTCGCACCAGCACGCCGACCACACGGGCAATATCGGCTTGTTCAGGAACTCGACCGTGCTGATCCAGCGGGTCGAGTACGACCAGGCGATGGCGAAGGGGGCGAGTCCGCAAGGGCCGCCGAATATGCCCGGGCAAATTTTCGAGCGAAGCCACCCGGTTCGCCTTCTCGACGGCGATTTTGACGTCTTCGGCGACGGCAGCGTTCGTTTCTTCTACGTCGGTGGCCATACCGTCGGCTGCCAGGTCTGCCTGGTTCACCTGAAAAATGCGGGTTACGTTTTGCTGAGCGGCGACGCCGTTCACTTCCGCTCGAATTTCGATACGCGCCGCATTCCGCGGATCGAGATGGCGAGTGAAGCAAACCGCTGGCTCTGGTCGGGGCCGTTGGCCTATGAGCGGGTAGCCGCCCTCCTGTCCCATTACAAGGCCCAGCTCTGGGTCCACCACGACATCGAGGACTTCAAGGGGCGCAAGTTCGCTCCCGAATATTACGATTAAAAGCTTGGCATTTTGTCCGGAGCCGGCTCGCGAAGCCAGCCGTCAGCTTCCGCACGCTTTGGGAGAGACGATTGCTTCAGCGGCCGGAATGACCGGCGCGGAAACCCGCCCAGAGCGGGCCGGGTTTCGCGCCGGCGACTCCGGAATGGGGGCTTGAGCGGGGGTTAGGCCAGTTGGCGAATGTTGGTCTCGGCCGCGCGGGCCGCCATCTCTGTTCCCGTGGACGTGGAAGCGGGTGTGGCGCCGCGACGCATGGCGACAATGCCCGTCCGCACCATCTCGATCACGCCGTAGGGACGCAGCAGATCGACCATGCCGTCGATCTTGTCCTCGGTGCCGGTGATTTCAATGACCAGCGATTCGGGCGCGATATCGACCACGCGCGCGCGGAAAATATAGACGAGCTCGAGTACCTGGGTGCGCGAGCCGTCCGGGGTCGCCACGCGGATCATGGCCAGGTCGCGCGTGATCGCGGGTTCGTGGGTCACGTCCTCGACCAGCAGCACGTTGAACAGCTTGTATAGGTTCGCCTCGATGCGGCGGGCCCCGTCGGGGTTGGTATCGACGGAAATCGTCATCCGCGAAACTTCCGGTTTTTCCGTGCGGCCGACCGTCAACGAGTCGATGTTGAAGCCGCGCCGGCGGAACAGGGACGCCACGCGGGTGAGAACACCCGGTTTGTTTTCGACGTAAACGACAAAAGTATGGAGCATAGCGCCTATTTATCCGCCGCGGTTTCGACCAGAGGGTTGGGCCGGCGGATCATTTCGTGCAGCGCCGCTCCGGCAGCCACCATGGGATAGACGGAATCCTCTTTTTCGACGCGAAAATCGATCAGCACGGGCCCGTCGTGTTGGCGCGCCGCCTGGATGGTCGGAACGACCTGCGCGCGCTCGGTGACGGTCATGCTCCGAATCCCGTACGCGTCGGCGAGCTTCGAGAAATTCGGGCTCAGCAGGGGCGTCGACTGGTAGTTGCGGTCGTAGAAAAACTCCTGCCACTGGCGGACCATGCCCAGGTAGCCGTTGTTGATGATGGCGATGTTGATTTTCAGTTTTTCCTGGGCGATCGTCGCCAGCTCGGACATGGTCATCTGGAACCCGCCATCGCCGGCGATTACCCATACCTCCGCCTCCGGGCGGGCGACCTTGGCCCCGATGGCCGCGGGCAGCGCGAATCCCATCGTGCCCAATCCGCCCGAAGTGATCAGGGAGCGGGGATGCTCGTGCTTGTAATACTGCGCTTCCCACATCTGGTGCTGGCCGACGTCGGTTACGACGATGGTGTCGGCTTCGCGCGTTTCCCGCCACAAGTCGTTAATGACGTGGGCGGCGTAGAGGTGCCCGCTGTCGGGCAGATTCTGAATGTCCCGCACGGCGGAATCGCCCTTCAGCCGGTCGATGAAGGCCAGCCATTCGCCGCGCTCGGCCGGTTCCACGTGCGAGATCAGTTCGCGCAATACCGCCTGGAGATCGCCGATGAGCGCGGCGTCCACCCGGACGTTCTTGTTGATTTCAGCGGGATCGATTTCGACGTGAATCTTCTTGGCGCCGCTCGCGTAGGTGCGCAGGTCGCCCGTCACGCGGTCGTCGAAACGCATCCCGAGGGCCAGAAGCAGATCGGCTTCCTGAATGGCGTGGTTCACCCAGGCTTCCCCGTGCATGCCCATCATGCCCAGATTCAACGGGTGCGAGGCCGGCAGGGCGCCCAGGCCGAGCAAGGTGAGCGCCACGGGAATCGACGCGCGCTCGGCCAGTTCGCGCACTTCGCTCATGGCCCCGGACATGAGAATGCCGTGGCCGGCCAGGATGATCGGGCGCTTGGCGCTCTGAATGAGCTCCACCGCGCGCGCATACTGCTCGGGCGCGGGGGAGAGATCGGGACGGTAACCCGGCAATTTGGGTTTGGCCGCCTCCCAATCGAAGGCGCAGGTGGCTTGTTGGGCGTCCTTGGTGATGTCCACCAGAACGGGCCCTGGCCGCCCCGAGCGAGCGACGTGGAACGCTTCGCGGATCGCCGGCGCGACATCTTCGGGCCGCGTCACCAGGTAGTTGTGCTTGGTGATGGGGAGCGTGATGCCCGTGATGTCGATTTCCTGAAAGGCATCCGAGCCCAGCAGGCGGCTGCCAACCTGGCCGGTGATGCAGACGACCGGCGAGGAGTCCAGCATCGCCGTGGCGATGCCGGTCACCAGATTCGTGGCGCCGGGACCGGAAGTGGCAACGGCAACGCCCACACGCCCGCTCGCTCGCGCGTAGCCGTCGGCCATATGAGCGGCTCCCTGCTCGTGACGAACGAGGACATGGTAGATATTGCTATGCTTCAGGGCGTCGTAAGCCGGCAGGATCGCCCCGCCGGGATACCCGAAAACGTGCTGGACGCCTTCCCGCTCAAGACACTCCCAGAGAATCTGCGCGCCGGTCATCGCTTTCCCGTGCGCGGCGGCAGGCTCCCTGGGGGGATGGGAACCGGCGGAAAACTGGGCCTTACTCATGCAGACACCGCCTTCTTTCCCTTTTCCTGCAGCCACGCCATGCGCGAACGCAGCTGGGCGCCCACCTTTTCGATCGGGTGCTCGACGTCCTGCTTGAGGAGGGAGTTGTAGTTCGGACGGCCCGCCGCATCCTCCGCGATCCATTCCTTGGCGAAGGCGCCCGAGCGCACTTCGGCCAGAATTTTCTTCATCGATTCCCGGACGTGGGCGTCGATGACGCGCGCGCCGCGGGACAGGTCGCCGTACTTGGCCGTTTCGCTGACGAACTGATGCATGCGGGCCAAGCCGCCTTCATAAATCAGGTCGACGATCAGCTTGAGCTCGTTCAGGCACTCGAAATAGGCGATTTCGGGGCTGTAGCCGGCGTCGACGAGCGTTTCCCAGCCCGCCACGATCAATTCGCTCACGCCGCCGCAAAGCACGGCCTGTTCGCCGAACAGATCGGTTTCCGTTTCCTCGGCAAAAGTCGTTTCCAGAACCCCCGCGCGGGCAGATCCCAGTCCGTGCGCGTAAGCCAGGGTGCGTTCAAAGGCCTTGCCCGTCACATCCTTGTGAATGGCGAGCAGGGCGGGAACGCCGCGTCCCCCTTCGAACTGGCGGCGGACCAGGCTTCCCGGGCTCTTGGGCGCCACCATGGCGACGTCCACGTTGTCGGCGGGCTGAATCTGGCCGTAAAGAACATTGAAGCCGTGGGAAAACATCAGCAGGGCTCCCGGCTTGAGGTTCGGGGCCACAGCCTCGCGATAGACCTTCGGCGCGGCCATGTCGGGCACCAGCATGGCGACGACATCGGCGCCTTTGACCGCCTCGGCGGGCTCGACGGGCTTCCAGCCTTCTTCGATCGCCTGTTTCCAGGAGGGGCCCCCGGGGCGAATGGCGACGGTTACGTCGTACCCGCTATCACGAAGGTTGAGGGATTGGCCCCGGCCCTGGCTGCCGTAGCCGATTACCGCGATTTTCAGACCGGCCAATGCTTTCGGGTTTGCGTCTGCTTCGCCGTAGATCTTGGTCATTGCTGTCGCTCCTTGAACGAACTAAAGGTTTTTTGGTGCTGCGAAAACGGGTGCTGCCGCCTGTTCGTTTGCGGCGGGAACTCGCGTGACCGCGCCTTGGGACGCGGAAGAAACCAGGGCTGCGTACTTGGCCATGGCGCCGGTGGTATAGCGCGGGGCGGGCGCTCGCCAGGCGGCGCGCCGCGAATCGAGATCGGCGGCCACGTCCAGACGCCTGGCGGCGATATCAAATGTAATGGTGTCGCCGTCGCGCAACAGGGCAATGGGGCCGCCGACGGCAGCTTCGGGCGCAACGTGTCCCACCATCAGTCCATGGGTCGCGCCGCTGAACCGGCCATCGGTGAGCAGGGCGACCGATTCGCCCAGACCTTGTCCCACCAGCGCGGCCGTAACGGCCAGCATCTCGCGCATTCCCGGGCCGCCCCGCGGGCCTTCGTACCGGATCACCACGACGTCCCCGGGGCGTATGGAACCTTTTTGCACGGCCTCGAAACACAACTCCTCGCTATCGAAGACGCGCGCGGGACCGGTGTGCCGCAGGCGTTCGGGGCCGGACAGTTTGACGACGCAGCCATCGGGCGCAAGAGAGCCGCGCAGGAACAGCATGCCGCCGTGCGGCTTGATAGGGTTCGAGAGCGGGCGCACGACTTCCTGGCCGGTCGTTTCTTTGGCCAGGCGCGCTTCCTCGCTGACCGAACGGAAGGAAACCGTTGGGGAATCCTGGAGCAGACCCGCGTCCAGCAACCGCTTGGCCAGCAGGCGCTCCCCGCCGGCCCGCTCGAAGTCGGGCGCTACGAAGCGGCCCGAGGGTTTGAGGTCGGCCAGAAGCGGCGTTTTCGAGGAGATGCGGTCGAAATCCTCCAGGTTGATCGGCACTCCCGCTTCGTAGGCGATCGCCAGCAGATGCAGCACCGCATTTGTCGAGCCGCCGGTCGCGGCTACGGAGGAAAACGCATTCTCGATCGCCGTGCGGGTGATGATTTGGCTCGGGCGCAGATTTTCGCGGAGAATGCGCATCACCAGCTTGCCGCATTCGAGCGCAACGCCGTCCTTGCGGGGATCCATCGCCGGCACTTCATTCGCCCCCATCGGGGACATGCCCATCAGGGAAGCGGCCGTGGCCATCGTGTTCGCGGTGAACTGGCCTCCGCAGGCGCCGGCTCCCGGGCAGGCATGATCTTCCAGGTCGTGCAATTCTTCCGCCGTCATGCGGCCGGCGGCGCAGGCGCCAACGGCCTCGAAAACGTCCTGAATGGTGACGTCATGCCCCTGAAAACGCCCCGGCTGAATCGAGCCGCCGTAGAGCATCAGAGAGGGCAAATTCAACCGCGCCAGCGCCATCAGCGTGCCGGGGATCGTCTTGTCGCAGCCGGAGATCGCCACCACGGCGTCGAACATGTGGCCGCGCACCACCAGCTCGATCGAATCGGCAACCACTTCGCGGGAAATCAAGGACGCCTTCATGCCCTCGGTGCCCATCGAAATGCCGTCGGAAACGGCGATCGTGTTGAACTCGATGGGTGTTCCCCCGGCCGCGCGCACGCCTTCCTTGATCTTCTCCGCGAGACGCCGAAGATGGAAATTACAGGGCGTGACCTCGGTCCATGTGTTGGCCACGGCGACCAGTGGCCGTTCGAGATCGGCATCGCTCAGGCCGGTGGCCTTCAGCATCGCCCTGGCGGGCGCTCGGGAGAGACCTTTTTTGATTCCGTCACTATTCACGCGATTCCCCTACGGTTCGAGGTTTTTTGGCGCATTCGGATAGACGCGTGTGCGCCTCCGACCTTCCCATTAGACCCGTTCTTGACCTTGCAGTCCAATTTATAATTGTACTATTTTTCATAAAAGAATCTTATTGCTCGCGGCTCCGCAATTCTTCACGGAAACTGTACGCTGATTTTCTCGAAATGCAAAAAGGCCGCCGGGCGGTTGTTCGGGCCGGTCCCGGGACCGGGTTTTGCGCCGTCCGGAGGAGTACGGGCCGCCGTCACAATCGCGGGAATATCGGCGCGGCCCGTTGTAGAATAGGCGCGGTAGTTTTCATGTAGCCCGCGATTTTCGTCGTCAGGCGAAGAGAGGAACCTAAACCCGCATGGACACTAGCTTCATTGGCAAGCCCCACGAGTGGGATCCACGGCGTCTTTACAGCCAAACCGGAGCAGACTGGCAATACCGGGTCGATTTCGACCGTTTGCGCAAGGAACGTCTGGAAAAGCTGCGCGCGGAAATGAAGAAGGCTGACTTGGGAGCGCTGGTGCTCTTTGCCGGCGCGAATATTCGTTACGCGACGGCTTCCTATCAGGGAAACTGGAAATACAATATCAACATTCGCTACGCCGTCGTCCCGCAGGAAGGAGAGCCCGTTCTGTTCGAAACCGCCGGCTCCGATCTGCAGTGCGCAAAGATCGACCTGCCGTGGATGGAGGGACGGATTCGTCCGGCCATCACCTGGCAGTGGGCCGAGGGCGCCGTGCCGCACATGGCCGGGCGGATGGCCGATAGCATCCTTGACGTGCTGAAAGAGCATGGCGTGGCCAAGGAGCGAATCGGCATCGACAATTTCGACATGCCGGCCCTCGAGGCCTTCCAGAAGACGGGCATTCAGGTGGTCAACGGCTGGCCGGCGGTTTCGGCGGCGCGCGTGGTGAAGACACGCGACGAGATCGAACTGCTCAAGCAGGCCTCCAGCATCGGCGACGCGGCCATGTGGAAGATCAAGTACGAGTGGCTGAAGCCCGGCGTGCGCGAGCGCGAAATCGAAGCGAAAGTGCACGAGTTCATGCTGGAACGCGGGTGCGAGATCATCTACGACATCATCGTCGCTTCGGGCGGCAACACCAGCCCGTACCGGCGCTGGGCGACCGACAAGCTGATCCGTCAGGGCGACCTCATCATCGTCGACATCAACGCCGTCGGTCCCTCGGGCTATTTCATCGATTTCGTGCGCTGCTTCAAGTGCGGCGGGGCCCAGGGAATGAAGATGACCCAGAAAGAGATCGACCTGTACCACGAGGTCTACGACTCGATGTACGCGGGCCTGGAAAAACTGAAGCCGGGCAATACGACGGCCGACGTGGCGGCGGCTTTCCCCAAGTACGACGACGACACCTACGGCACGGTCACCCTGCAGCAGTTCGCCCATAGCATCGGGATCACGCTGTACGAAGGGATGTGGATCTCTCGCGCCTACTCGATGAAGTATCCGGCGGAGATCAAGGAAAACATGTATTTCGCCATCGAGACCTTCGCCGGGCACCCGGGCTTGCAGCAGACCTGCCGCCTCGAGGAGAATGTGCTGGTTTCCGCCGATGGTCCCGTGGTTTTCACGCTGATGGAGCATATGGAAGAGGCGATGAAGCGCTGACCATGGCGTAGCGTTCGGCTGGTGTTCCGTCCCGGCAGGCCGCCGGCGGCCTGCCGGGACAAAGACGTATACCTTGAATTCCCAAGCGCTCGAATCCGGCGGCGAGGCGGGAACCGATCGACTTTGTGAGGAGGAGGCATTCGCAATGGCCCGAGAACCCTGGAAGACCGACAAGTGGTTCGTTAGCCCGTGGAATTTCAATGACAGCGTCCTTTCGCAGCTGCACTTTCCGAGCCAGGTGAAGTTTCATGACGTCACCCTGCGCGACGGCGAGCAGGAGACGGGCGTCATCTTTACCAAGGATGACAAGATTCGCATCGCCGAAGCCCTGGCCGAGGCGGGGGTGCACCGCATCGAGGCCGGGATGCCGGTCGTTTCGCCGAGCGACACCGCGGCCATCAAGGAGATCGTCAAGAGGAACCTGGGTCCTCAGATTTTCGCCTTTTCGCGCTGCATGGTGGACGACGTAAAGCGCGCCGTCGATTGCGGCGTCTCCGGCGTGGTGATGGAGGTCCCCTCCAGCGAGCACATCATTCAATACGCCTACCGGTGGCCGCTCGAAAAGGCCATCGATCTTTCCATCGAATCCACGGCGTACGCGCACTCGCAAGGCCTCGAAGTGGTTTTCTTTCCCATCGATTTCACCCGCGCGGAATTGAAGTGGGTGCTGGACCTGATTCTGCGCGTCGCCAAAGACGGCCACATGGACGCGCTGGCCCTGGTTGACACCTTCGGAGTGCTCGCGCCGCATGCGATTCAGTACCTGGTCCGCGAGGTGAAGGCCCGCGTCAACACGCGCCTGGAAGCCCACCTGCATATGGATTTCGGGATGGGCGTGGCGAATACCGTCATGGCGCTGGCCGAAGGCGTCGAGGTCGTGCACTCGACGGTGCTGGGTCTGGGCGAGCGGGCGGGCAATACGCCGATGGAAGAGACCGTGATGGCCCTGCTCACGCTATACGGCGTGGATACGGGCATCAAATACGAAAAACTGTATGGGCTGGCGCGGCTGGTGGAAGAACTCTCCGGCCACAAGGTTCCCGCCAACAAGCCCGTCGTAGGCGAACAGCTCTTCCAGATCGAGTCCGGCATCATCGCCAGCTGGTTTCAAAACTGCGGCAGCGAGTACGCCACCGAACTCTTCCCCTACCGCTGGGACGTCGTGGGCCAGCCCCCGGCCAAGGTGGTGCTGGGCAAGGGAAGCGGCATCGACTCGATCAAGGCCGCGCTGAAAAACATGGGCGTCGAGGCCAGCGAAGAGGAAGCCATGTCCGTGGTCGTCGCCGTGAAGGAGTTCTCGCTCCGGCACAAGCGGCTGCTGACGGAGGCGGAGTTCCGGAGCGTCGTGGAATCCACCCTGCCCGCCAAAGCCGGCACGGGCGCCAAGGCTACCGCCTGAGAAAGAAACTCGCCGCATGAGAGCCATGGTGTTGCGGGGCCCTCGGGATCTGGGGCTCGGCGAGGTCGATACCCCGAAACCCGGCCCCGGTGAGGTGCTGGTCCGTCTGCAGAGCAGCGGTATTTGCGGCACCGATCTGAAGATTTACGAAGGCGCCATTTCCACTCGCTATCCGCTCATCATGGGCCACGAGATGAGCGGGGAAGTGGTCGAGGGAGGAGACGGGGAGCTCCGGAACGGCGAGCGGGTCGTCGTCGACCCGGCGCTCTATTGCGGCGCTTGTTTCCATTGCCGGGCGGGACAAACCAATCTCTGCCCGAACGGGGTACTGCTGGGACGGGACGCAAACGGGAGCTTCGCCGATTATGTGGCCGTTCCGCGAAGCCAGGTCTTCCGGTTGCCCGATTCGGTGGACCGGACCAGCGCGCCCCTCATCCAGGTCATTACGGTGTGCCGTCACGCTCACCGGCTTATCGGGATATTTCCAGGGCAATCGGTGGTGGTGCTGGGGCTGGGCGTCACGGGACAAGTCCACGTGCAGTTGGCAAAGGCGTGGGGCGCCGATCCGGTCATCGGCATTACGCGCAGCGCCTGGAAGCGCCGGTTAAGCGAGGACCTTGGGGCGGACATCACTCTGTCTTCCGGAACGGCGTGCGTTTCGGGCGTACAGGAAGCGACGGGAGGCCTCGGCGCCGACGTCGTCATCGAGTGCACCGGAAAGATCCCCGTCATCGCCGATGCGATTTCGATGGTTCGGCCCGGAGGCACGCTGGTCCTGTTCGGGATTTCCACGGCGACCGAGGGGAAACTGCCCTTCTATCAGCTTTATTTCAAGGAACTCAAAATCGTCAATCCACGCGCTGCCAAGAGCGAAGATTTTCCGGCCTCGATCGATCTGGTCGCAAGGGGCGCGGTAAAGCTGAATCCCCTGGTGAGCCACGTGTTGCCCCTCGCCGAGGCGCGCGAGGCCATCACCATGCTTGAATCGGGCGACGACCAGAGAATGAAGATTATTCTCGAGAATTGAGCCTTATTTGCCGGGAGCGATCCCATGAAAGCAAGCGAAATGACCGGCCCAAGCCGAGCTCCTCGCGTCGCATTCCAGGGCGAGCGCGGCGCCTTCAGCGAGGAAGCGGCCATACGCTTGTTGGGAGAAAACATCGAACTGGTCCCCCGGCCAACGTTCGACGCCCTTTTTTCGGCGGTTCGCGAAGGCGTTGCCGATTACGCCCTCGCGCCGATCGAGAATACCCTGGCCGGTTCCGTGGTCCTGTCCATGGATCTGCTGCTGGAAAGCCATCTGCCGATTATCGGGGAAGTGATTCTTCCCATCGGCCACTACCTGATCGGATGTTCCGGCGCGGTGTTCGAGCAGATTCGCAGCGTCGAATCGCATCCGGTGGCGCTCGCCCAATGCGAGCGCTTTCTCCGCTCGAATCCGCAGATCACTCGCCTGGCCAGGCTGGATACGGCCGGGAGCGTGCGGGAGGTCGTTCGCGCGGGCGATCCGGCGCGGGCAGCCATCGCTGGCGAACGGGCGGCGAAAATCTACGGCGGAACGATCCTGCGCGAGCACGTCGAAGACCATCACGAAAACTACACGCGGTTTCTGCTGCTGGCGCCTTCGGCCAGCCCGGACCCGGGAGCCAATAAACTTTCGCTCGTCGTGCAACTCACGCATGCCCCCGGCGCTCTATACGAAGCCCTGGGCATCTTCGCCCGTAGGTCCATCAACCTGCTCAAGATCGAGAGCCGTCCCATCCCCGGCCGTCCCTGGCAATACCGCTTCTATTTGGACTTGCAGGCCTCGCTCGAAGACGCGGATACGAAGGCCGCGCTCGGGGAGCTGGGCCGTTGCGCCGACAGCGTGCAGGTGCTCGGATGCTATCCCGCGCACGGGACCGGCAAGGAAACTCCCCGGCAATAGGAATAGGTTGCGCCTGGGCCCGGGGATGGGAATGGGAATAGGTCTGGGCCTGGAAATGAACCTCGGCCGAAGCGGATTTCCCTGCATTCGTATGGACACGGGGGGGCCAGGGCGGCTGGGCCGGGGAAGGGTGGCTGCCTCTGAAAAAAGACGCATCCTCTTCTCAAAATATGGTGATAGACTGCGGCTCAGATGCGGCCGCCAAATGGCGGTTGTATGGCAAATGCGCCGATTACGAAGCAATCGACGGCGTGTAAAGGCCACTCGATAGTCGCGGTCAAATTCCACCCGGGCCGCTCGTCACGATAAGGCGGAAGAGAATCGTTTCCGCCCGGCCGCCGTCCCAAGCGGTTGCACTGCTCCGGCAACTTGGAATCTCTCAGGAACCTTCGGTAACGGGTTGCGAGTTCCAAGGATTCCTCGTCTCCCGTAGAAACGGGTCCAGCTAGAGAACGACAAGTCCACATCAACGACTTTCGAAGGCCGGGAGGGCGTTTGCATGTCAATGGCGCCGCTTTCGGCCGAGGAGGATCGACCATGGTCAGTCGTGCGCATACCCCGGATCAAAGAGCCACGATGTTTATGCCGGACTCGAATGCCCGGCTCGCGGCCCTGGAGGAGAAGGTAGCCAGCCTCGAGGGGCGCGTTCCCGAAGACCGCGTTTCACTCGTGGTGTTTTCCTGGGAGCTCGACCGACTTCTGGCGGCTTTCGCGATCGCGACCGGCGCGACCGCGCTGGGATACCAGACGTCGATGTTTTTCATGTTCTGGGGACTGGCGGGGTTGCGCCAGAAAAAAGTGGTCACAGGCAAGCGTCTGCGTGAGCGGCTGGTCGCGATGCTCACGCCGGGCAACAGCCGGCAGCTTCCCATGTCCCGAATGAACTTTTTCGGGGTTGGCGCAAAGATGCTGCGTGGGATGATGCGCGATAAGCATGTAGCTTCCCTTGAAGACCTGATGCGAGTCGCCCGGCGGATGGGAACGCGCATCATTGCCTGCGAAACCTCGCGCGACGTCATGGGCATTCGCGACGAAGAGTTGGTGGGCGAGCTGGAATTCGGCGCGGCATCAAGTTTCCTGCCGGAGGCCTTCCGCTCGCGCGTCACGCTGTTCATCTGAACGGCCCATCCGCTCCGCGTTCCGCCCAAGCGACGAATCGCCGCATTCCGTCCCGGGCGTGTGCCTGGGCGGCCGCAGTCTGATCCGCTGGCCGCGGCGGCCCACCGAGAAAAGTTCCCGTTCCCATTTGCTTCACGCGCCGGATTCGTGTATCGCTTGGACGATCATCCTGGACGATGTTTCCGGTGAAATCGTTGGAGGGGGTATGAATGCGGGCGTATGAGCTGCGGGACTTTGGGATCGAACATTTGACCTTGACCGAGAGGCCGAACCTGCAGCCCGGCGTGGGACAGGTGGTGATGCGCGTCCGGGCGGTGTCGTTGAATTTCCGCGACAGGCTGGTCATCCACGGGTCCTATAGCCGCAAGCTGCCTTTGCCGGTTGTGCCCTGCTCGGACGCCGCGGGCGAGGTGATGGCGGTGGGCGAGGGTGTGGGTCGCTTCCACGTCGGCGACAGGGTGATGGCCAATTTCATGCCCGGTTGGATTGAAGGCGAAGTGACCCAAGAGAAGGCGAAGACGGCTCTGGGCGCCGGCGTCGACGGCGTGCTGGCCGAACAGATCGTCATGGACCAGAGGAGCCTGGTCGAAGTGCCGGCGATGCTGTCGCTCGATGAGGCCGCGACCTTGCCGTGCGCCGCAGTCACCGCGTGGAACGCACTGATGGAGGCAGGCCATATGAAGGCGGGCGATACGGTGCTGCTGCTCGGGACCGGTGGCGTGTCGCTCTTCGCGCTACAACTGGCGCGAATCGCCGGGGCGCTGGTCATCATTACGTCGAGCAGCGACGAAAAATTGGCGCGGGCGCGCACCCTAGGCGCGGCCGTCGGCATCAACTATGGGACGACGCCGGATTGGGAGGAGCACGTGCGCGAGCTGACCGGAGGCCGGGGCGTCGATCACGTGGTCGAGGTGGGTGGCGCGCAGACGCTGGAGAAATCGGCCCGGGCGGCCCGGTTCGGCGGGCACATCGCCCTGGTGGGCAACCTGACCGGCCGGGCGGGAGTGGATATCGTTCCGCTTTTCATGAAATGCCTGCGCCTGAGTGGAATCCTGGTGGGGTCGCGGGCGATGTTCGAGGAGATGAACCGGGCCATCGCCAACGCAGGCATGCGGCCGGTCGTGGATCGCGTTTTCGCGTTCGAGCAGGCGGCTGAAGCCTTGCATTACATGGAAAACGGGACGCACTTTGGCAAGATCGTGATTCGCGTCGACTGAAAGCCGGGGCCCTGCGAATGGACGCCGCCGTTATTTTCTACAAATTCATAAGGAGCCGAGATGAACCCCATTCCACACCTGTCCATACCGCACCTGTTTGAGCCCCTCAAGATTCGCGATCTTCGCTTGCCCAACCGGATTGCCGTTTCACCGATGTGCCAGTATTCGTGCGTGGACGGGATGGCCAACGATTGGCACTTCGTTCATCTGGGGACGCGGGCCGTGGGAGGGTCGGCTCTGGTATTCGCGGAGGCGACCGCGGTGACCCCCGAAGGACGCATCAGCCCGCAGGACCTGGGCCTGTGGAGCGACCGGCATGCGGAACCACTGGTTCGGGCGGTGCGGTTCGTGCACGAGCAGGGTGCATTGGCCGGCATTCAGCTCGCGCACGCCGGACGAAAAGCCAGTACCTACGCGCCGGGGGCGGGTGTCGGCCGGGTGCCGGAATCGGAAGGGGGCTGGACGCGCGTCGTGGCGCCGAGCGCCGTGGCTTTTAGCGAGGAGTACGCCCAGCCGCAAGCGCTTACTGGAGCGGAGATACGCGAGACGGTGGATGCGTTTGCGCGGGCCGCCGGCCGGGCCTTGGAAGCCGGTTTCGACGTGGTGGAAATACATGGAGCGCACGGCTATTTGCTTCATGAATTTCTTTCGCCGCACGCGAATCGCCGCGAGGATCCATATGGGGGGTCGTTCGAGAACCGGACGCGCATCCTGCGCGAAGTGGCTGAAGCCATACGAAGGGTCTGGCCCGAGCGCCGTCCTCTGTTTCTGCGCATCTCTTCGGTCGATTGGCTGCCGGGCGGCTGGGACATCGAGCAATCGGTCGAGCTGGCGCGGCAGATGCGCTCACTCGGGGTCGATCTGATCGATTGCTCCTCGGGGGGAATTGTTCCTGGCGAAAAAATTCCCGCCGGGCCGGGCTATCAAACCGCGTTCGCCGAGCAGGTACGGCGCGAGGCCGGGATTTTGACATCGACGGTCGGCATGATCACCGGGCCGGTGCAAGCCGACCACATCATCTGCAGCGGCCAGGCGGATATGGTGATGCTGGCCCGGGAGATGTTGCGCGACCCATACTGGCCGTTGCGCGCGGCAAGGGAGTTGGGCCATGCCGCTCCCTGGGTGAGACAGTATTTGCGCGCCGCGCCGCCGGGAACGGTTTCACGCGCTCCGGCCGATCCGCGATAGTTCGAGCAACGACGCCTGGCCGGAGGCGACGTTGTGCCGCCGAGGCGGTGAAGCGTTCAACGGGCGAGAGCCAGCGGCACCGGTGGCCGCTCGTCGACGCGAAAGGGAACACCGTCGCGATACATGATGAATTTCCCTGAAAGAGAGGCCACGCGCTCGCCGGGCGTCAGGATGCCGATCAGATTCAGGGGATCGGCGGCCGCGACCGTTACGATTTCTCCCGAGGAAGCTTCCCCGCGCAGGGCGCGCAACGATTCCACCGCGATGGGCAGGGCGAACTGCTCGCCGAGAAAGCCGTCCACGAACCGACCGCCGCGCACTTCTCCCCGATCTTCCAGGCGGCGCAGCGTGACGAGGATCTCCCGCCAGGAAGGCGCGATGCTTTCGCGCATGACGACTTCCCGAAAGACCACGCCGTAACGGTCGAGCATCATTTGGCACGCCGATTCGAGGGCCTCGTGGCGCGGGGCCTCGCCGGGCAGATCGAACAAGGACCAGCGGCCGGTGCTGTGGCGAGGCCGGTGAGCGCGGCCGCGTCCCTGGCCCGCGCGGCGGCGCGGATCGACCAGGGCGCGAAGATTGTCGAAATCGTCGGCGGTGACCCGCCCCGCCGCGACCAGTTCCCACAGAGCGGTTTCCACTTCGGCCTTGAGCCGCCGCGTGCCGCGGACAATGTCCGCAAAAAAGGAGGCGCCGCGGTCTGCCAGCCATGCGAGAATCTCGCGGGGCGCGGCGCTCAGTCCCGCGAGATCTTTCCCCGCGCCCGGCGCGAGGGCGAGCCAATCGGCATCCTCCCGTAGAAAAAACGCAATCGGAGCGATGCTCGAAGGGAGCACGCGCCGGGCGGGCGCGGCCGCATCCGCCGCCGGCGCGCGCGGCGTCAGCCGTCCCCAGCCAACTATGCCGCCAAGGCAAAGCCGGTCGAGAATCTTCGGATCGTAGCCGGCGATGCGTCGCGGCAGGATTTGCAGTTCCCATGCGTTGGCCGGGGCTTCGAATCCCTGCAGCTGGCGCATGACTTCAATCGTGCCGCGCTCTCCGGCCAGTGGAGCGCCCGGCGCGACGTGCTGCCAGCGCAGCAGCCAGCGCAGAAACCCGGCCGCGGTGACGGGAGCGATTTCGCGGCGAAGGCGTCCAAGCGTTTGCCGGTGAATCCGCGCCAGGACGTGCCTTTCGCACCATTCGGTGACGTTTTGCGCGCGGCTTGCGTAGTCCGTGTAGCTCCCGCGAAGAACTACCCCGTCGCCTTCGAGACGCGCCAGCCCGTTTTCGACAACGGCAATGGGCAAGCCAAGCAGTTCGACGAGTTCGAATGCGGTCACGGGCCCGAGATGCCCGAGCTAGCCCGCAAGGATTCGAATCGCCGCTTCCTCGGCCGATGGGGAGTTCGCTTCCACGGCGGGCGGCTCTGTTTCGAGCTCGGCATCGGGCATCAGGCGGGCGAAGGTTCGGGCTCGTTCGGCGGGCACCCACCACGAGCGGTCCCCGGCCCTGGCGCGTGAAACGCGCCGGTCTTTGACAAGCTTTTCGAAGTGCGGCATCCACTGTTCGACGCTTTCCTTCCATCTTTCTTCGATGTCCGCGCGAACGGCGGCATGGCCGTCCGGGCGCGACTCGGGGAAGGCAACGAGCGTGAGCAGGGCGTCGTGCAGCTCGTCGGAGTCGCGCACGTCCGGCCAGGCGCGGCGCCACATCGGCCACGGCTTCCGGATCGAGCCGGCCGATCTCTCCGAGCGTCTGCTCGGGCAATATCCGCCGCAAGCTCACGGCGCGGGCGCGCCGCTCTTCGAGGGGGGCATTATCGAGAAACGCATAGGGATTGGCGTTGAGGATCTCGTGAGAGAAGGGCGAAGCGCCGGCCGTATCGACGGCCACCGTGCGGATAGCGCCCGTTGCCAGTTGCTCCAGCACACGCTCGAGGCCTTCGATATCGAGTGCTTCGGTGAGCGCGTCTTTCATCGTTTCCCGGACCAGGGGATGATCGGGAATTGGAATATCGCCGGGAAGATTCTCCGGGCACCCGAGTGCCTCGGGAAACACCGCGGCCAGCAGGTCTTCGGCGCGCATCCGCGCAATGTTGGGCGGCACCTTCCGGCCGGCTTGAAATCGCGGCAGGGCCAGCGACCTGGCGGAGTTCCATCGCCAGCGCGAGGTGAACAGGGGAGTCGGCAGCGTGGCCTGTTCCAGCAGGTGACGCGTAGTGGCCGCCGTGAGGAAACGAAAAACGCTCGCCAGCGGGAAGCTGTGCTGCTCGCCGAGCGAAAGGACAATGCCGTTGTCCGTGGCGGCGGCCTGCAGTTCGAAGTTGAATGAGCGGCAAAAACGCTTGCGCAGGGCCAGCCCCCAAGCCTTGTTGATTCGGCCGCCGAGCGGGGCATGGATGACCAGTTGCATGCCGCCGCTTTCGTCGAAGAATCGCTCGGCGACAAAAGTCCCGCTATCGGGCACGACCCCGAGCGCGGCCCGGCCGCTGGCGACATATTCAACCGCCTGCTCCGCGCCGGCCCGGTCGAGCCCGCACTCTTCGCGCAGCCAGTGGGCCGCGGCTGGCGACGCCTCGGCTGTGGGCGTGGGACCCGCATGGGGTTCGAGCCGCCGTGCAATCTCGCCTCGCAGGTCGGCCACGTGGAGGGAAAGTTCGCGCGTGCGCGCCGGAGCTTCTCCGCGCCAGAAAGGAACGTTCGGTGGGGCTTCGCCCGCATCCTCGACGAGGACGCGGCCTTTTTCGATACGCCGGATCTGCCAGGAGCGATTGCCCAGGAGAAAAACGTCTCCGCGAAGGCTTTCCACGGCGAAATCCTCGTCAACAGCGCCGACCGTGGCGCCTTCCGGCTGAGAGACGACAGGGTAAAGGGCGGTTTCGGGAATTGCGCCGGCGTTGGTGAGCGCCACAAGGCGCGCCCCTCGGCGGCCGCGCAGGCGGGCGTTCACGCGATCCCGGTGCAGCCACGCGCCACGCCGGCCGCGCCGCGTGGCAATCCCTTCGGAAAGCATCGCGACAGTTTCTTCGAAATCCGCCCGGGAAAGATCGCCGTAGGGATCGGCGCGCCGCACCAGTCGAAACAGATCGTCCTCGCTCCACTCCTCGGCCGCGCACGCCGCGACGATCTGCTGGGCCATGACGTCGAGCGGCGCCCGGGGAACCTCGATGGCATCCAGATCGCCCGACCGGATTGCACGTACCAGCGCGGCGCATTCCAAAAGGTCATCCCGCGTCACCGCCATGAGCCGCCCTTTCGGTACGGCTCCGCGCCAATGGCCGGAGCGGCCAATGCGTTGCAGCGTGACGGAAATCGAGCGCGGCGAGCCGATCTGGCAAACCAGATCGATGGCGCCGATGTCGATGCCCAGCTCAAGGGAAGCCGTGGCGACCAGCGCCCGCAGTTCGCCGGCCTTCAGGCGGCGTTCGGCTTCGCGGCGCAGTTTGCGCGCCAGGCTGCCGTGATGCGTGGCGACGGCGTCGTTGCCCATTCGGTCGGCCAGATGGAAAGCGACGCGCTCGGCCAGGCGCCTGGTGTTCACGAAAACCAGGGTCGATCGGTGTCCACCGGCCAGTTCGGCGATCCGGTCGTAGGTCTCGTCCCAGATCTCGTTCGTGGCAATTGGGCCGAGTTCGCTTCGCGGAACTTCCACGCCAAGGTCCATCGAGCGCCGGCGGCCGATTTCCACAATCACCGGCGCGGGCCTGCCGGCGCCGGCGAGGAACCGGCCCAGGCGCTCGATCGGCTTTTGCGTGGCGGAAAGGCCGATCCGGGGAATCGGGCGCCCTGCGAGTGTCTCCAGGCGTTCGAGCGAAAGAGAAAGGTGCGCGCCGCGCTTGTCGTCGGCAACGGCATGAATCTCGTCGACGATGACGGTTTGTGCGGTGCGAAGCATTTGCCGGCTTCGCTCGGCGGTCAGCAGGATGTAGAGCGATTCGGGCGTCGTCACCAGAATGTGGGGCGGTTGGGCGACCATCTTGCGGCGTTCGGCAGCCGGCGTGTCGCCCATGCGGACGGCGCTGCGAATGGGCATGGGCGACAGTCCGCGGCTGATGGCGAGCGCCTGGATCTCAGCCAGCGGCGTCTGAAGGTTGTTTTCGATGTCGGTGGAAAGCGCCCGAAGCGGGGAAACGTAGACGACTTCCGTTTTGTCTTCGAGCGTCCCTGCAATCGCCTTGCGGAAGAGACTGTCGATCGCCGCCAGGAAGGCGGCCAGCGTTTTCCCCGAGCCGGTGGGCGCCGAGATGAGAACCGTCTGTCCGGCGACAATGTGCGGCCAGCCTTCCTGTTGGGGCTGGGTGGGGGAACCAAATCGGCTGAGGAACCAGTCTCTGACGATAGGGTGAGCCCACGGGAGGCCGGTGGAAGGCGACGGGCTGTGGGAGAAGTCCATGGTCGTTCAATGGTCTAATTATCGCATCGGGAGCTCCTCGGCGGGACAGCGTCTCTGTTCGGCGGCTTGCAAGAGGCGGGGTTTTAAGGACGACGCGGGGGCCGCGTCCAAGCTTTTGTCAGGGCATTGTCCTGAGTCATCACCGGCCCGGCTGCGCCGCCGTGGTACGTGCCTTTTGCATGCGTTCCCGCAACGCTGCGGTGGATCCGGGGGCGCGGCGCTCGCGCCAATGTTCGTAGCGCACGGAAAGTTTTTCGAGATTGTCCCAAACGTAGGGGTCCTTGAACAGCGCGCGAACCTCGCCGGATATAGGCTTCAAACGGTCCCAAACGATCCAGAATTCGGCGTTGGATTCGAAGAACATATCTTCCTCAACCATGCCGCGCCTGACCAGACCCGCCGCCATTTCCCAATAGCTGGTCACCATGCGCACGTTCGTGTCTTCCTCGGGGGTGAACGATGCGCGCTCGGCGAGCGTCTGGGGATGGAAGCTGCGCATGAACCATTCGCGTGCCTGCCGAAGGCGTGGCTCGCGTCGGAGTTCGTAGAGCCGCAGCATGAGGTCCACCTGTTCGTGACTGACTTGTCCCATGATCCCTCCTTGGCCATACAGCCGGGCCTTCGGGATCCGCGAGTAGGTGTTCGCGCCCCGTTCGTCATAGAATAATCTGCAAAGTGAAGCTCGTCGAGGCGCCAGCCGGAAAGCCAGGGGTTCCGTACGTTCCGGCCCGTCGCCGAAGGAACGGCTACGATGGAGAGAAGACGATTCATGGGCGCGTTCGCCGCGGCACCGTTTATGGCCTGGTTGGGGATCTCGATGGCGGAGGCGGCATTCGGCGCAACCGGAAATGTGCCGCAGATGCAGACTCCCTTTCCGCCCCAGGTTCCTGGTGGTATGCCGCCGGGCCCGGGCCAATGGCCGGGCAACGGGCCGCAGTTTCCGTCGGTGAAATTCGACAAGCACGTGATGTTGGAGCAGAACCAGAAGAATATCCGGAAAGATGTCGATCTCCTCTACGATCTGGCCAGCAAGCTCCGCAAGCAGGTGGATAAGACCGATTCGAGCGAGATTCTTTCCGTCGACATGATCCGTACGGCCGACCAGATCGAAAAGCTTGCCAAACACATCAGGAATCTGGCCAGAGGCTGATTTTTTTGGCCGGTTTTGCCTACAAGCGGCATTTTTGCTGTAGCGGAAAAATCCCCTCCCGGAGTGTGCTTCAGCCCTTTCCGTGGCGCCTGAGCTTCGCGCCAGCGATATGGCCGGTTGCGTTTTCGTTCTGTGCGGTAGAATGGGGACGCTCGTCAGCGCGCCTGTAGCTCAGCTGGATAGAGCGCTGGTCTCCGGAACCAGAGGTCGGGCGTTCGAATCGCCCCAGGCGCACCATCTAACTCGTTGACACACCTCCCAGTTCCGGATTTTCCCTTTCGGATTCAACCTGCGATTTGGGAACGTTTGGGAACAGAAGCCTGACCTCCAGCCGTTTCATGGCCTCCCGCTGCCATCCGGGAAGCACGTGAGTGTAGCCGAGAGTCGTTTCCATATCCGAATGTCCCAAGATCGCCTGCGCCACTCGCAGCGGCTCGCTTGCGTGCAAGAGAGTCGCGCTCGTATGGCGCAGATCGTGCCAGCCCACCTTCGAAAGCCCGATCCGTTCGCAGGCGGGATGAATCACCCGCTTGAGAATGTTCTCGGGCCGTAGCGGAGTCCCTTTCCGGCTGGAAAACACCAAAGCATCTGCCGCAGCATTCTTTCCGCGCAAGCTAAGCAAAATTGCTTCCAGTGCTTCGCCCATCGCGTTCGTGCGAACGCTGCTTCGGGTCTTTGGCGAATTGAACTGACCGTCGAACACGGATTCGCGCACGCTGATCAGTTTCCGTTCGAAATCCACCGCGCTCCACCGCAAAGCGAACAGCTCGCCCCGCCGCATGCCGGTCAAGACGGCCACCAGAATCATGCTTTTGTATGGCTCTGACAGCGCATCGGCCAGCGTGCGGACCTGCTCAGGATTCAAGGCGATTCGTTCGCGATGGGTGATTCGTGTGGGAAGTCGAACGCCAGTGGTCGGGTTCTCCGAAATGTAGCCCCATTCCACCGCCGTGCTAAAAACCTTGCTGAGCAGGGCCTTGGCCAGACGAACGGTTTGGGGCGCGAGCCGGGCGCTCAGCGAAGCCACAAATGCCTGTACCGTTTGGCGATTGATTTCCGAGAGCTTCTGGTCGCCAAAGAAGGGAATCAGGTATTTGCGGAGCACTTGAGCGTAGCCCTGGCGCGTAGACAACTTGAAGGTGGGGAACAGATTCGGTTGCCATTGCGATTCAACAAATTCGCGAAAAGAGAGGGTAGTTTTCGGGCGATAGACTCCTGAATTGATCTCCCGCAAACGTGTCTCCGCAAACCGCTGGGCCATGCGCCGGGTTGGAAAATCGGCGAATAGGCCGATCGCTTCCGACCGATTGATTCTCGCGATTTGGCCATCCGGCAGCATTACGTCCTCACGGAAGCGGAGCACCCAGACCTTTCGTTTCCTGCCGCGAAGGAACAGACACCCTCGCTGGTACCTCCGACGGGCCACTCGTGACGCTCCTTTCTCTGTGACCCGTCTTGCCCTTTGTTCGGGCGAAAGCATACGACTTGTCTCTTCCAGCAGCAAGGGTCTGAATTGCCCCGAAGCGAGGCCCTCCGTTTAGGCTGCGTTTTGACCGGGATTCGGCCCTGGATTCGGCTTGTTCTGATTGTTCAAATGGCGGATCAGCAAGACCGCTGCGACCACCGCCAGGACGATTGCCGCTGCCCCAACCACGGTGATTCTCATCGCTTCCGCTCCCATGGCACGATTGCGCCGCAACCCTTCTGCGGGCATCGAAATC
>DATLRW010000166.1:0-10531 GCA_035534495.1 Candidatus Dormiibacterota bacterium | reverse complement strand
CAGAGGCTTTCCGCCGTTCCGCAGTGAGAAGCGCTTACAGTGAGCCCTTCGCGCGGCAAACGCCTGGTTGACTTCCCACCGTGAATTGAATCATCGTTGGCAGCATAGAGGACCCGACACAGAGCCGAGGTCCGCCGCTAGGCTCCGATGACCATACACACTGTAAGTTCGCAGCCCCCCCCGAGCGGAAAGAAGATCGTTCTCGACCCGGCGCACGATCTGCTCCGCACGGAGGGCCATCCGCTGGACCCGATTTTCAAGCCCGGGAGCGTGGCCGTCGTCGGCGCCACCGAGCGCCCGGGCAGCGTCGGCCGCTCGGTGCTCTGGAATCTGCTCAGCTCGCCTTTCGGAGGAACGGTCTACCCGGTGAACCCCAACCGGCCAAGCGTGCTGGGAATTCGCGCCTATCCCGACCTGAAGGAGATGCCGGAAAAGCCGGACCTGATCGTCGTCGCCACGCCCGCGGCCACCGTGCCCGGCATCATTCGCCAGGCGGTCGATCTGGGCGTGCCCGCGGCGATCGTCATCTCCGCCGGTTTCAAGGAACACGGGGAGGCCGGTCGCCAGCTCGAGCGGGAAATCGCCGAAATCATTCGCGGAAAGATGCGCCTGGTCGGCCCCAACTGCCTGGGCGTGATGAATCCCATCGGGGGCATGAACGCCACGTTCGCCAGCGCCATGGCCCGTCCCGGCAATGTGGCCTTCATCAGCCAGAGCGGGGCGTTGTGCACGGCCGTGCTC
This sequence comes from Candidatus Dormiibacterota bacterium, assembly GCA_035534495.1. Taxonomy (GTDB): domain Bacteria; phylum Acidobacteriota; class Terriglobia; order Acidiferrales; family UBA7541; genus JAKASX01. The sequence continues at coordinate 9,790 of DATLRW010000166.1, read as the reverse complement.
GATTGGAGCCTGCGCGAGCTGGTGGGCTTCAGCGGTTTCGTTTCCATCGGGTCGATGCTCGATGTGGATTGGGGCGACCTGATCGATTATTTCGGCCACGACCCCCGCACCGACAGCATCGTCATCTACATGGAATCGGTCGGTGACGCGCGATCGTTTCTATCCGCCGCGCGCGAGGTGGCGCTTTCGAAGCCGGTGATCGTGATCAAGGCGGGACGCAGCGCCGCCGCGGCAAAGGCTGCCGCTTCCCATACCGGCTCGCTCACCGGCAGCGACGAAGTGCTCGACGCCGCCTTCCGCCGCGTCGGCGTCCTGCGCGTCGATTCCATGGCCGATATTTTTTATATGGCCGAGGTTCTCGCCAAGCAGCCGCTTCCCGCAGGTCCCCGTTTGGCCATCCTCACCAATGCCGGCGGGCCGGGCGTACTGGCGACCGACGCGCTTGTCTCCCACGGCGGCCGGTTGGCCGTGCTCTCGCCGGAATCCCTGGCGGCATACGACAGCTTTTTGCCGGCGCATTGGAGCCACAACAATCCTATCGACATCCTCGGCGATGCCGATCCCGGGCGCTATGCCAAGGCGCTGGAAATTGCCTCCAAGGACCCCGGCATCGACGGCATGCTCGTCATCCTGGCGCCGCAGGGCGTGACCCATCCCACGCAGATCGCCGAGCAGCTTCGGCCTTACGCCTCTTCCACCGGCAAGCCGCTGCTCGCCAGCTGGATGGGAGGCGCCGACGTTGCGGGCGGCGAGGAAATCTTGAATCGCGCCGGGATTCCCACCTTTCCTTTTCCCGATACGGCCGTCCAGGCGTTCAACTACATGTGGCGCTACGCCTATAATCTCCGCGGGCTCTACGAAACACCGTCGGTCCGGAACGAGGACACCCTGGACCGCGCGCAGGCTCAAAGCATCGTCCATCTCGTTTGCGAAGCCGGCCGCACCCTGCTGACCGAATACGAGTCCAAGAATCTCCTCTCGGCCTACGGCATCCCTACGGTTCGCACGGAAATCGCCGGGGACGCGGGCGAAGCCGCTCGCATCGCCGGCGAAATCGGCTATCCCGTGGCCGTAAAGCTCCATTCGGAAACGATCACGCACAAAAGCGATGTGGGCGGCGTCCAGCTCAATCTGCAAAGCGCCGATCAGGTGCGCGGCGCCTTTGACGAGATTCGCCGTTCGGTCGAGGAAAAGAAGGGTTCGGGGCATTTCCTCGGCGTCACCGTGCAGCCCATGGCCAGGCTGGAGGGCTACGAGCTGATCGTCGGCAGCTCGATGGACGACCAGTTCGGCCCCGTACTTTTATTCGGAGCGGGAGGCCAGCTTGTCGAGATTTTCAGGGACAACGCCCTGGCGCTTCCCCCGCTCAACTCCACGCTGGCGCGCCGCATGATGGAGCAGACGCGAATCTACGCCGCCCTCCGGGGCGTTCGCGGACGTCCGCCGGTGGACATGGCCGCGCTCGAAGATCTGCTCGTCCGCTTCAGCGAGCTCGTCGCCGAACAGTCTCGCATCAAGGAAATCGACATCAATCCTCTGGTCGCCTCGCCCGGCCAGTTGCTGGCGCTCGACGCCCGCGTCGTTCTTCATGACGCCCAAATCCCCGAGGACCGTTTGCCTCGCCCGGCCATTCGTCCCTATCCCGCGCAATACGTGAGCCAATGGACGATGAAGGACGGCGCCGCGGTCACGATTCGCCCGATCCGTCCCGAGGACGAGCCGCTGATCATCCGGTTCCACGAAAAACTTTCCGAACGCAGCGTCTACCTGCGCTATTTCCAGCCGTTGAAATTGAGCACTCGCACCGCGCACGAACGGCTCACGCGCATCTGTTTCGTCGATTACGACCGCGAAATGGCTCTGGTGGCCGAGCTGCGGGACCCTTCGGGCCGGGGAAGCCGGATCCTCGGCGTCACTCGCCTGACCAAGATCCACGGCACCGATTCGGCCGAGATCGCCGTCGTGATCCTCGACGATTTCCAGCACCGCGGCCTCGGCACCGAACTCGTGCACAAGAGCCTGGAGATCGCCCGGGCCGAGAAACTCAGGAAAGTCACCGCCAATATTCTTCCGGAAAATCTTGAAATGCGCGCCCTTTGCAAACGTCTTGGCTTCTCGCTGCGGGACGATATCGGGGAGGGAATCGTTCGCGGGGTGCTGGAACTCTAGCGCCGCCACGGCGCCGCGCGGGCGGCTATTTGGATGGGCCGTGATGGGCGGGAGCGGCGGCGGCCACGGCGGCGGCAGCGGGAGCGGCCTTTTTTCCAAACCCGCGCACCACGCACTTCACTAGGGCGTCGATCTCCGCGGAGCTGAACTGACCCTTCCAGGAAGGCATGGCCGTGCCCTTGACCCCGTCCGTGACGGCGTCAATCAGTTCCGTGTTTTTGTGGGCCGCCTGCCATTTAGGGTCGGTGAAATCGGGAGTGCCGATAGCGGAATTGCCAGTGCCTTTGGTCATGTGACACATCACACAGTTGGCCGCGAATGCCTTCTTTACGACGGCGCAGGTGATCGGGGCGCCCCAGGCCGGCGCGGCCATTCCGACGAGTGCCGCCGCTAGCGCCGCTGCCCCCAGCCGCCTCGTCCGGCCCGTGCCGTTGCCCCGTGTAAACAACCGCTTTCCCATCCTTCCTCCACGTCCGCCATTGGCTCCGCCTCGGCGGGCAAACCCCACGACTATAACTGATGCGCGGCCCGAGAGAAAGTTGGCCGCCGGCATTTTCAGGTAACTTTTCGCGTAACTGTTTACGTAACGACGTAACAATGCGGGGCCGGCGGCGGGGATGCGGGGACCGGATTTCGGGACGGGGAACGCCCTCAGTAGAAGTCGCGGGCGTCGATCGGTTTTGAGTTGAGGCCGAGCTGCAGGATTTCGACCGAGCGGCGTCGATCGAAGACCAGGCCGGGTATGAAGCGCTTGGCGACGATTCGGATCATGCCCAGCGCGATTCCCGCCACAAAAGCGATGACGATAATGGCGAATGTGCCGTAGATGCTTCCGACAACGTAGTCGCCCATCGACAGCTGGCGCGGCTTGAGGGGAGGCGCGTTCCAGGTGACGACCGTCTGATACCGGATTTGCCGGAGCAGCCTCTCGGCGGCCGCCTGGCTCGGCGCTCCCGAAACCAGACCCACGAGCGATCCTGTGCGCCTCGCATACAGGACCGGTTTCCCGCCCGACGGTTTCGCCCCGGGATTCACGTCAAACAGCTTCTCGATTTCCTTGACGTGACCGGCGGCCAGATCGGATGTGGGGTAGGAGAGGAGAACGAGCGTTGCCGGCCGCCCCGCGATCCTGTATTGCGCCACTTCGGCCTCGGCATCGTCCTGTTCAAATCCGACCCATCCTCCGGAAGCCCACGGGCCGGTCGCCACGCCCAGGGCCTGCTCGAATGTCCGGGCGTTTAGCGCGTAGCGATCCGAATGCGGGATCAGTCGCTCAGCGGGCAGATACTGCCACAGCGTGGGATAGGGTTCGTCGCTCGCATGGGGCTTGAGCTGGGCGGCCAGCGCGGTGAAATCCCTGGCGTCGGCCGCGAGGTTCTGGCCGGAGATATCCACCAGGAGGTTGCCGAGCAGCAGCATGGCCTCGTTGGCGCCAACGGCTGAATGGGCCGTGGGGCGAAAGTCGGTAACCGGCGCCGGCCGCAGCAGGGAATAGGCGCTGTAGCCGTAGGAAGGATCGCCCAGCCGGTGGACCGTTACGGTAATCGTCGCTCCGTTTCGCTGGTAGACCTGTTGCTCGACCGATTGTTGATGGCACGCGCGGAAAAGCGCGGCGTTGGCGGGCGAAGGCTCGGGCGCAGTCGCCGTGCTCGAACCGGCGGCCACCGCTTGCCAGCCGGCGAAGCGGGCGGGCAAGACCTTCTGCGCCGCTACCGGCGGCACAGCCAGGAATAGCATCGCGAAGCACAGCCAGACACGCATTTCCCCTATTCTAACTCGGCCCTCCGGACTGTTCCATCCTCGCGGCCGACCGGGCTGCTCCGGCTCGCTTCGGAAACGCCGGTCAGCGCTCGGTGGCGGGTGAGGATTTCGCCTCTTTAAAGCTCAGGCTGTTCAGGCTGGAAAGGTAGCGATGGACGCCGTCGAAGAGGCCTTGAGCGATCCTCTGCTGGTAACTGGCTTTCCCGAGCAGCCGATCGTCAATCGGATTGCTGAGGAAAGATACTTCGACGAGGATCGAAGGCATGTGAGCGCCGATCAGCACGACAAACGGCGCCTTTTTCACCCCGCGGTTGTCCACGTCGACATGCCCCAGGCGGAGTTCGTCGACGAGGGAATGATCGACGTCCACGGCCAGGTCCCGCGACTCCTCGATCTTGTCGTTCAGGGAAATCTCCTTGAGCAGGGACTGCAGCCGGTGCACGGGCTCCTGGGCCAGGGCATTCTCGCGCGCGGCCACCGCGATGGCGTCGGGCGAGGTGGTGAAATTCAGGTAATACACCGCGACGCCCCGCGCGGCGGGGTCGGGGCTGGAGTTCGCGTGAATCGAAATGAACAGGTCGGCCTTCTTCTCGTTGGCGAGCTTCGTGCGCTCCTCGAGAGGGACAAAGCGGTCGCTGTCGCGCGTATAGATCACCTGCGTTCCCGGCAGATGCTGGCGGATCAGCCGGCCCAGCCGCCTGGCGATGGCCAGAGCGACCGTTTTTTCCTCCAGTCCGTTGGGCCCGATCGCGCCGGTATCGAAGCCGCCATGGCCGGGGTCGATGACGATGCGGTCGATTTTCAGTCCCAAGGCCCGCGTCAACGACGTCATCCCGGAATGCGTCGGCCGGGCGGGGGTGAGGTTGCCTTTTGCCGGTAGCTCCTCCCGGGTTGCTCCCGGCGTATCATTCGCGTCCGCGACCGGCCCGTTTGCCGTTGCCCTGCCCTCGGCAACAATTTGGGCGGATTCCCCGTTTCGGTGTACCCGCCGGCCCACGTCGATCGCCAGCCGGTAGGGATGGTGGAGAAGGGAAGCCGAGTAGCCGTCGCCCCGGCGGATGTCGAGCACGACGCGGACAACGTGCGGCTGATTTTGGGCCACCTCCACCGAACTCACGGCTGCCGAACGCGGGCTCAGCCGCATGCCGTGTGGATGGACGAGATAGGCGCGCGAAAGATCGAAATAGACGCGGTCGGGACGGGCAATCCGGGCGGAACGGAACTTCACGGGCCCGTTCAGGTAGACCACGATGCGCGTCGCGCCCCGGATCTGCTCGGTGGCCACCGTGCGAACCAGGGCCGGGCGCCGGCCCTCTTCTCCGCCCGCCACCGGCCCCGTCTCGGGAGGCGGACTGGCCACCGGATTATCTTCCCGGTTGGAAACGGCATGCTCGGAAGAGGCTCCGCGCGTGTGCCTCGGTTGGGTCAGTTCCAGGCGGGCGCGATCGGCCTGATCGGAGGAAGGATACAGCTCGACAATCGACTGGAGTTCTTTTCTCGCCAAAACAGGATCTTCGAGCGGGCCCTTCTCGATTTCGGCAATGGAATAGAGGGTCTCGGGCGCTTCGAGCGAATGCGGATACAGCCGGAGAAGGTACCGGTCGGTATCCAATGCCTTTTGGAAATACCGGGTGTCGAACAGATGGCCCATCTCGTTGTACAGGCGCCCGATGGCGACCAGCGACGGCGCGGCCAGCAGCGGCGTCGGCGAGAGATTCTCGGCAGTCCGGTAGGCTTGGATCACCTTCCGGTAATCGACCTCGGTCCGCGTGCCGCCGGGACGGACTTCGAGGGCCGCTTCGAGCTTTTGCGCAAGCTGATATTGCTGCTGCGCCGTCGTCGGCTCGTTTGCCTGTCGCGCACCCGCAGCGCTTGCCGCAGCCAGCGCCGCGGTCAGTGCCAGCAGGCACAGACGTGAAATGCGCACCGTTCTCATTGGTTCGTGAACACCAGCCGGCCTTGCCGCACGAGCGGCTCGAAGCGGCTTTTCTGGAATGAATGATCGGGGACGGGAAAACGGCCACGGCCTCGAGCGATCGGTCCGTTCGGGGCATCGTCGTTCGTATAGACGATAATCCCCCCGCCGCTTTGCAGGGCTGTGATCTGCGCAGCGGCAGGCAAAGCGAACACCACGAGGGCGATCGCAAGCCCCGTTTGTACCCAGGTAGATAGTCTTCCCATCCGCGTCAACAGGGAAGGCAGATCAGCCCACTTCCGAGAAGGGAGGCCCGTCAGGGCCGGGAAGCAGGGCTGAATCTCGCGGCAAGTTTCTGGCGGAAGAAATTATAGCATCTGCTCGACCATCCCGGGCACCTGCTGGATGGCACTTTCCAGCCGGGATGTGTCTTTCCCGCCAGCTTCGGCCAGATCGGGCTTTCCGCCGCCGTTTCCGTCCACCATCTGGGCGACCGCCCGTATCAGTTTGCCGGCGTGAACCTTGGCTATGAGGTCTTTGGTGACGGCGGCGACCAGTGCCACCTTGTCGTCCGTCGCCGTTCCGAGAACCACGACGGAGCTTCCGAGCTTTTTCCGGAGCGAATCGGCCAGCTCCCGCATCGTTTCCCGGTCAATGTCGGGCACCCGGGCCGCCAGGACCCGCACGTTGCCGATCATCCGCGCCTGTTCGGCCAGATCGTCCAGCTTCGAGCGAGCCGCCTTCCTCCTCAGTCTGTCCATCTCATGTTCGAGCTGCTTGACGTTCAACTCGAGCCGCTCGATGGCCCCGACCACGTCCGCCGGACCCACTCCCAACTGGCTGGCCGCCGCTTCGAGCGTGGTCTGCTTGCGGCGGTAGTCCTCGACCGCCGCTTCGCCCGTGATCGCCTCGATCCGGCGTACCCCTGCCGCTACCGACTGTTCCACCACTATTTTGAAGACGCCGATATCGCCGGTCCGGCGCACGTGCGTGCCGCCGCACAGCTCCCGGCTGTAGAACCCGCCTTCGGCGCTGGCATTGGGAATGGTGACCACCCGCACATTCAGTTCCGGGTATTTCTCGCCAAAAAAGGCCAGCGCGCCCGACCCGAGCGCCTCTTCGAGCGAGGTCACTTCCGTATCGAGTTTCGCGTTCTTCAGGATTTCCCGATTCACCTGCCGCTCGATCTCCTCGATCTCTTCGGCGTCGAGCGGGGCGAAATGGGAGAAATCGAACCGCAGGTGGTCGGCATCGACCAGCGAGCCGGCCTGCTTGACGTGCGTTCCCAGCACGTCGCGCAGCGCGGCGTGCAACAGATGGGTGCCCGTGTGGTTGCGGCGCGCGCGGTCCCGGCGGGAGCCATCGGCTACGGTTGTCACCGTTTCACCGACGGCCAGGGTTTCGAGCGCGAGCACTCGATGGGCGACCAGGCCGGCGACCGGATAATAGGCGCCGCTCACTTCGGCGAGCTGGCGCTGGTGCCCGTCGTCGTAGAACCAGCCGACGTCGGCCACCTGGCCGCCCGATTCGGCGTAGATCGTTGTCCGGTCCAGCACCACTTCGCACTGGGAACCCGGCTCGGCGCGCTCCACCTGCCTCTGCCCTTCGACGATGGCCAAAATCCGGCACGCGCGGGCCTCGTTGCCATAGTAGAAATCGGCCTCGGTGCGGAACGTCTCGGCCAGTTTCGCGTAGACGGGATGCGCCACTTCCTTGGCGGCGCCCTTCCAGGACGACTTGGCCCGATCGCGCTGCTTTCCCAGTTCCGCCTCGAAGCCGCTTTCGGCGTCGGCGGCCACGCCCCAGCCGCGCTGGTCGGCCAGATCGAGTACGAAATCGGGACGCAGACCCAAAGTGTCGTAGGCGAAGAAGAGGTCGGCCCCCGCAATCGCCGACCGGCCGCCGGCTTCGGCCGAGTCCTGGAGCCGCTTTTCGAGGGCGCGCAGCGCCGGTACCACCAGCCGCGCGTATTTTTCCTCTTCCTCGCGCACCACCGTCGCGGTCCTCGCGATCGAATGCGATAGCTCGGGATAGGGCTCCTTCATGAGTTCGGCCACATCCCCCGCCAAGCGATAAAGGAATGGATCGCCCAGGCCCAACCGGCGGCCGTGGTCGATTGCCCGGCGGATGATCTTTCGCAGGACGTAGCCGCGCCCCTCGTTCGACGGCAGAACGCCGTCGGAAACCAGGAATGTCGCCGCACGGCTGTGGTCGGCCAGGATGCGCAGGGAAATATCGTTTTCCGGATCGTTCCCGTACGGTTTGCCGCTCAGCTCGCCGGCCGCCTCAACCAGCGGGCGCAGCAGGTCGGTGTCGAAATTGCTCAGCTTGCCTTGCAGGACTGCCGCGACCCGTTCGAGGCCCGCGCCCGTATCGACCGAGGGACGCGGCAGGGACGTCATCTGGCCGCCGGCGTCGCGGTTGAACTGCATGAAAACCAGGTTCCAGATTTCCACGTAACGGCCGCAATCGCACGGGAAGCGGCAGTCGGCGTGGCCTTTCTCGCTCGCTCCGGGTCCCAGATCGTAGAACAGTTCCGAGCACGGCCCGCACGGGCCGGTGTCGCCCATGGCCCAGAAATTGTCCTCGTCGAACCGGGCGATGCGCTCGGCTTCGGCTCCCGCCACCTCGCGCCAGAGCGTGAACGCCTCGTCGTCGTCGATGTGCACGGTGAAATAGAGCCGGTCGCGGGGAATCTGCCAGACGCCGCTCGTCAGTTCCCAGGCGAAGGCGATCGCGTCGCGCTTGAAGTAGTCGCCGAAGCTGAAATTTCCCAGCATCTCGAAAAACGTGTGATGGCGGCGCGTGCGTCCGACCACTTCCAGGTCGTTGTGTTTGCCGCCGGCCCGCACGCACTTCTGGCAGGATGTGGCCCGCTTGTATTCGCGCTGCTGGAGCCCGAGGAAAACGTCCTTGAACTGATTCATCCCCGCATTCGAGAAGAGCAGCGTTGGGTCGCCCATGGGGACCAGCGAGGAGCTGGGCACGACGCGATGGCCCTTGCCCGCGAAAAAGTCCAGAAATGATCGCCGAATGTCGTTCCCGGTCAAGGTCCGCCCCTCTGTGGAAATGCCGTCCGGCGCGGTTGTCATTCCGAGTCCCGGCAGGCCGGGAAGAGGAATTCCTTTGGCGCGCGCTGTTCCCGATGTCGATCTGGTCGCTCGGATTATCGCAAACGCGCACCGGCCCACGCAACGCGCGTTGCCGCCTCCGGCGGCCGCGGGCCTTGTTTATGCGGAATCGGGATGCAGTGTCGCGCCTGGTCATTCCCGGCCGGGCCGGGGTTACTAATGGAAATTCCGGACAATATGCCGATAATATGCCTATGCGAACAATCACTCTCGAAGAGCATTTCACCACGCCGGAATTTCTGAAAGCCACCGGCCAATTTCGTCCTGCGCATGCGCGGATACAGGAACTCACTCGCCGGCTGTTGGACCTGGGGCCGGAACGCCTCGCCGATATGGACGCCGCCCAAATCGACCTCCAGGTCATGTCGCTTTCGAGCGCCGGACTCGACAAGCTGGCCCCGGCCGCCGCCACCTCGCTCGTGCGCGACGTCAACGACCGCTTGGCCGCCGCCGTGTCGGCTCATCCGGACCGTTTCGCCGCCTTCGCAACGGTGGCCCTGCAGGAGCCGGAAAAGGCGGCCGGGGAACTCGAGCGCTGCATCGGGAGCCTCCATTTCAAAGGGTTGATCGTCTCGGGCACGTTGAACGGAGTCTTTCTCGACGACCCGCGCTTTACGCCGGTCTTCGAGGCGGTGCAAGCGTTGGACGTTCCGATTTACGTCCATCCCGGTCTTCCGACTCAGCCCGTGAAGGACGCCTATTACAGTGGGTTGCCCGGAAACGTCGGTCTGGGGCTGTCCCTGGCCGGCTGGGGATGGCACGCCGAAACCGGACTGCATTGCCTCCGCCTGATCCTCACCGGCGTATTCGACCG
>DATLRW010000165.1:0-6471 GCA_035534495.1 Candidatus Dormiibacterota bacterium | reverse complement strand
TTGTAAAACGGGTGCCCCGGCCCTTGCGCCAACTCGCTCTGGCTGATCCAGAGCCGTTTCTGCCGCTGCCTTCGCCTTCGGGTTCCCATCGCCATCGAGTTTTCTCCTGAACTCTCGATGAGCATTCTACGGAGATTCCTCTTCGATACAAGTTACAATTGGTTACACAAAACAAAACTCACTCGCACTCGACTTTCACCACGGGCTGCTAAGGGACATAGAGATCGACGTAATCCTGTACCGGCATCTTTTCGAGTTTCTCCTGGTCGAGCGACACGTCGAGGATTCTCGTTTGCTGCGAGGGCGGAAAACGCCGGGCCAAATTTGCTTTGAATTTGGCCTCGAGCAAGGGGATGCCCTCTTTGCGGCGGCGCCTGTGTCCTATGGGGTATTCAACGGTCTCTTCCCAAACAGAGGCGTCCGCCATCTCGATTCGCAGTGAATTGGCGATCGAGCGCTTTTCAGGATCGAAATAGTCCGCGGTGAACCGCGGATCTTCCACGGTTTCCATTTTTCCCCGGAGAGCGTCAACGCGCGGGTCCGACCCAACCCGGTCTTCGTAGTCGGACGCTACCAGTCTGCCGAAAAGCAGCGGCACCGCGATCATGTACTGAATACAGTGGTCCCGGTCGGCCGGATTATGAAGCGGACTCTTTTTATCGATGATGCGAATCGCGGCCTCTTGCGTGCGAATGGTGATTTTCCGAATGTCGGCGGCGGATTTGCCCGCGGCCTTCAGTTTCCGATACAGGGTCATCGCCGCCTCGACGGCGGTCTGCGCATGAAACTCCGCCGGAAAGCTGATCTTAAACAGGACATTCTCCATCACGTACGATCCGTAGGGCCGCTCGAACCGGAACTGCTGCCCGTTGAACAGAACATCGTAAAAGCCCCATTTCTTTGCCGTCAGAACCGACGGATAGCCGGTCTCGCCCGTCCGGGAAATCAGCGCTAAACGAACGGCCCGGCTTGTTGCGTCGCCAGCCGCCCAACTTTTTCGGGAACCGGTGTTCGGCGCGTGACGGTACGCGCGCAAGCTTTGGCCGTCAATCCACGCCTGCGAAAGCGCGGCCAGAGTCTGCTCCCTGGTCAACCCGAGCAATTGCGATACGACGGCAGCCGACGCCACTTTGACCAGGACGACATGATCGAGCCCCACTTTGTTGAACGAATTCTCGAGGGCGATACAGCCCTGGATTTCGTAGGCCTTGATCATGGCCGTCAGCACTTCTCTCATTGCGAGCGGCTTCTGATTCGCGGCGGCAGCGGTTCGAGACAGCCAGTCCGCGACCGCGAGAATCCCGCCGAGATTGTCGGAGGGATGGCCCCACTCCGCGGCCAGCCACGTGTCGCTAAAATCCAGCCAGCGAATCATGGCGCCGATGTTGAATGCCGCTTGAACCGGATCGAGCTGAAACGGCGTGCCCGGGACTCGCGCGCCGTTTGGCACAACGGTGCCGGGAACGATCGGACCCAGGAGCTTCGTGCATGCCGGATATTCGAGGGCTTCCAGTCCGCAGCCAAGCGCATCGATCAGGCAGTGTCGCGCAGTTGTGTACGCCAGCTCGCTCCTCACCTCGTACGATTTCACGTAATCGACGATATCAACGAGAACCCGGTCGGGCTCTGGCCGTATGTTGCTGACGGACACAGCTCTTGTCCCTCTCTAACCGCCCCTGGCTAAGAACGGCATCTATTTCCGCTGTTCGATCGGTGTGAATGGAAGGTTCCCGGAACCGGTGTATCGGGCCATACGCGTGACGATCCCGTCATCCATCCTCGGCTCGATCACGCGGGCGCCGGCGGTCCCGCGAATCATGGCTTCTTGCTTTTCGCGAACAGCCGGTCGAGCGTTTGCTCGTACTCGTGGTATCCGAGAAATTCGTAAAGCTCTTCCCGCGTCTGCATCAGGCCCACCACGTTCCTTTGCGTTCCCTCGTTGCGGATCGCCTGGTAGACCTTCAGCGCCGCCGCGTTCATGGCGCGGTAAGCGCCGCAGCAATAGAGAACCATGTCCACACCCGCCGAGGCGAGTTCGTCCCGCGTGTAGAGCGGCGTTCGGCCGAACTCGGTGATGTTGGCGAGAATCGGAACGCGGACGGCTCTCTTGAACTGTGTGTACATCGAGATGTCCGTCACGGCCTCGGCGAAGATCATGTCCGCGCCGGCTTCCACGTAGGCGGCGGACCGCTCGATCGCCCGGTCCAGACCTTCGCTCGCCAGCGCGTCCGTGCGTGCCATGAGGACAAAATCCGGCTCGATCCGTGCATCCACGGCGGCCTTGATGCGATCGACCATCTCACCGGCAGGGACGATCTCCTTGCCGGGGCGATGGCCGCAGCGTTTCGCGCCCGCCTGGTCCTCGATATGAATGGCCGCAACGCCGGCCCGGCTCATGGACCGCACCGTGCGCGCAATGTTGAAAGCGGTGCCCCAGCCCGTATCCACGTCCACCAGGAGCGGCAACGTTGTGGCGTCGATAATGCGCCTGGCGTCGGTCAGCACATCATCCATCGTGCTCATGGCGAGGTCGGGCATTCCCAGGGAATTCGCCGCGACGCCGCCTCCGGAGAGATAGAGGGCGCGGAAGCCCGTCGCTTCCGCCATGCGAGCGGTGTAGGCGGTTATGGCTCCGGCAATTTGGAGCGGTTTCTCCTGGCTCAGTGCGTCGCGGAATCGACGTCCAGGCGAATTCGGCTTTGCAGTCATGGCGACGGATCCTTCGCTCCTTCGGTGGATTACTTTGGCTCTCCGGGGGTAGTCAGAAGTGGCGGTTTATGTGCGTACATGGATCGGGATCTCCCTCTTCGCCGTTCCAACCGCTGTACTCTACACCTCGCGGGCCGGTCGTCAACGGCAATTTCGCACGCCAGCCACGATGGCGTCAGCCAGCCCGAGCCGGGCCGTCGAAATGGCGTCAAGCGGCCCGTTGTTGGGGGGGCAATCGGGGTGGGATACCTCACGCCGCGGCGCCGGAGAAACGGCGAGGACCTCGGACGGAGAACGAACCATGGCTCGGAGACGAGTGCCGAGAAGGGAAGCTGGCAAACGCTCAAGCCCCCTCTGACTCGGCGGAAACTCGAGAGACGCGTTCCGGAGGAACGCATGGCCGGCGTGCACCGGCCGTGGCGTTTTTAGCGGCTGCTTTCGCGCAGCAGTTGGGCCAGATACTGTTTCCAGACAGCCGGGTGGTTGTAGGTGGCGTGGCCGACGGTCCCATCGGAAACCGGCAGAAGAACGAAGCGGCCGCGCTTCACTTTGCGGATTTCGCGTCGCTCGATGCCGACCAGCACGACGGGATCGATCTGATCGTCGGCGGTATTGATGGCCGTCACCCAGGCGCGGACTTCGCCGAGACGCGGCTCCGGGTTGTAATCGCGGGAGGCGTCCCATTGATAGATCATGTCGTTGGCGTCCAAGTGAGGCAGTCTGTCTTTCACGAACTCGCGGGCAAAACGCGTGGCGGCCTCGCGAGTGGGATAGATCTGATGATCGTGAAGCGGAGCGCTGAGGAGAAAGAAGATCATCCCAAGCGCGCCGCGCAGGCCGCTTTCGGGTTCCTTCGTATAGTCGCCGTTGTCCCAGGCCGGATCTTCGCGGATATCATCGATGACCATCTGGCGGGCGATCCAATTGCGGCCGGCGATGGGAACCGGCATACAGGCGAACGGCAGAGCCGCGTCCATGAACCCCGGATACTCCTCGGTCCACAACCAGGTGTGCATGCAGCCCATCGAGGTGCCGCCCACCAGGTGCAGATGGTTCACGTCGAGACCGCGCGTTACGAGCAGATGCTGGGCCCGGACCATGTCCGCGTAGTCGTAGCGTGGAAAGTTCATGCGCAGGCCGTCGCTCGGCTTGCTCGACCGACCGTGTCCGATCTCGTCGGGAAGGATGATGAAATACCGCCGGGCGTCGAGCAGTTCGCCCGGGCCGAACAGCACGCCGGCGAATGGCGGAGCCAAAAACTGGTGTCCGGTGGCCCCGGTGGCGTGGAGAAGGAGCACCGCATTGGTCACCTGGCCGGCGGAATTGCGACGCGGATGGCCGAGCGTCGTGTAGTGGAGGCGAAGGCTCGGAAGCGTCTGGCCGTTGTGGAAACGGAAATCCTTCACCACGTAATTGCCTTCGGATGGATGTAGCGCGGCGGCGATTTGTGCGTAGCGGCGCGCGGCATCCGCCTGCCGGGCGCCGGCATGCGCGGCGGATGCCCCCCCGAAGAAAACGGCGCAGACCATCAGTACGGCGATTGCAATTCGGCGCATTTTACTTCCCCTTCTGTCCGACGGACGCGACGATGGCAACCCTGACGTCCGGCTCAGTGCACGTTCTTATCGAGCCATTGCATCATGAACTTCGCGATGGCAGCGCTGTCCTTTTCGGACATCATCTGGTGGCCGTTTCCGCGTAACCCGATATCTTCGAGTCGCACGTACGTGGTCTTGACGCCTGCCTGGTTGAGCCACTCGGCAACGCAACGGGTGTACGGACGGTGATAGCTCGCCTCACCGGACACTTCGAGCACCGGGTAACCCTCCATATTGATCAGCTTGTGGGCGGGCGGCGTCTGAAGCCAGCAGGGGTCAAGGCCCGGCGCGACCGGCTTGGTTTGGAGTACCGGCCGCAAATCGGCGGGATTCTTGACCGGAGGGTCGTAATGAAGAGGGAGATTGCTCAGGCCCCAGACGCGTCCCGGACCTGTTGCCCCCAATTCTTCGTTCACGATGGGTGGGGCCCACGGCTCGACGGCGAGGATGCCCTTGATGAGTTTCGGCCGTGCATCGGCGGCCACCCAACCGGAAGGCGCATACCCTGAATTTACGAGCATAACGACCGGTTTGCCGATCAGATCCAGCAGCCGTATGAGGTCATCCGAAAAAAGTTTCTCCTGATAGCCGTCGACATGCTGGACTTCGGTCTTGGCGTAATAATCAAATACCGGGTCGCCGATTCTGCCTTTGTTCGGTGAATCGCTTGGCCATTGCGAATACTTGTTCCATTGCGACCAAGCCTTCTGCATCTGAGGAGTCGGCGGTCGGCCCCCGGTCCACTCCTCCTCCATAATTGTGGCCGTGCGAGGCGGACTCAGCTTCGGGTAAAGTCCAGGGAAATACGCGGCACGGCCTACACCCGGAGGATCGACCATGTAGACGGTGTAACCCGCGTCCACGAAATTATAGGCCCAGCCCGGCCGCCCGTCCGGTGTTTGTATGGAGGCCAGGAGGGTTTGCCCCCCTCCTCCTTGGACGAATACGACGGGATACGGGTGAAGGATCTTCTTCGGGATCCACACCTTGACGTACATCGTGCCGTACATGACCTTGTGGCCCGGTTTCCCCACCCACTTGCCGCCCACGTAAAAATCGCCCATGCGTCCAATGTTCGCTGTAGAAATCGTCGGGATGCACCCCTCCGTCGGGACACATGGAGCCGGCCGGGAAGGCCGGGAAGCGGATTTGCCGGGCTGCTTGGCGCTCGCTCCAAAACAGACGCTGACCAGAATTGCGGCCAGCGAGGAAAGCACACAAATCGATATCCTCGACTTCATCTCAATCTCCCCCCTGTCGTTTGTCCCCGGGATCTCCCTGAGAAAGGCTGGTTCGATGTGCAGGCGAAGCGGCACCCTCAAGCCTCTACCGGTTTATGAAAAGCTTTTCGCGCCGTTATGCAGGGGCTGGTTGGGAATTCGGGCCGGCGGCCGGCGAGGCGCGGAGAAGGGAAGGGGCCGTTTCCTGCGGATTTGCGTTCTCATGGAATCACCTGTCGAACACGAGAAACCGGGAATCCATGCCCGCGGGTGCGGTCACGACCGCAGCCCTCAAGCATGGATTCCCGGCACAGCTACAACTTTAGAACAGTACTTTTACGGCGAACTGAATCTCCCTCGGATCGATAGACGTGGCATCGAGCGTGCCGGCGTTTCCTGCCGGGGAACCGTCCGAATTGAATATAGTGCTGTTGTCGACCGGGGGTTTGAAGTTGGGATGGTTGAAGAGGTTGAACATCTCCGCGCGAAACTGGAGCGTCAGGTTCTCCCTGATTTTTGTGTCCTTGACGACCGAGAAATCCACGTCTGTAATGCCTGGCCCGTAGATTTCATTGCGTCCCCCGTTCCCCAGCAGATTCGAACATGTGTTGGGAAGAGAGGATGAAAAGGGAATGCAGTTGACGCCGCTGGGAAGCGTGGCAGGTGCGGTCGGCAAAGCGAAGCACTGGGTTTTGATGTAGTTGGCCACATTGCCCGGGTTCGTCAGGGAACTGCAGCTTCCCCCGCGTATCCGATTCGGATAGGCGAACGCGGCAGTATCACCCAGACCGAGCGGATCGCCGGCAATCAAAGGAGTGAACGGCAGGCCGGTCTGGGCTGTCACGACGCCTCCGAGCTGCCAGCCCTTGGTGACTTTGCCGGCAAACCCGCCCTGAAACGGGGTGGGGAGATCCCAGAGATAATGCACCGTGAGATTCTGTGCG
>DATLRW010000164.1:0-9815 GCA_035534495.1 Candidatus Dormiibacterota bacterium | reverse complement strand
AAACGGCGTCGATGCGGGCGCCGGCGGCGGCGAGTTCGGCCACCATCCGCTCGTGCACCTGGCGGATCAGCTCCTCGGGAAAAAAACCGCGCGTCGCGCCGGATTGATTCGTGACGACCACGACGGCCAAACCGGCCTGATTGAGGCGGCGAATCGCCTCGGCGGCAAACGGAAACAGGCGAAAGCGGGAGAGATGATTCAGGTAGCCCATTTCCTCCGCGAGTGTGCCATCGCGATCGAGGAATGCGGCGCGGCGCCGGTTACCGTTCTCCATGAATTTCGGTCTCCCCCGAGCCACGACCGGTCGGCCTGATGTGCATGGCTCAAATGGACTTGCGTTACCGGGCGATTACCCGGCAAACAGTATCGCAAAAAAGCGGCCGATCGAGGAAACGCGCCGGGCCGCCGTCTTTACCGCGATTTCCCGCGCCGCTCGATCGTCTCGACCAGCGCACGCCACAACCCGGCCGGATCGGCCGGGCGCATCGCGATGCGGCAGGTGAACACGGGAAACCGGGAAAATTTCAGACCGCCGAAATTCAGGAGGTCCTTTTCCGTGCAGAGCATGGCCTTCGCATTCCTGTCGGCGGCAAAATCCTCCATCTCGTTGATCCGCCGCTGCGTGTACCGGTAATGATCGGGAAAGCGGATCGAGCCGGCGACGGTCAAACCCCATCGCTTGAGATCGGCGAAAAAAGCGCCCGGATTGCCTGTGCCGCAGAAGGCGAGAAATTTCGCGCTGCGTTCGGCATCGGTCGCGGGACGAGGCGCCCCAGGGAAAATGCGGGTGATGCGCAGCAGTTCCGTCTGGGCGTAGAAGATCGGGGCGGAACTGTAGTGGCGGAGCTCCCGTTCGAGCTCGGGATCGCTGGCCGCGCGGGTGATGACGATCGCGTCGGCGCGGCGCAATCCGGAAATCGGCTCGCGCAGGCGTCCGGCCGGCAGCAGCAGCCCGCCCCCGAAGGGATCGGTGTCGTCGATGAGGACCAGATCGGCGTCGCGAGCCAGGGAAAAATGCTGGAAGCCGTCGTCCAGCACGAACCATTTCACGCCCTTGCGTTCGAGCTCGAGCCCCGACTGGTATCGATCCTTGCCGACGCCGATCGGCACGCGGTCGCCGAGATGACTTTCGATGACGAGAACTTCGTCGCTGACCTGACGCGGGGACTTCCCTTTGGCTTTGCCGTCGGCCATCTCCATGCTTCGATAGCCGCGCGTCAGCACCGCAACGGCCTCTCCGGCCGCCACCAGCTGGCCGGCCAGCCAAATGACCATCGGGGTTTTCCCCGTGCCGCCGGCCGTCAGGTTGCCGACGCTGACGACGATCCCATCCAGCCGCCGGCTGCGGAGTTTTCCATGGCGATAGAGCCAGGTCCGCGCGCGAGCCGCGAGCCCGTATACGAGCGAAAACGGCCACAGAACCGTGCGCCAGAATTCGCTCATCGGCCCGGCCCGCCTGCGGCGACGAGCATCTCCACGTTTTCGACGATGCGCTCGGTTGCGCCGCGATTGCTTTCCACCAGCTCACGGGCGCGCCGGCCCGCCGCCTCTCGCCTGTCTTCGTCGAGGAAATAGTCGAGCCAGACGCGGCCCAACTCGTCCGCCGTGGAAACCTGAACGGCGGCGCCGCTATCGAGGAACTTTTGGGCGATTTCCCGGAAGTTCTGCATGTAAGGGCCGAAAACCGGCGCTTTTCCCAGGGCCGCCGGTTCGAGGATATTGTGTCCGCCGGCATCGAAAAGAGATCCCCCGACGAAAACCAGGTCGGCGGTCCGGTACAATCCGCCGAGTTCGCCGATCGAATCCACGAGAAACACGCCGGCATCGAGCGGCCCGGCGGAGTTCAGCCGGCTGCGGCGCAAGAGGCCCCATCCGCGCGCCTCGGCCAGGGCCGCGGCGGCGTCGAATCGTTCCGGCTTGCGCGGAGCCAGCACGAGCAGGGCTTTCGGAAAGCGGCCGCGCAGGCGGGCAAAGGCGTCGAGCACGGCCTCTTCCTCGCCCGCCACAACACTGCCGGCGACGATCACCGGCGACCGCCCGGCCTGGGCGGCTTCTTCGGCGAGCCAGCCCGCCAGTTCGTTCCCGGCAGGCGCTGGAACATCGAATTTCAAGTTTCCTCCTGTCTCCACAAGATTTGGCGGCGCGCCCAGGGCGACCAGTCGCCGGGCGTCCTCGTCGGTCTGCGCCAGAAAACCGCTCGCGTCCGAAAGCGCCCGGCGCGTCAATCCTTTGACCCAGCCGTAGCGGCGAAACGAGCGCTCGGAAACACGGGCGCTCGCAAAAATCACGGGAACGCCCCCCTCGCGAGCCACGCGCAGGAAATTCGGCCAGATCTCCACTTCGAGTATGACAACGAATGCCGGCCGCACACAGCGAAAAACGCGCCGTACCACCACCCGCCAATCGAACGGAAAATAAAAAAACGCGTCGGCCCAGTCGATCCGGTCGCGAGCCATCCGCTGGCCCGTATCGGTCGTCGTGGAAATGATCAGGCGGCGCTGCGGGAAGCGCTCCTTCAGACGGCGGGCCAGGGGCACCGCCGCCATCACTTCGCCGACCGATACCGCGTGAATCCAGAGCGCACCCGGAGCGCGGGCCGCGTCACCGGCGAGCCCTTTCGGGAGCCAGCCCAGGCGCTGCGGCAGACTTCGCCAGTACTTCCCGTGGCGGAGGCCCTTGACGGCGAAATAGGGCAGCGCGGCGAGCATTCCCACGGCCAGCAGGAAACTGTAAGCAGAATACATGGACGATCGCGTTCGGCCCGCGTCGGTCGCGAACCGAACAGACGCGCTATTATAGGGGCACGCGGGCTCGAAGCAGAATCGGGACCGGGCCCAAGGGAGGGTTTTTGGTGCGTTTTGCGCTGGTAGCCACACTGCTGTTCGCGTTTGCCTTGCCGCAAACCGCCCCGGTGGACCCCGCGAAACTCCCCGCCCGCGATTCCCATCAGGGAATCCTGGTCGCTTGCGACCCGTATCAGAATCCCCATCGCGCCAGGCAGGCCATCGGGAAGGAAAATCCTCTTAAGGCGGGCGTTCTTCCCCTGGAAGTCTACGTTCGCAATTCGACGCGTTGGCCCCTCGCCATCTCGATGGACAAGATTCGCCTGGAGGTGAAACTGCCGGGCAGCGACCGGCAACAGATCGAGCCGCTCGGCTCGGGCGATCTGGCCACCATGATCCTGCATCCCCACCCGGCCAATGTCGAAGTCCCGCGCGAGCGGCTGCCCCTGCCGCTTCCGCGCGGCAATAAGGAAAAGAAATGGCGGGCGTTGCGGGACCGGCTCGAGTCGCTCTCTTTTCCGGCCGCGGTGGTCGCGCCCGGCGCGACGGTACACGGTTTTCTCTATTTCGACCTCGGCGGGCGTTACGACGCGCTGCGCTACGCCCAGCTCTACGTCCCCGAGCTGAAGTTTTTGGGGAATTCGCAATCCATCATGTTTTTCCAGGCGGCTCTTTCCGGCGCCGGCCCCGATTAAACCGCGCCCGGTTCCTTCCGGCCCGATTCACGCAAGCCGGATTTACGCAATAATGCTTGGTTTTTGAGCGCCGTTTGCCGCCCTTGCGGCGCGTTCACTACAATCGCTTCAATGTCTCTTCTCGACGATCTGAATCCAGGCCAGCGCAAGGCGGTCGAAGCGGCGAAACCGGTGGTCGTGGTCGCCGGCGCCGGGACGGGCAAGACGCGCGTCATCACCTACCGCGTCGCCTGGCTGATTTCGCAAGGCGTGCGGCCCGAGGCGATCCTGGCGGTCACCTTCACGAACAAGGCCGCCACCGAAATGAAGGAGCGCATCCGCGCCCTGGTTCCCGAGGCCGGCGCCGCGCCGTGGGTGGGGACGTTCCATTCCTTTTGCGCCCGGCTGCTCCGGCAGGACGGGCCGTTGATCGGCATCCCTCGCGATTTCGCCATCTACGACGATGAGGACCAGACCAGCGTGGTGCGCCAGGCGCTGCGCCGGCTCGGCCGCGACGAACGCCAGTTTTCGCCGCGAAGCCTGCGCGAGCCGATCAGCTATGCCAAAAACAACGGCTGGGACAGCGAGCGCATGCGCATGGAGGCGGACCGGGTATTCGACAAAAGGGCCCGTCTGGCGGCCGACGTCTTTGATTTCTACGTGGCCGCGCTCAAGCAGGCCGGGGCGCTCGACTTCGACGACCTGCTGCTCGAAGCCGTCAGGCTGCTGCGGTCGGGCGATGAGGCGCGGGCGCGCTGGCGCGGGCGATTCGAGCACATCGTCGTGGACGAATTCCAGGACGTCAACGAGAAGCAGTATGAGATGGTGCGCCTGCTCGCCGGGGAGAACAGCTGCGTCTGCGTGGTGGGCGACGAGGACCAGTCGATCTATAGCTGGCGCGGCGCCGATCCCGGCATCCTCCAGCGTTTCCTCGAAGATTTTCCCGGCGCCGAGGTGCTGCGCGTCGAGACGAATTACCGCTCGACGCAGACGATTCTCGATGCCGCCGCAGCCGTCGTCGCCCACAATTCCGGCCGGCTGGGGAAAAACCTGACGGCAACCCGGACCGGAGAACAGCTGGTTCGGCTGCAGGAGGCGATCGACGGGACCGGAGAGGCGGCGACTGTAGTCCACGAAATTGGCCGGCTGCTCAGGAAAGAGCCCGAGGCGAGCGTGGCCATTCTCTACCGGACCAATTTCCAGTCCAGGCCTTTTGAAGAGGCCTGCCGCCGCGCCGGCCTTGTTTTCCGCCTGGTCGGCGGCTTCAGCTTTTATCAGCGCGCCGAGGTGAAGGACCTGCTCGCCTACGCGCGGATGATGATCAACCCGGATGACGACGTGGCGCTGGCGCGCGTGATCAACACGCCCGTGCGCGGCATCGGCGAAAAAACGGTCGAGTCGTTGCGAGCTGCCGCCGCCGAGGACAAGATTTCGCTTTGGGCCGCTCTGGTGGCGGCGAGCGAGGCCGCGTCGAATCGCACCGCCGCGGCCCTGGCCGCTTTCCGCCAACTGATCGAAGGCCTGCGGGCCGGATGGGAGAACCGGCGTCCGGCCGAGCTGTTGCGGGAACTCGCCGGCCGCACCGGTTACCTCGAATCGCTCGAACAGCAGGACCGGGCAGAATTCACCGATCGCGCCAGCAACGTCAAGGAACTGGTCTCCGCCGCGGAAGAGGCCGAGGAACAAGGGGAAACCCTGCTGAGCTTTCTCGACCGCGCCGCGCTGGTCAGCGACGCCGATAGCTACGACGCGCACGCGCCGGTGACACTGATCACGCTGCACAGCGCCAAGGGCCTGGAATTCGATCACGTCTTCCTGGTCGGGATGGAAGAGAACCTGTTCCCGCACGCCCGGTCGATGGCAAGCGAAGCGGCCCTCGAAGAAGAACGCCGCCTCTGCTACGTCGGCATGACCCGCGCCCGGCGCACGCTGACGCTTACCCGCGCCCACTACCGGCGCTCCTACGACCGGCGCTCGCAGACGGCCACCATGCCATCGCGCTTTCTGGCCGAGGTGCCCGAAAAACTGATGGAAACGGTCGCCGCTCCGACCGGCGGCGAAGGCAGCGGCGTGTCGTTCTCCCCGAGCGCCATGCGCCAGCCCGACCGGTCGACCCACTGGGCGGGCAATCAGGCGGGCGACCGGGCTGGCGAAACCTTCGACGAGGCGCCGCGCTTCGCTTCCCGGCTCGGCGGGACGCCCAAGACCCTCATCGGCCGGAAGGTCCGGCATCCCACCTTTGGCCTGGGCACGATCGTCGACGTCGAAAGTGACGGAGAGGACCGTCGCTTCACGGTCAGCTTTGCGCGGCACGGCACGCGCAAATTGATCGAGCGCTACGCGAAACTCGAACGCGTTTGAGGATGCCGCCGAGGCTCTTCGTTGCGTGGCCGCGCAAGGGGAATATATAGTGTGGGCGACTCGGGGAGCGTGAATCCCGATTCCCGGTGTCCCCAGTGGCCTCGTCACTGTTCCGCACAAAGTCGATTGACAAGCTTCTGGCCGATTCCCAGCTTCCCGAACACCGCCTCCGAAAATCGCTCGGCCCCCTCAGCCTGACGGCCCTCGGCATCGGAGCGATCATCGGCAGCGGCATTTTCATCGTTACCGGCACGGCCGCGGCGGGTGAAACCGCGCGTTACCCTTCCCTTCTGCAAGCGCCCCTGCTGTCGGTTCTGCTCCACGGCTCGCGCGCCATCGGGGTGATGGGCCGGCCGGGCGCCGGACCCGCCGTGGCCCTTTCATTTTTGTTTGTCGCGATCGCTTGCGGCCTGGCCGGCCTCTGCTACGCCGAACTGGCTTCGATGATCCCCATTGCCGGCAGCGCCTATACCTACACCTATGCCACCCTGGGCGAGCTGATTGCCTGGATCATCGGCTGGGACCTCATTCTCGAATATGCCGTGTCGAACATGGCCGTCGCCGTCGGCTTTTCCGCCTACATCGACAGCCTGCTATCCGGTTTCGGCCTGCATCTCTCGGACCAGTGGACGACGCCCACCTACTCGCCCGCCACCGGCTGGACGACGCATTACAATCTGGCCGGCTTCATCATCGTGATGCTGCTGACGGTGCTGCTGGTCGTTGGCATCCGGGAATCGGCCGGCGCGAACACCGTCATGGTCGCCATCAAAATCGCGGCGATTATCACCTTCGTTTACGCGGGCGCCCACTTCATCCGGCCGGTGAACTGGAAGCCTTTCATGCCCAACGGCTGGCAGGGGGTTCTGACCGGCGGGGCCATCGTCTTTTTCACCTACATCGGCTTCGATTCCGTCTCGACCGCCGCGGAAGAGTGCAAAAACCCCTCCCGCGACGTCCCGATCGGCATCATGGGGTCGCTCGCGGCATGCGCGGTCCTCTACGTCGCCGTCGCGGTCGTGCTGACCGGCATCCAGAAATGGAACACGCTGAACAACGCGGCGCCGGTCGCCATGGCCCTGCAAGCGATTCACCTCCCGACGGTCGAGCGATGGGTGACGGTCGGCGCGTTGATGGGCATGGTTTCATCGATCCTTGTCTTTCAACTCGGCCAGGCGCGCATCTGGTTTGCCATGTCCCGCGACGGCCTTCTCCCGAAGGTTTTTTCCCGCGTGCACCCGCGTTTTCGCACTCCCGCCGTGTCCACCGTGATTGCGGGGCTTGTCGTCGGCATTCCCGCGGGAATTTTCGATATCGGAACTCTGGTCGATTTGTCGAACATCGGCACCCTGTTCGCTTTCATCCTGGTGACCATCGCCGTTCTCGTGCTCCGGAAGAAGCAGCCCGACCGCCGGCGGGGCTTTCGCGTTCCCTTCTCGCCGTGGGTGCCGATTCTCTCGCTGGCCTGCTGCCTGGTTCTGATGGCCAGCCTGACGGTGGAAAACTGGATCCGGTTCTTCGTGTGGCTCGTCATCGGACTGGTCATCTATTTCCGCTACAGCCGCAAGCACAGCCAGCTCCAGCGGGAAGGGACCGCCGCGGCCGACTGAATCTGCTTCCCCGGCCTTTTCAGGTACACTCCAATTGTGCGTTGAAAGGCCTTGCGGCCCGAGCGGCAAGGCCGGCGTCCTCGATGAATTCGGATACACTCGCCTCCGCCCTCGCCGCGCTTCCCAAAGCCGAGCTGCACCTGCATCTGGAGGGTTCGATCGCGCCGCAAACGGTCGTTTTTCTGGCCGCGCGGCATGGGGTGGAAATCTCCGCCGAAGAGGTTTCCGCGCGCTACCGCTACTTCGATTTCGCCGGCTTCCTCGATGCCTACAAATGGGTGACATCCTTCCTGCGCCGCCCCGAAGACTTCCGCCTGATTGCCGATGAACTGTTCGACCACCTCCTCCGGCAGAACGTGATTTACGCCGAAATCACCCTTTCGGCCGGCGTGATGCTGCGCCGCGGACAGGATGTCGGAGCGAATTTTTCGGCTGTTCGCCAGGCGGGCGAGCGGGCCGGCCGGCAAGGTCTCCGGGTGCAATGGATCCTCGACGCCGTCCGCCAATTCGGACCCGGTGAAGCGATGGAAACGGCGCGCTGGGCCGTGCGCCTGGCCCCTGAAGGCGTCGTCGCCTTCGGCATCGGCGGCGACGAACTGGCGGTGCCGGCCAGCCGGCTTCGGCCCGTCTACGAGTTCGCCCGGGAGGGCGGTTTGCATCTGCTGGCCCACGCCGGTGAAATCGGCGGCCCGGAAGTCGTCCGCGAGGCCATCGATCTGCTCGGCGTCGAGCGCATCGGGCACGGTCTCGCCGTGCTGCACGACCCGGACCTGATGGACCGGCTCGCCGCGAGTGGTCTCCCATTGGAGGTATGTCCCACCAGCAACCTGCGGACCGGGGCGCTCGGCCGGCAGCTGGCGGCTTCCGGGGCGACGGTCGAAAGCCATCCGCTGAAATCGTTCTTCGACCGCGGCCTCCGCGTCACGCTCTCCACCGACGATCCGGCCATGTTCGAGACCGACCTGCTGGGCGAGTACGAAGCGGCCGCCCGGATGGGCTTCTCCCCGGCCGACCTCGCGCGCCTGGCGGAGATGAGTTTCACTTCGGCTTTTCTGCCGGAAGCCGACCGCCGGGCCTACATTGACCAGGTTCGCCGGCAGGCCATGGGGCTAGGCCTGCTATAATGTCCGGCGGGTGGAAGGACGTGGGTATCTTACGGCCCGAAGGCAAGCAGCCCGTCCCCGCCGCACTCTGGCCCAGCCGGGCATATAGTAGGGCTTCATGAATCCTTCAAACGACCGTCCCCGCCGGCGAAGAGGAAGGCGCGGCGTGCCGGGGGCAATAGCGAAACTTAGGATTGAGGGGCTCTTCGGCCAGTTCGACTACGAGTTCCCCAAGGCCGAAAGCGGAGCACAACTCCCGGCCGATGTGCTGGTCCTCTATGGAGACAATGGTTCCGGCAAGACAACACTCCTCAATCTGATTTTCCACTCCCTCTCTCCTGCCAACAACCGAGGCCATAGGAACGCCATAAAAAAGATCCCCTTTAAGCGCTTTGAGCTCACCCTATCTGGCGGGGAAAAAATCGCGATTACGCGCGACTCTGAGTTGGTCGGCGGGTATTGCATATATGCGGAGCGGCCGGGCGGCGCGACGTTACAAACCAATTTTTCCATCCAGCGCGAGGGTAAGTTTGCCTCAGACGATCACGAACGCGACTTCATAGCCTTTCTGAAAAGGACCGGCCAGTCGGTGTACTTCCTTCGGGCAGATCGCGGGATATTCAGCGACGAACTGCCACTTCCCGACGCGGAGGCTATGTTGCGGGACTCGCGTGCCGTTGGGGCAACCGACGAGGCAGAGGCAGCCCTCCGCTACGCAGCCCGTTTCCCCCTTAGGATGTCGGCGAGGCTCACCCCCGAGATTTTACGGGGACCGTCGCTCATGCAGGCGATGCAACTCGCGGCAGATTGGATCACTCAGCAGGTGCTCAGGGCTGCGAAGCGGGGCACGGGAAGCACGCAGGGGATTTACTCCCAGGTCGTAAAGAGCATTGCGGCGTCCGTCGGGGCCGGCGAGGAAGCGCTCGGCGACGAGGCGGTGAGCAGCCTCGCGAGTACGCTTGAATCGCTTGCCGCGCGAAGCAGGGACTACGCCCGCTTCGGCTTCGTCCCCGAGTTGAGGGTCCAGGAGATGCTCAATATCATCCGCAGCGCGCAGGTGCAGGCGCTGCTACCCATCATCCGCGTCCTGCAGCCCTATGTCGAAAGCACCGGCGCCAGTTTTGATCAGTTGGCGCCAGTTCATCGAGTTACCTCCGTTCTGATCGACAGCCTCGGCGGCTTTTACGCGCATAAGTCGGTTAGCTTCAATGTGAATACCGGCTTCGCCTTCCGGACTCTCCGCGACAGCAAGCGAATCGACCCGACTTGGCTCTCCTCCGGAGA
>DATLRW010000163.1:0-15992 GCA_035534495.1 Candidatus Dormiibacterota bacterium | reverse complement strand
GATTCGACGCGCGGCTTGGTGCCGGGGCTCGCCTATCAGCTTGGTATTCTTTTTGCCGCGCCCACGCCCACCATCGAATACCTGTTGCGCGATCGTATCGGCTATCACTGGGCACTGGCCGGATTTGAGATCATCACCATTGTCGTTCTGGCGGTCACCCTCCTGCTCGGTAAGGAACGCCGAGGTCGCAGCTTCGTTAATGCTCCGACGGGTTCTTCTTCCTAAAACAGTTTTTTCGATCTGCCGCATCTTCTGTATGCATCGTCATATAAATATATGGTATATGGTATATTCCTAATTTCGCATAACTCCTTGCTGGACGCTATCGTCTGTATTTCGAGTGAATTACAGAACGCTCTGTGTTTGGCATATGAATCGCTATGACAATGTTCCGGGCATAAACGTTCCGGGTGCCAATGGGGTACAGGGCGAACGGGCACCCGACGGACCGGAGTAGGTCCTCGGTCAAAAGCGTGGGGCGCTTGGGTTGACCGAGTGAAAGAAACAAACAGGGCGGTTGTACGCCGCTTTCCTGGAGAGGATTGCGGTGGGCCTTGAAGGCGCTGCGGTTCCGGCTGAGCTGCCTGCCGGGAACGCAGCGTCTTTTTTATTTATGGACTGATTGACGACGGCAGCTTTCCGGGACCGCGAAAAACCGCATTCCGAAATCCGTTTCTTCTCCTTCGACAGGACTTCGACGGCCTTTTTCAAGTCCGGGCCGGTTCACGCCCCCGATTGCGGGGCGCGGATTATTCGGAACGAGCGGCGAAACACAATGCGTCCCATTTGCCCGTGTGCTCATCCAAGAACAGGTAAAATGAGTTCTGGCGGATAAGGCGTTCTGCGCCGCGACTGCCAATAAAGAATCGACATGGACAGCCAGCCGCCGGCCACCGGCGCACTCCCGGGTATCCCGCAGGTCAGTCCATGGATTGTCGCAACTGCCGTGATGGTTGCGACGTTCATGGAGGTGCTCGACACCACCGTCGTCAATGTCTCTCTGCCGCATATCGCCGGCAGCCTTTCCGTTACGCCCGACGAAGCGACCTGGACGCTGACCTCCTATCTGGTCGCCAATGCGATCGTTCTTCCCATCACGGGCTGGCTCGCGAACTATTTCGGCAGAAAACGGCTGTTGATTGCCGCCGTGATCGGCTTCACAACCGCGTCGTTTCTCTGCGGCCTGGCCCCGTCGCTAACCGTGCTGATTTTCTTTCGGGTCGTTCAGGGCGCGACAGGCGGCGTGCTGCAGCCGATTTCGCAGGCGGTTTTGCTCGAGGCCTTCCCGCCCGAGGATCGTGGCAAGGCGATGGCGTTCTGGGGGCTGGGAATCGTTGTGGCGCCGATGCTGGGACCCGTGATCGGCGGCTGGCTGACGCAGAATTATAGCTGGCGGTGGGTTTTCTACATCAACATCCCGGTGGGCGTCATCTCCGTGGTGATGTCGAGCCTGTTCCTCTTCGATCCGCCCTACATCCGCCGACGAATTGGCGAAAGCATCGATTACTGGGGCCTGGGCCTGCTCGCGGTGGGCATCGGAACGATGCAGGTGATTCTGGACAAGGGGCAGGAAGCCGATTGGTTTGGCTCCCGCTGGGTGGTGGATTTCGCGATTATCGCGGCGGTGACGCTCGCGGCGTTCCTGATTCATGAGTTGGTCGCACGGCATCCCGTGATCGATCTTCGGATTTTCAAGGAGCGCACCTATGCCACGGGCGTCTTCCTGATGACGCTGCTCGGGTTCGGGCTCTACGGCGCGCTGGTAATTCTGCCGCTTCTGTTGCAGACCCTTCTGGGATATCCGGCATTGGATGCGGGGCTGGCCATGTTTCCGCGCGGCCTGGGATCGTTCCTGATGATGCCGCTGGTCGGCCTCCTCATGGCAAAGATCGACGCCCGCAAGCTCCTTTTCATCGGCACGATCGGCACTGCCCTCAGCATGTATCTGCTTTCGGTGCTCAATCTGAATCTGGGCTATTGGAATATCTTTTGGCCGCAGTTCCTGCAGGGGCTGTCCATGGCGCTCGTCTTCGTGCCGCTGACAACCATCACGATGGATGCCATCTCCCTCGAGGGGATGGGCAATGCGACGAGCATATTCAACCTGATGCGGAATGTCGGAGGCAGCGTCGGCATCGCCATGGCGACAACCCTGGTGGCCCGCGCCACGCAGAGCCATTCCGCCCTGCTCGGCGCGAACGTTACGCCCTTCAGCGGCCGGACGCAGCAGGCCGTCGCCGCCCTTCGGCAGGCCTTCATTTTGCGGGGATTCGATCCGGTCACGGCGACCCGCCAGGCCTACGCGGCGATCTTCGGCCTGGTGCAGCGGCAGTCGGCGATGCTCTCCTACAACTATGTGTTCGGAATTATGACGGTGGTTTTTATCAGCATGATCCCGCTGGTATTTCTACTTCGCCGGCCACGCCGGCGGGGCCCGATGGCCGCGCACTGAGCATTTTTTCGCCAGCCTTCGCGTTCCATCGCCGGCCTTCGCAACCTTTTGCAACGCCATTGCCGGCGTCCGCACCGCCTCGCGTCCGCCATGGTTGGTTGACAAACAGGCCGCGGTTGGCTGACAAGAGAATCCTCGCCAGGGGGCGGAGGGATTGCGAAAGTTTCGTCTGATCATGCTCGCGGCAGGGCTGGGACTGCTGGCCTGGCTCGTGATGCGGTCGGGCCCGCGGCTCCTGGCCAGAGATCTGCTCGATGTCGGCTGGTGGATGGTTGCGCTGCTGGCCATCGCCGCCCTGCGAAATCTGTTTCGCGCCGCGGCCGTGCGTCTGGCCCTGGGCGAGGATCGGCGCCAATTTTCCCTCGGGGCCATGTACCTGGTGGTCATGGTCAGCGACGCGGTCCAATACGTGGCCGTCGCCGGCCTCCTCTTCGGCCAAACGACAAAGGGCTGGCTGCTCGCCCGGCGCGTTTCCGGGCCGCGCGCCGTATCGACGGTGATGGTCGACCTGCTGCTGTTTTACCTGACTGCCTCGCTGTTCGTTCTGGGCGGCATCGGTCTGTTCTTCGCCTCCTACCCGACCTCACTCGGCGTGCGCGAAGCGGGTCTGGTCTGCGCGGCGGTGGTCGCGGGGGCTATTGTCGCGGGAGGGGTCGCTTTCCACCGGCGTTGGCTTCGCGCCGGCCGGCTGGTTGGCCTGCTGGCCCGCTGGGGCCTGATTCGCCGGAGGGAAACCATCGAAGGGGCGGGCGACATCGACACGCAAATGTTCGATTTTTACCGGCGTCATCCCGCGGCTTTCGGCGGGATTCTGGCCCTGGATTTCGTTGCGCATTTTCTTTTGGCCTTCGAGGCGATGCTGATCCTCTGGCTGCTGCGTCTGGGCCTGAACTACCGGGCAGGCATCGTCGCCGAGACGTTGACGAAACTGGTGGGTCTTGGCGGCTTGCTGGTTCCCGGCGACGTTGGCCTCTATCAAGGCGGCAGCGGGTTGATCCTTCACGCCATGGGCTACACCGTGGCGACCGGAGTCGCCTTCGGCATTATTCGTCAAATTCGCACGATTCTATGGGCGGGGATTGGTTTTTTGGCGTTGCTCGCGCCCGGCGCGGGCCAGTTGGGAAAAAACGGGTCGGCCAATCGCGGTGCCGCTACAGAACGGCAATGAGCGGCGAGGCAGCGCTAAAACGCTTCATGAGCTTCGGCTCGATGGCGGGTAATCATCCCTCGCGCGCCCGGCGAACAGGCTGCTCAGCAGCCAATGCGTCGGCAGGTAGACGAACAAAATCATTCCCCCGAACATCACGGCGAGGTGCGCCGGCGCCGGACCCCAGCCCCAGTGAAAGAGCGGATCGCGAAACGCGAAATTGATATTGTCTTTTCGTCCCCACAAACGGCCCGCCACCAGAGCCGCGGCGCCGATTCCGGTTTGCAGCTTCAAGGCGCGCCGATCGTAGCCCAGCCGGGCGACGGCCCAGAAGAGCAACACCGGCAAAACGAAGTGGTAGAGCGACATCAGCCGCAACCAGAGCGGATACTCGCGGTCCCACATATAGCCGGTACCGCCGATGAGGTGATGCCCGAATCCCACCGTCCAGAGCACGTCCACAATCCATAGCGTCTCGCCGAGCAGAACCGAGACCGCCTGGCTGGAAATCAGCAACCGGCTCGAGGTCCACAACCCAATCGCCGTCAGGGCGATGGCGATGTCGCTCAGATGGATGAAATTGGCCCAGCCGTAGTAGACCCCGTAGATTGGGAACCACGCCGCAACCCAGACCGTCACCGCAATTTTTACCCACAGGGGAATGACGCGTCCCGCGTCAAACCTTTCCTGGGCTAACGTCGTTCGATCGCCTGTTTCTGTTTCGGCTGGCAAGGCGACTCTCTTGGATAAGGGTCAGTCGTCGATTCGGGATGGCAATGGAATACCCGCCTGAGCCTACCGGGTCGAACCAAAGGAGTCAACGAATGACGTTGTCGCTAGAGCGAGGCGGCTGCCTTGCCGGTGGCGGCGCTCGGGGAGCTGGCAGGGTGAGAGGATTGCGCGACGATCGCTTGGGCCTGGCTCTTGGAATTCTGGCAGGAAGGATCGAGCAAGCGGCACTGCGCGACGGTGTAACCGCATCCGCACGTGCAGTTCATCTTGTTCATCTGGGTCAGGGCCGCCTTGCGTTGCGCGGCGTTCAGATGAGACATGTCCACGCCGGGAAGCGACTTGGCCTTGGTGACATTTGAGGGGAAAACCTGTCCCTCGTCGACGAACGTTTTCACCTGCACGCCTGCCGGTGGCTTGCCGGCCAGGTAGGAGATCTCCGCGGCGTAGTAATCGGCAGGAACCAGTCCCACGTGCTTCTGTACGACGCGGCCATCGCGGTTGATGACGAAAGAGGTGGGAAGCGCCAGAATGCCGCCGAACTCGTCTTGCAGTTGCTCGCTCGCCATGGCCACCGGGTAGTCGAAGCCGATGCTTTTGACGAATGCCTGCACCTGAGAGGCAGACCCGTCGTCCACCGAGAGGCCGACGACCTGCAGCGACCCCTGGAACCGTTTCTGTAACGACTCGAGCTCGGGGATTTCAAACCGGCACGGGGTGCACCAGGTCGCCCAGAAATTCAGGATAACGACCTTGCCCTTCCATTCGGCAGGGTCGAGGGTCTGGCCGGTCAGGGAGCGAACGCTGAAGGAAGGCACCGGTTCGGGATCCTTGACGAATTTCAATAGGACTCCCTGCTTCTGGCTGGAGGGAGCCGATTGCTTGCGAAAAGCGTGGACAATCGAAGCCAGCGAGGCATGTGACTGGCGAGGAATGCTCTTGCCGGCGACAACCCCGATTCCCACGGCGACGGTGGCAATGGCCAGCCACCGGGCCAGGAACAAGAGGGGCTTCCTTTGCTTCTCTTCCATAGTTTCATTATGACGAGAAAGCAATCCTCCAACAAGGACGCGGTTCCAGCATGGAGTTCTCCTGACAAATAAGGCCGGCAGAAGGGGAGAGCAGGGCTGTAACGGTCCGAAATGGCTCGGAAATTCCAGATTGGTCCAGTGTCAAAATGGCGCGAATCGCAGGCGATTTTTTTAATTTCTAATGTTAGGAAAAATAAGGATTTAGGAATGGCACAAAGTTTCACGCTGGCAAGATGCGTGCATTAGGGAAAGCCGAGATGCACGGATGCCGTCTCCCCGGTTTTGGAAAGCATGAGAGGGAAGGGGCTCGTGCTTCTGGAAGCGGGGGACTTCTCCCACCTGCCTCTGAGAGGGAAGCTAGGATGGATGACCCCGACGCCCGGTTGGCCTTAACCGGGCAAACCGTGCATCTCGCTGGGGGCTTCCGGCTTTAACAGCCGGGAGCCTCCATATCTGGTTTCTTCGTTACTTCACTCCTTACTCCTTGGCAGCTGGCTCCGAATAGGGGCTAGCTGCGTCTACGCTCTCCCTATAGGACAGGGTTGATTGCCGCGGGAAAGGGTAAAAGCGCTTCGCTCGGGATACTAAAACTTTGTCGGGGTTTGTCCCTTGGCGATGGCGCGGAAGTAGTCGATCATGTGGGGACTGTCCCAGGTCTGCTCGCCGATCAGCTTGCGATCGATCTTCCCGTTGCGGCCGATGACGTAGGTTTCCGGATACATGGCCGTGCCATAGGAGAGCGGGATCTTCTTGCTGGCGTCCCGATAGGTGGGGAACGTGATGTGATGGTCGATGAGGAACTTGTGATAGGCGGCGGAGTCATCATCGACGCTGATTCCCAGGACGGTGATGCCAAGCGGGTGCAGCTCGGTGTACATCCGCTCGAGCGAGGCCGTTTCATCCACGCACGGCGGGCACCAGGTAGCCCAGAAGTTGAGGACGACGATCTTGCCGCGGAACGCGCTGAGGCTGGTCGGATGGCCGTCGAGGCTGAACGAAAAAGAGTGCGCCGTGCGGCCCGCAATGCTGGCTTGGCCGGCGCGGAAGTTGGGAACTGAAAATATGGCGACCAGAACGGCGGCGGCCACCAGAACCAGGTATGGGAGAATTCGCCTCTTCCACATCGCGCACCTATAATAAAACGGCTGTGACCCGTCAGGCGAATCCGCCGAAGATTCCTGGATCATGATCCCTGGATATTGACCGGCGAACGTTCGCGACGGATAAGGAGCGCAACGTGAGCGAGAAAACCGATTCCGCGGTGGGCTCTCCCGTGCGGCCGGGGGCCATCGCCCCCCTCGTGCGGCAGATGCTCGAGGCGATCGGCGAAGATCCCGACCGGGAAGGGCTGCGGAAAACCCCCGAGCGCTTCGAGAAAGCGATCTCTTTCCTGACGAGCGGCTATCGGCAGGACGCCCAGAAATTATTGAGCGGGGCGATGTTCGAGGTCGCCTACGATCAAATGGTGGTCGTGCGGGATATCGAGCTGTACAGCTTGTGCGAGCATCACCTGCTGCCGTTTTTCGGTAAGTGCCACGTCGGATACATCCCGCGGAATCGGGTGATCGGACTGAGCAAGGTGGCGCGGCTGGTGAACCTGTATGCGAGGCGGCTGCAGCTGCAGGAGCGCTTGACCCGGCAGATCGCCGAAGCCCTGATGGAATATAGCGATCCGCATGGCGTGGGCGTGGTCATCGAGGCGCGGCACTTGTGCATGGTGATGCGCGGGGTCGAGAAACAGCACTCGCGCGCGGTCACCAGCGCCATGCTGGGGGTCTTTCGCGAGCACGCGCAAACGCGGGAAGAGTTCCTCTCTTTGATCCACAACGGCGCGCGCTCGGGGCGGTGAAGGACGAAATCATTTGTTCCTTCGGCAAGTTATCTGGTAGTATCAGCGACTGAAAAGAGAAGAGAAACTAAAGGAGCGGGCGCGCGACGGAAGATGGCATCTAGCAACCGACTCGACGATATCAAAGCAACCGTCATCGAGCAGTACCGACAAAGTACGGCAGACACCGGTTCGCCGGAAGTCCAGATCGCTCTCTTGAGCGAGCGGATTAGCTATCTGACCGAGCACATGAAAATCCACCGCAAGGACTACGCCTCGCGCCGCGGCTTGATTATGATGGTCAGCCGGCGTCGTCGCCTGCTGGATTATCTGAATCGACGCGCTCCGCAACGGTACCGCGAGATTGTGGAACGACTCAGTTTGCGCAAGTAGCGTCCCGGCATTTCGGGAATATACCTGTCCTGGTCCGGCACTGGCCGGAGCCTCCCAAACAATTGATCCGTGCGGTCCGCTGTCCAGACGCGAGCGGTGGCTGGCGTCTTTCTGTTTTTCCTTCCTTTTCCCATTCCGTCCGTTGCGGCGGGATTGAACGCCATGTGCATACGAGGAAACAACGATGTCAAATGAAGTGAAAGTGGAGATTGGCGGACGGGACCTGCTATTGGAGACCGGGCGTGTCGCCCGGCAGGCGGATGGCGCGGTGTGGTTGCGCTACGGCGATACGGTTGTGCTGGCGACAGCCTGCATGGACAGAAATCCGACCGTGAAGGATTTTATCCCTCTGACTGTGGACTATCGGGAATACACCTATTCGGCCGGGAAGATTCCCGGCGGCTTTTTCAAGCGGGAAGGACGCCCCTCGGAGCGCGAAGTTCTGGTTTCGCGGCTCACCGACCGGCCCATCCGACCCTTGTTACCGTCGGGATGGTCGCACGAAACGCAGATCATCACGATGGTCATGTCGGCCGACAGCGAAAACGACCCCGATGTAATCAGCCTGGTGGGCGCGTCGGCGGCCCTCTCGATCTCCCTGATCCCATTTGCGGGCCCGATTGGCGCCGTCCGGGTCGGTTTGCTGGACGGGCGACTGGTGGCGAATCCCACGGTCGCGGAGCAGAAGACGAGCCAGCTGAACATCGTCGTCGCGGGCACCGAGCAGGGAATCGCGATGGTGGAGGCGGGCGCGCAGGAGGTTTCCGAGGGAACGATCATCGAGGCGCTCGAATTCGCCCACGCGGAAATCCGGAAGATCGTGGCTGCGATCAAGGAGTTGCAGGCCAAGGTGGGCGTCGAAAAGTTGCCGCCCCCCGTTGTGCCCTTCGATGAGGCCATGTACAAACGGCTGGCCGACGGCTACCGGGCCAAGCTCGAAGATTACCTGGATACGTCGAAATATCCGAAGCGGGAAAGCCACACGCTGGCCGGGACGGTCAAGTCCGAGTGGCTGGCGACGACCCCGGAAGGCGAGCCGGAGCAGCGCAAACTGGCCGAGCGGGCTTTTGAAACCCTCCGCGAGAATATCTTCCGCGACGACGTTCTGGTTCATCGCCGGCGGCCCGACCGCCGGGCGTTCGATCAGGTCCGCCCGATCACCTGCGAGGTGGGCGTACTGCCCCGGGTGCACGGCTCGGCGATCTTTACGCGCGGCGAGACGCAGGCGCTGGCAACGGCAACGCTGGGCACGAAAGAGGATATGCAGCGGCTGGACCTGCTCTTCGAAGAAGATGCCTTCAAGCGGTTCATGCTGCACTACAACTTCCCGCCGTTCAGCGTCGGGGAGGTGAAACCACTGCGCAGTGCCGGACGCCGCGAGGTGGGCCACGGGGCCCTGGCCGAGCGGGCGCTGCTGAACCTGTTGCCCTCCGGCGCCGATTTCCCCTACGCGGTCCGCGTGGTATCGGACATCCTGGAATCGAACGGCTCTTCCTCGATGGCGACGGTCTGCGGCGGGGCGCTGGCGCTGATGGACGCGGGCGTGCCATTGCGCTCGACCTGCGCCGGCATCGCGATGGGCCTGGTGACCGGCGAGAAGGGCGAGTATGCCATTCTCACCGACATCGCGGGCGCCGAGGACCACTACGGAGACATGGACTTCAAGGTGGCCGGAACACGTGAGGGAATCACCGCGTTGCAGATGGACATCAAGGTGACCAACGTGAGCATCGCCATGATGCGGGAGGCACTCGACCAGGCACGCCGGGCGCGCATGCATATCCTGGACATCATGGACCGGACCCTCAGCGAGCCGCGCAAGGATGTTTCCCCCTACGCGCCGCGCCTCTACACCCTGAACATTCCGACCGACAAGATCCGCGACCTGATCGGGCCGGGCGGAAAGAAGATTCGCTCGATCACCGAAGCGACCGGGGCGAAGATCGACGTGCTGGAAGACGGCACCGTGCACATCTATTCGAGCGACTCAACCTCCGGCGAAGCCGCTTTCCGGATGGTCAGCGACGTGACGGCCGTGCCGGAACCGGGGAAAACCTACCTGGGCAAGGTCGTGCGGCTGGCCGAATTCGGGGCGTTCGTTGAGATTTTCCCGGGCACCGACGGGCTGCTGCACATCAGCGAAGTGGCCGAGCAGAGAATCCGCAACGTTCGCGATGAATTGAAGGAAGGCGACCAGATTCTGGTGAAGGTGCTTTCGATCGAAGGCAACCGGATTCGCCTGTCGCGCAAGGCGGTATTGCGCGAGCAGCGGGACAAACAGCCCGGCGAACAGCCACAGGAAGCCCAACCGCAATCGTAATCAGGCGGGGCGGCCGCAGGGTCGCCCCGGCCGCGTACCGTCTGGCCGGCGAAGCCATACAGCCGGCCCGATGGCAAAACAGTCCACCCAGCGGCTGATGCCCCTATTTTTGCTGGCATTGACCATGCAGGAGACTGTCTCCTGGCACGAAACCTCTACTACCGAATACTTTTAAGCGGAAATTTGCAGTGTTACACTTTAGCGAGATTTTCTGCCCCGGAGGGGAATAGCGGGTAGTATGGGTGAATTCGTCTGCAAGGTAGCCGATCCCGCCGGTCACGTCTTCCAGCAGGTGGAAACCGCCCAATCGGAGGATGAAGCCCGGACCAAGCTGACCGACCGGGGCCTGTTTATCTATTGGGTGCGGCAGCGGCGCGCGCTGAGCTGGCAGGGATTATCGCAACGGCGCGATCGCGCCGTGCGGGGCAACGATTTCCTCATATTCAACCAGCAGTTCAATACGCTGATCAAGGCCGGATTGCCGATCCTGCAGGCTCTTGATCTTCTCGCCGAGCGCACTGCGGCGCCCCGTCTGCGGCCGATCCTGTCCGACGTGCGGCAACAGGTTCGCGAGGGCGCGCTGCTTTCCGAAGCGATTCAGGCGCAAGGGATTTTCCCGAGCGTGTACGCCAGTTCCGTGTTGGCGGGGGAAAAGAGCGGCAATCTGGCCGGCGTTCTCGATCAATATATCGCCTATCAGCGAACTTCGAGCGGGCTGCGTAAGCGCCTGACCGGGGTGCTGATCTACCCGATGGTCCTGGTGGTTGTGGCGACGGGAATCCTTTCTTACCTCGTGACCTACGTCATCCCGCAATTCGTCACCCTCTACAAAGACATGAATGTCGCCCTGCCCGGTCCGACCGTGCTGCTGATCGCCCTGGTGACGGGACTGAAAAGCTATATCGCGCTGATTGTCGGTGTACTCGTGGTCGGCATTGTCGGCGGGCTCTTATGGTCGCGGACCGAAACGGGCGGTATGACGATCGATCGCCTGAAGCTGAAACTGCCGGTCGTGGGCGACGTGTGGGTGAAATTCCAGGTAACGCAGTTCACGCGCACCCTTTCGACGTTGCTGATGGGCGGGACGCCCCTGGTGCCGGCGCTCGATACGGCGGCCAGTTCGCTGACGAGCAAATTGATGGCCGACGCCGTGAACCAGGCCGCGCAACGCGTCCGGGAGGGGCAGCCGCTGGCCGCGAGCCTGGCCGCCACAAATCTGATGCCAAGCCTGGCCGTGGACATGATCGAGGTGGGAGAAGCCTCGGGAGCGCTGCCGGCGATGCTGGCGAGCGTCTCCGAATTCTTCGATGAAGAGGTTAACGTCAAGCTCACAACCCTCATCTCATTTATAGAACCGGCAATTTTGGTGTTCATGGGGGCCGTGATAGCCTTTATTTTGATAGCCCTTTATCTGCCTCTATTCAGTTTCAGCGTCGGGAATATGGGAGGCTGAGCCGCGGATGGCCACCAATCGCGATACCTTGCGAGAAGGACGCCCTGACGAGCGCGAGGAACACGACCGCGCCTGCCGGCTGGCCGAACGCTACCGCTGCCCGTTCGTGGACCTGCGGGAACAGCGGATCGACCCCGATCTGTTCCGCCGGATTCCGGCCGAGTTGATGTTCCGCTACAGCTTCGTTCCCTTGGAGTCGAAAGACGGCTCTCTGGTGGTCGCCGTGGCGGATCCGAGCCCGCTCGTGCAAAGCGATGAGCTGGCACTCCTGCTCGGCTACAAGCTGGTGCTGAAGGTCGCGACGGCGTCGCAGATCAGCGACCTGCTGAAGCGGACCGAGCAATCCCAGCGCGTGCTCGAGCAGGCCACCGAGGGCTTTACGACGCTGCAGGTCATCGACGAGGAGGCGGGCGACGAGAATATCTCGATCGACCGGCTCACCGAGGATACCGCCGTCAATCCGGTGGTGCGCTTGGTCGATACGTTCATCTTCACCGCCCTCGAACGGCGCGCGAGCGATATCCATATCGAGAGCCGGGACAACGAAGTCGTCGTCAAGTACAGGATCGACGGCGTGCTCCAGGAGGCGATGACGCCGCTGGCCCGCGAATGGCATTCGACGATCATCAGCCGGGTCAAGGTAATGAGCGAGCTCGACATCGCCGAGCGGCGCGTGCCGCAGGACGGCCGCTTCCGCGTTCGCTACAAGGGCCGCTTCGTCGATTTCCGGGTATCGATCATGCCCTCGATCTACGGCGAGGACGCCGTGCTCCGCGTGCTGGACAAGGAGAGCCTGAGCGAGAAATTCCGCCATCTGACCCTGGACGTCGTCGGTTTCGACGAGAGCGACCTGCGCCGCCTGCGCCGCTACATTCGCGAGCCCTACGGCATGCTCCTGGTCACCGGGCCGACCGGCTCGGGGAAAACGACCTCGCTCTACGCCTGCATCAACGAGATCAAGTCCGACGAGGACAAGATCGTGACGATCGAAGACCCGGTGGAATATCAGATCCGGGGCATCACGCAAATCCCGGTGAACGAGAAGAAGGGCCTGACCTTTGCCCGGGGCCTGCGCTCGATCCTGCGGCACGATCCCGACAAGATCATGGTCGGCGAAATCCGCGACCTGGAAACGGCCCAGATCGCCATCGCCGCGGCCCTCACGGGGCACCTGGTTTTCACCACTGTCCACGCGAACAACGTATTCGACGTGATCGGGCGGTTCATCAACATGGGCGTCGAGCCCTACAATTTCGTCTCGGCGCTGAACTGTATCCTGGCGCAGCGCCTGGTGCGGCTGATTTGCGAGAATTGCCGCCACGAAGTGCGGCTCTCCACGGAAGAAATCGAAAGCTCCGGACTCGATCCGGGCGAGTGGGGCAGCCGGCCGGTCTACGAGGGAACCGGATGCTTGGAGTGCGGCGGGAGCGGTTTTCGTGGGCGCACCGCCATCTCCGAAATCCTCGACCTCACCGATCGCATCCGGGACATGATCATCGCCCGCCGGCCGCCGAGCGAAATCAAGCACGTGGCTCGCGAGGAGGGCATGACGTTCCTTCGCGATTCGGCCGTCGAAAAAGTGAAGGCCGGACTGACCACCCTGCGGGAAATCAATAAGGTCACATTCATTGAATAGCCTGCTCGCTCAACGCAGCCCTCGGGAAAGCGAGGGCGCTTTCCGTCGCCTGTCCCGCTGGCTGGACGCCTTGCCGCATCCCGACCTGGTCTGTCTGATTGGGCCCGAGCGCGTCGCCGCCGCGCGCTGGAGCCTTCATCGGCTCGAGGCGTTTGCCGAAGAGCCTTTGCCATCCGGCGTCTTGCGTCCATCCCCGTCGCAGCCGAACGTCATCGACGGCGCGGCGGTGGCGGCGGCGCTCGCAAGCGTGGTCGAGCGGGTGCACGGGGCGGGGCACGAGGCGGCCTTGTTGTTGCCCGATAGCATCGTGCGCATCTTTCTGCTCGGCTTCGAAACGTTTCCCCGCAAGGCGAGCGAGGCTGCGCCGCTGCTCCAGTGGCGCCTCAGAAAGAGCGTGCCGTTTCCCGTCGAGGAAACGGTGCTTTCCTGGAGCGAACAGAGATCGGTGGAGGGAA
This sequence comes from Candidatus Dormiibacterota bacterium, assembly GCA_035534495.1. Lineage (GTDB taxonomy): Bacteria > Acidobacteriota > Terriglobia > Acidiferrales > UBA7541 > JAKASX01. The sequence continues at coordinate 2,548 of DATLRW010000163.1, read as the reverse complement.
CCCTCGAAGTCGTGACGGCGGTGGCGCGGCAATCGGTGATTCGGGAATATGAACAGTTGTTGCGCCAGGCAGGGCTGGAGCCGGGGGTTGTGCTGGGAGAGACGCTGGCCGCGTTGCCGCTGGTGGCGGATGGCCCGGCGGTGCTTCTGGCGCGTTTGGGAGCCACCAGCCTCACAACAGCCGTTGTCGATGGCGGCGGGCTGGCGCTTTACCGCTGCGTCGAATTGAGCGCGCCTCCCGAGCCGCAATCCCTGCTCGACGAAATCTTCCCGGCCGTCGCCTACTTCCAGGACCGCGCGCATCGCGATATCGAGTTGGTTCAGCTGGCGGGGATGGAGAGTTACGGCGGCGAGCTGATGCAGCGGCTCGCGCGCGAGTTGAACTGCCCGGTGAGGGCGCTGGGCGCCGAGGCAAGCGGAACGGATCACCTGCCCAAGGGCGCCGAGGAGCTGCTGTCGGGGCAACTGGCGTCTCTGGTGGGATGGCAGCTGAATCGGGGCGCATGAGATGAAGATCCGGCTGAATGTCGCCACCCGGCCGGTTGAAAGCCACCGGCGGTTCGTCGCCGGCGCGGCCCTGGCCGCCGCGGGTGGTCTGGTGGCGCTGGTACTGCTTTCCTCGAGCGTCTTCGTGACCTGGCGCCGGAACCGCGGGCAGCAGGCCCGCATCGCCGGCTACGAGACGCGGCTTTCCGGAATGCAAGCGCGGCGCCAGGATCTGGCCGCCTATTTCAACTCGCAGAAGACCCAATCGGTGATGGATCGCGCCGCGTTTTTGAATTCGCTGATCGACCAGCGCAGCTTTCCCTGGACCAACATCTTCACCGATCTCGAGAAGGTGTTGCCCGGCGGCGTGCGCGTCATCAGTATCGCCCCGAAAATGCAAAAGGGGCAGGTGGACGTAACGCTGGTGATCGGCGCGAGCAGCGACAAGGGCAAAATCGCTTTTCTCAAGGCGTTGCAGGCTTCGCCCGCCTTTTCCCAGGTGCAGGTCAATGCGGAAACGCGGGCACAACAGGCCGGCTCGCAGGATCAGGTGGATGTCCAGCTGGAAGCCGTCTACTCGGGTCCCGGCGCGGCAGCCCCCGCCGCGGAGGACCCCAAGGCGGTGACGCAATGAGCGGACGGGGCAAGGCCTGGAAACGCTGGAAGCGCTGGGTGCAGATCTCGCTGATCGTCCTGTTTGCGCTCGATGCGGGCCTGGCGGCCCAGCGCTGGCGAATGGGCGTCGCTTCCTCCGAGGAGCAGCTGCAGTTGCGCCAGATGCGTCTGCGCGCCGAGGTCGCGGCGCTGCAAGCGAATCTGAACCACGCGGAAGCCGTCAAGCGAAGCATTCCGAAAATCGCCGTCGAATCGAGCCGGTTCTACGACGAGGAACTCCTCGGTCCCTCGCAGGGCTATGCCGAACTGGTCGGCGATCTCGGGACAATCGCCCAGAATGCGGGCCTCGAGACGAGCGGCGTCCGGTTCTCGCAGAAGTCCTCCTCCGAACACGGCGTGACTGAGGTCGATGCCACGGCCGTGATCGAAGGCAACTACGAGGGGTTGATCCGCTTCATCAACGGACTGGAGCGGTCGAAAAATTTCTACGTTCTCGACAGCCTGGAACTGGCTTCGAGCACGGGCGGCCAGGTGAAGTTGAATATCCGGCTGCACACCTACTTCCGGACCTGAACCATGTCGCGGCGAGCGGAAATCGGGATTCTGGTAGCGCTGTTCCTGGTGCTGGGAGGCGTGCTCTACCGGAATTTCCGGCCGCCGGCCACCTCCGATTCCGATGGGCCGGCGGACATCGCCATCCATCTGTTGAAGGTCCCGAATCCGGCGCTCCACCTGGATCAACTGGCGCGTATCCGCCAGCTCGCCTATACGGGAAGCCACCGCAATATTTTCAGCGCGACCCCGCCGCCCCCACCCGTTGCGCCGCATGCCGCAACCAAGAGAGATGCGGCGCCGGCCGTGCGCGCCGGTCCTCCGGGTCCATTGCCGCTTCAGGTGCCGCTAACGTTTTACGGCATGGCGATCGACCCCAAGACGGGCAATAAGCTCGCCTTCTTTACCAATGGAGACAACGTTTACATCGCCTCGCCAGGAGAAACGCTGCTCGGCCACTTTCGCCTGCTGACGATCGACAAGGATACCGTCCGGATTGAGGACACCACGACATCTCAAAGCGCCGTAATCCCGATGACGCCCTTGAAGAATCCATGAGAGACGAACAAGAGAGACGCCCGGGGACGAGGGAACCGGAGAAAGCGGCGGGGCGCCGCGCGGGCCGGGGCGAGGCGGGTTACACGCTGCTGCTGGCCCTTTTCATTGCGGCCGTGATGATCATTGCGGCTTCAGCAGCTGTTCCCAATCTGATTCTTCAGGGTCGCCGGCAGAAAGAGAAACTCATGATTTGGCGTGGCGAACAATACGCGCGCGCCATCGGCCTCTACTACGGAAAAACAGGCCATTTCCCGCACGACCTCAGGGAGCTGGAACACGGGGTGAACGGCATTCATTTTCTGCGCCAGGCCTACAAAGACCCGATGAGCGCGGATGGC
>DATLRW010000162.1:0-3401 GCA_035534495.1 Candidatus Dormiibacterota bacterium | reverse complement strand
GCCCCCTCCTTTTCGATCTCCGCCCGATTTCAGGCGCTTTCCTGACGGCTTTCCCTTTTGGTCAATTCCCCCATCCGCGCGCGCACCCGTTTTTCCCTCTCTCGCAACTCGGGCGTAAGCACCGGGCCGAAATCCTCCATCTCCTGGATCGGGCGTATCTCGATTTCGACGCCGCCGCCAAAGGGCGCGCGCTTAAGCCACTCGATCGCTTTTTCCAGGGATTCCGCCCGCCACAGCCAGAAGCCGGCGATCAGCTGATCGGTTTCGGGGAACGGACCGGGAATCACGGCGCGGTTCTCGCCCGAGAATTTGACCCGCGCGCCTTTCGAGCTCGGCTGCAATCCTTCGGCGGCGAGCATCACGCCGGCCTCGGCCAGCTCCTCGTTGTACCGGGTCATGGCGTCGAAGATTTTCCCATCGGGCGTTACGCCCGCCTCGCTATATTGGTTGGCCTTCACCAGCACCATGAATCGCATCGCCAGCCTTCCTTTCTCAGCCGTGTTTTTCACAATCGACCATCCACGGCGTGCCGAACCGGTCGACGAGCATTCCGAAACGCACGGCCCAGAAAGTCTCCTGGATGGGCATCGTCACCCGGCCGCCCTCCGACAACGCCTGAAAAATCCGATCCGCTTCGTCCGCGGTCTGCACCTCGAGCGCTACGGAAAAGCCTTGCGGCTTGTGATAGTGGTCGGGTGGGGCATCCGAGCCCATCAACACCTGATCGCCCAAGGCCAGCCGCGCGTGCATGATTTTCTTGCGCCAATCCGCAGGCACGTGCTCTGCGGCCGGGGTCCCTTCGTGCGTCATCATCGCCAGAATCTTCCCGCCCAGGCATTCCTGGTAGAACTGGAAGGCTTCCTCGCAACGGCCATCAAAATAAAGATAAGGATTCCATTGCATGGCTGGCTCCTTTGGGCAGAGGGTGGTAAAGCAGCCTTTCGCCTGAAATTCATTTACGCCCAAATTTTATTTAAGACCGATCAAACGGTGGCAGCAACGGCTCGGGATCGCGTTCCCTCCAACGCCTGCGAACCTCCGCCAGGACGGCCTCGCGGTTTTTCGCCATCTCTTCGATCATTTCGCAGGGCGCTCCCGTCCGCTCGTGCCGCGCGCCCCAAACGAGCAGTTCGAAAAGAACCGGCGCCAGGTCAATTCCCTTCTTCGTGAGCCGGTAGCTTACCCGTCTGCGATCCTTCTTCTCTGCCTCGGAGGCGATGATTCCCGCCTCGGCCAGCTTCCGCAGACGGTCGGCCAGAATGTTCGTGGCAATGCCCTCGCCCGAAGCTTCGAACTGCTTGAATGTCCGGTACCCGCGCACCATCAGATCGCGGATAACGAGCAGCGACCAGCGATCCCCGAAAATCTCGAGCGAGATGCTGACCGGACAGCCGGAACGGTGCTTCGATTTCGGTTTCCATGGCACGCGGAAGCAGGCTAACGATATTACTTGCCTAATGCAAGCGATTATTTTCGCAATGTTTGCGGGCGTCCGCACTGGCGTGGGCATCCGCCGCCCGCGGACCCACGACGGCTCCCCACACGCCCCGTTCAGGAAGGCGGGAGCTCCAGACCTCATTTCCTATACGCACTGAAGAAATCCATACGGCACCCGTCATAAAAGCTGCCTTCTTCACGGTGTACCGTGGAAAGTCCTTCGTCGCAGGGGGCGTGGGAACCGGAAAAGGGCATCAAATGCCCTCGGAAGAACTGAGGCGTAACGATCAGGCAAGCTAGGAGTGCGCCTATGTGCTCGTGTTTGTTTTGTGCCTCCCGACATGCTCGGGAACTCGGGGACAGACGGGATCTTTTCTGCTAGTTTACGGTGATGGGCGGAAACCGACGGCAGCGGGAATATGCAGATCGATTACATTTTCTTCGATGGGCACAGGGTTGCCTCCATCGACTCTTCCGGCAATGTGCATTACCTGTTTTCCGACGTCTTGGGAAGCACGCGCGTGGCCACCGATTCCAGCGGCAACGTCTGTTTCGATGCGGATTATTATCCGTACGGGCAGGAAAACGATTACAGTACTTCTTGCGATCCGGAATACAAATTCGCGGGTATGGAGTATGATTCCGAGACCGGAAATTATTATGATTATGCGCGGTATTACAATCCGCGCCTTGGCCGCTTCATGACGCCCGATCCCTCAAACGCCGGGGCCGTTGCGGGCAATCCGCAGAGCTGGAACGCCTATTCCTACGTCGTCAACAATCCGGAGACGTTCATTGATCCGTTCGGGAGGCAGACGCAGACATGCGCCTCTGTCGTTCAAGGGTGGACCAGTGGCAGCGGAGAGGACGGGCCCACACTCCAGCCCATGCCTTCCGGGCGCATGCCCGATTTTGGTTGCGCTGCGGATGTGTCCATAACAGGGTCTGACGAGATTCCCAACCCCATACAAAACCCCACTGTGCCGGTGCGGGTGAGGAAGCCCAATCCGGACCGGCCGCCGCAAGCGCAGGCTGGCTGCCTCCAAACCGCTTTCGATCCCTCCTGCGAGCCAAAGAAGCCACCGTCCTGTCCCAGCGTGTTCTTCAACGCGACGGCTGACGCGTTCACGAGCACACCGATCTTTCCGCCAGGGAAGAACCCAGAGGACCTGGTCAGGGCTGGGGGCGGGGCGTGGGCCGCTACGTACATCATGGAAAAGGGGCTCGTCGTGCCGCTGCGCTCCTCCGTCGTACGCAACATCCTCGGCCTTACCGAAGTTGCGGCAGAGGTGACCGCCCTCGTCCCCGTCGCCATAGCAGAGGTTCAAGGATTGAAGCAGGAGGTAAGCGACTGGCGGTCCGGGGCATGTAGCACGGCCTGGACAAAACCGTGACAAGCACGGCCCACGGTGCGCGGCGCGGTCCCCTGAGGTGGATAGCTTCCTACCCAATTTTGTTCGGCATGCTGCTCTGCGTGCCGCTCCTCGGGGCCGTAGTGGTTGTTGACACCTGGTTCCCCGGGGTCGAGCGCGGCCTTGCGGGGCACGGAGCGATCTTCAGCTCCGCTCTCCTGACCTTCATCTTTTTTGCCGGCTACCTTTATTTTTTCTGGCCGGTGCGAAAACTCCCCGGATTCTTGGCCGCCCTCGGTGTCCTATTTGCCGCTCACGCGGCGCTTATCTCCCTTTACTCACTTGCCCTTCATCCGCTGTTCCTCTGGCAGTGGTCAGTCCTTGGCTTCCTCGAGGCTTATGCTCTAGGCCTTCTGCTCGCGTTCCTGGCGTGGCGGAGGGAGCAACGGCAGCACGGGGCCGGGTGAATCTTGCCGCAAGCGCAGGCACCGGCGCAGACATGCACGGGCTTTGGGCGTGGATTGGGTAATACGGGAGCATTGGCCGGCAACCAGGGAGGTATTCCTGGAGTAACAGTAGAGTTGGGTACCGCAGCAGTCATTCCGTCACAGT
>DATLRW010000161.1:0-10068 GCA_035534495.1 Candidatus Dormiibacterota bacterium | reverse complement strand
GGAAGGGCATCGGATGCGGGTTGGGGGCTGAATTATAGGTGGAGACGGGCAGAACGTTGTGGCTGCCCACGCCGGGCTGCGGGCCAATCGTATTGAATCCCCACGACTCGAGCCGCGCCGTCGCCTGCGCCGCCCACGCCTCGGTAGTCCCGTACTTATTCTGCACCGCGGTCGAATAGGCGGCACCGCCGTCGCCAATATCCACGACGTAGGAGGAAAACATCCAAAAGAGATTGCCATCGGGATCGACCAGCAACGACCGGTTGCCGTCCTTCACGACGCGGAAATAGCCCGTTGCGCCGCCCGGAGCGGGAGCGTTGATCGCGCCGCCATACTGGTCGAGCGCGGGCCAGTTGGCAACGGTCATGGAGAACGTCGCCGATGCGCTCTGCGCCGGCGAGGAGGAATCGCTGACGCCGACGGTGAACGTAAATGATCCAGCGGCGCTAGGCGTACCGGAAAGCTCACCGGTTGTCGCCGAAAGTGTGAGTCCCGACGGCAACTGGCCGGACGAAACAGACCAGGTGAAGCCGGGAGTCCCTCCAGTGACATGAATCGGGCCGGCGTAGGGCTGTGGAACGTAGGCTTGCGGCAGCCACGTCGTGACGATCGCCAAGGAAGAAGAAGAGATGGTGGCGGAAGCGACCGAAATAGAGAACGAACCCGAGGCCGTCTGCACGGGGCTCGAAGAGTCCTGTACTTGAACCGAGAAGTTGAATTGACCGCTGGCTGTCGGCGTGCCGGAGATCTGTCCGTTCGCGACAAGGCTCATGCCGGAAGGCAGTTGCCCGGCGGTGAGCGACCACGTATACGGCGATGTGCCACCGGTGGCCTGCAACGCCGCTGAATAGCTCTGACCGGAGGTCGCCTGCGGGAACGAACTCGTGGACACCGAAAGCGGGTTGACCAACACCGGCGCAGCAATGCTCAACGCCAACGACACGTTGGCGCTTTGCCCTCCCGAATCCTGAGCGCCAACCACGAATGAATAGTTGCCGGCCGCGGTCGGCGTGCCGGAAAGCGTTCCCGAAGAGGATCCCAGTGACAGCCCTGCAGGGAGTGCCCCCGAGAGAATCTGCCAGCTATACGGGGTGATGCCGCCTGTTGCCGAAAAGGTCGTGCTGTAGGCAGAACCCGCTTGCCCGCTTGGCAGCGGGCTGCTGGTCGTAATGACCAATATTGTGTTCTTCCCTTTGCCGTGCCCCACCGGCTTCGACTTCGGGCCTTGGGCCGCAAGACAAACAGGAACCAGGAACAAAAAGAGAAGAGCAAATTTACTTATGCAACGCAAATAAGTTGTGAACAAGACGCCCTCCTAAGTGAAGCGCGCAGACACCTTCAAAGGAGCAACGCCCGGTCCGGTCGGTAAATCTCCATTTAGGAACAGAGTTCCGTAACGGGACTACTGTGACTCCAACTCAGAATGGAATAGGCCTCCTTCCTAACATATTGGGCAAATGGAGCTTATTGGGTTTAGTGAGGACAACGACGAGGGGAATAAAGTAACAGACCACGAATAAGCGGCTTCTGAATCTCAATTGAGATTCAGAGAGTCTTTTAATTTTCTCCGCAGCTTACCCGTCCATTCCAAGACTCCTCTAACCTACTAATTATAAAAGACTTATAAATTGAAATCCGAACGTGGAATGAGCCTGTATGGAATGCCGTTTGCATTAGGCCCAATGAGGCTGCGGCCCGAGTGGAGAGTCTGTGTTATCTACGCATCGATGGCCGATTGTAGCGGCCGAAAAAACAGAAAAAACGTTCGACACGCATGCTTTGTCTTTAAAAATTGTGCTGCCGGGTGCAGCGCTCTTGGCGTCGGTTGCCGTTCTCTACGGGCCGGTGTTTAAGTTGATGGCCTGGCAGTGGTGGACAGACCCGAACTGGAGCCATGGGTTCCTGGTTCCAGCCTTTTCCTGCTTCCTGCTCTGGCGCGGCAGAGAAAGATGGATGGCGGCGCCAATCCGTGGCAGCCGCCTCGGCCTCGCCGGAGCCGGCGGGGCCATCTCAATTCTGATTCTCGGAACGCTCGCCGCCGATCTGTTCAGCACCCGCTTTTCGTTTGTTCTGCTGCTTGCGTCTCTCATTCTGTATTTGGGCGGCTGGCGGATGCTGCGGGCGGTGGCATTTCCCGTAAGCTACCTCCTGCTCATGATTCCCTGGCCGGGCGTGATTTATGCGCAGGTCACCCTTCCCTTGCAGTTTCTGGCGTCGCGGTGGGCGGCCGCGGCCCTCGCGGCGGTCCATGTGCCCGTTTTGCGGGAAGGAAACCTTCTGGTCCTGTCGAATTACACGCTCGAAGTCGCACAGGCCTGCAGCGGCATCCGGTCCTTGGTTTCCTTGTTCACGGTAGCCGTTGCCTATGCCTATCTGGCGGAACGGAAGATGTGGGTGCGAGTGGGCTTGATTGCCATGATGCTGCCCATCGCCATCATCAGCAACGCATTCCGCATCTTCGGCACGGGCGTCCTGACCACCCAGCTATCCCCGCGACTGGCGCAAGGTTTTTTTCATGAATTCTCGGGCTGGCTGATCTTTGTGACGGCTATCGGCCTGATGCTGGCTCTGCACCGGCTGTTCCGGATCACGGCCAAATATTTCGAGGATGCCCGTGCATAACGCCAGCCCGGATCGTTCACTCTGGTGCGCGGCGGCGCTGATGCTGGCCGGGATTCTCGCCATGCATCAACTGCATCGCCCCGAAATAACCCCGCCCAGCGTGCCCCTGACCCGTTTCCCGCATCGGATCGAATCCTGGTCGGGCACCGACGTGCCGCTAACCCAAAACGTCATTCAAGCCGCCGGACTCAACGAATATGTGAATCGCATCTACCACGCGACCTCGCGGCCGCCGGTCACGCTCTTCATCAGCTACTACCGAACCCAGAGGACCGGCCAGACGATTCATTCCCCGAAAAATTGCCTGCCGGGCGCCGGCTGGCAGCCAATCTATTCGCGCCAGCTCTCGATTCCGCTGGCGGGCACGAAGCCGATTGTCGTCAACGAATACGACATCGTTCGGGACACCAATCGCGTCCTGGTCCTCTACTGGTATCAGGAACGGGGACGCGAAATCGCCAGCGAATATGCCGCAAAGTTCTGGCTCAGTTTCGACGCGCTCACGCGGAATCGCACCGACGGCGCGCTGGTCCGCGTGACGACGCCGGTCCGCGGCGGCCGCGGCCGCGCCGAGCAACGGGCCGTGGGTTTCGTCCGGGCGATCTTCCCACATCTCGGCCGATTCATCCCGAACTGAAGGCAGGCCACGACCGGGCGAGGAAGCGACGGGGCGGACGGGCCAACACAAATCGAGGAGGGAAACAACCATGCAGTCTGGATGGAAAAATCGAAAGATCACACCGCCTGCCGGCCGGCAGCGGCGCTCCGCCATTGTCTTTCCCATCGCGCTTCTCGCGCTGGCATGTACATGCGCGGGCTGCCAGAGCGATCCGCAGGCGGCGGCGAGCGCCTACGTCGCCAGCGGCAAAACATATATCGCGCAGAAGAAGTTCAGCGCCGCGGCCATCCAGTTCCGCAACGCGCTCCAACACGAACCGAAAGATTGGCAGGCTCGCTATGAACTGGCCGGCGTGGAAAACCAACTGCACGAGTGGCGGGAAAGCTACCAGGATCTAAAGGAAGTCGTCAACGAACAGCCCTCCTTCGTCCCCGCGCGGCTCGACCTGGCCGAACTCTATATCGCGGCGGATCAAAGCGATTTGGCCCAACACCAGATCGACCGGGTTCGCCAACTCTCGCCCAACAATGTGCGCGCCGAAATTGCCCAGATGAAACTGGACCTGACGAAAGGAACCCTCGACCAGGCGGCTAAACAGTGCGACACGCTTCGGCGCCTGGCGCCGGGCAAAGATCAAGCGTACGCCCTGTGCGGTTTGGCCGAAATCGGGCAAAAACAGTATCCCGCCGCCGAGCAGGACTACCGGCACGCGCTCGCGCTCGGTCCGGGCCGGACGGAAAACTATCAAAACCTGTCCAACGTGCTGGACCTGGAGGGAAAGACGGCGCAAGCCGAGGCCCTGCTCACCACCGGCATCCAAGAACACCCGCAGTCGCTCGGTCTCGAGCTATGCCTGGCCGATCTCTACCTTCGGCATGGCCGTATCGAGGACGTCGACCAGTTGTTCAAGGCGCTCGACGCGCGCCAGTCCCGATTCCCGAATCTGCATGTCGCACTCGGCAATTTCTGGTTGTGGCGGAACGAGTTGAGCCGGGCGATCGTGGAATATCGAGCCGCCGAAGCCTCTCATCCCAGCGAACTGGTCGAAAAGAATCTGGCCAGCGCCTATTTGACGCTCCATCAAATTTCCAATGCCGAAAAGTTCACCGCCACCGTACTTCGCCGCGATCCCCAGAGCGACGACGCACACGCGCTCGAAGGCGCTCTCGACTATCTCAAGGGGGATTATGCGCAAGCCAGCCAATCCCTGCAGGCGGCCCGCAAAGACAATCCCAATTCCCTTCTCTCGAACTTTTATTTGGGAATGACCTGGCTGGCGACCGGCCAGCTCGACCGCGCCAAGCTGGCTTTTAACAATTGCATTCAGGAAAACGACAAGTTCGTCGAGGCCTATGCGCGCCTGGGGCAGATCGCGCTGGAATCGAACGACTGGCGACTGGGAGCCGCATACGCCAAGAAGGTGCTATCGATCAACCCAGGCTCGGTCAACGGCTACCTCCTGCTCGCGCAGGCCGACATGATGGAGGGAAATCTGCAATCAGCCGGCCAGGTGATCGCGGCCGCCGAGAAAACGCCTCAATTGCCTCAGTCCTTGCAGCAGGTGGCCATCCGCTATGACATCCTCCGAAAGAATTTTGGCCGCGCCGACCAGCAATTCACCCAGATGGTATCGGTCGCGAGCCAGCCATTCCCGCTGGTTGCCTGGTATGCCGGCCAATTGGCGTCCGCGGGCGAAGCGTCACTGGCCGTCCGGAAGGTTCGCGCCTGGATGGTCCGCTCCCCGCAAGACCCGGACGCCAACGAGTTGCTGGCCCAACTCTATTTCATCGAGGGAAATTTCGGCCAAGCCGAATCCTCCATCCGCATTTCGCTCGCCAGCGACCCAAAGCACGCCACGGCGCTCGATCTGCTGGGCGAAATCCTCCAGAAGCGAGGAGAAACAGCGGAAGCCGCCCAAAAGTATGATGCCGCAATCCAGGCCGACCCCGCCGCCATCGAAAGTTATCTGCTCGCCGGCGAGCTGCGAATGCAAACAGGTCAATACGCCCAAGCCGAGCCATATTTCAAGTCCGCCAGAACCCAAGCCCCTGACTCGGATGCCGCAAGGCTGGCCCTGGTTCGGTGCTGGGCCGCGCAGGATACGCACCTCGATCAGTCGCTCGGTCTGGCGCAAGACCTGAAAGCCAAATTTCCTCAAAATCCAAGTGTTGCCGACGCCCTCGGTTGGATCTATCACGAGCGCGGCGTCAACTCACTGGCCCTGCCCGAGCTGGAAATGGCGGCGCAGGCACGCCCTCGCGACTCCGCATTTCAATTCCATTTGGGCATGGCGCTCATTGGCCAAAAAGACAAATCCCGCGCGCGCCAGGCGCTCGATTTGGCCCTGAAACTGGGCCTGCCGCCAAACGAGCAGGCCGCCGCGCGCCGCGCATTGATGGCAAAGTCGCCGGTAATTTCTCTGGCACCCGCGCCGGTGACGGCCACTGCCGAGGCACGTTGAGAAAGCGTCAGGATGACTAAAACTTTAGCGACAGTTCAGACATTTCTAGATACAGGCCGGAATTTCCGCCAAGGCATTTGGGAACATCTTCCCTAACGGCCTTCTTTTTCTGGGTGATGGAAGGTTACAAACCATGACGGACTTTGGAACGATTCCTGCAATAGAGAATGCGGGAACAATCTCACAGGGGTTTCTGGTGCAGAGGAAGATGGCAAGGAGTCCACAAGATGACCCAAAAAGTCGTTAGACAGTGGCTGAACGTAGCAATCAGCTGTTTTATGTTCCTGTCCTGTAGCATCGGGGCGAAGGCCGAGCAACAGAAATCGACGAATTTCAACGTGGCGCCGCCGCTCACAAAGAGTCTCGACCTCACGACTCAATCATCGACTCTGGTGGACCCGGCGGACGTTCGCTTGTGCGGCACGGGCTGCACAGGCACGGCGGGCGCCGTCAGCATCATTACCAGCAACGCATTGCCCACTCTTTCCTTCCAACTAACTAATGGAGGAAAGAACACGGGAGAGGCCTATCTGACCGTTCTCGTGCCGACAGGCGACTCGATGCCTTCGTTCACGGTCAACGGAAACGGCGCAACCACCCTGACGAGTTCGTCCTATTCTTCCGGTGCCCTGACCGATTTCCTCGCAGCCAACGTGGGCAACCTGAGCCTGGCGTCCGGTTCCGGTGTGAACGCCAACTTCAGCGCCTATGCATCCGCCACCGCGCAAGTAACCGCATCACCGAGTTCTTTTGAGGTTTACGTCTACGATCTCGGGGCGTTCAACGGGGCGCCGCTTTCCATCGCCTTCAATAACATCAGTGGATTTCCCACGGGCACGATTTTCTGGGGATTCCTGACCAATCAGTCCTGCACAACCGGTCCCTGCGTCCTGACCGACACCACGCCGCTGAGCGAAGCCGTTGCCGTCACCGTGACACCAGAGCCGGGAACGATCGTTCTGGTCGGCTCGGGGCTCCTGTTGCTCTTGGCCGGCACCGTGCGCAGGCGCCTGGCGGAGGGATAGATTCTCGTGGAAATCTAGTCGGTCCGTTTTTCGCCCGAAGAAAATCGGGTCCAAGGATAGGCAAGCATGTCGTGCAGGATCAACCGTTCCCAATCGAATTGGGGATGGGCAGCCAGGAACGGCCCCGCGTAGAAATTCTGGCCACAGGGATGCCCGAGCCGCGCGATCAGGCTCATGTGGGCGGCCAGTTCGCTGTCGGTGACTTTGGCTTGGGTCGCCCCGAACGGATCGAAGGGGTCCGGACCGCGAGGACACAGATCCATGTGGCTGCACAAGGTACGCTCGTCCGCTCCTTCCGTCCTGGAAAATGCGTCGTAGTGATCGGCCTCGAACGTCTCGGCGAGCGAGACGTCGATTTTCCCCTTGTACTGCCGCATCAGTTGTTCCCACCGGAGATGGCGGGCGTTATCGGAATTGGAAGGATCGTTCGGGTTGAATGTGGTCTCTTCGGCGATCACCTGAGGATCGCTCGGAAAATTCGCCCCGACGAAATAGCCGTCTTTCTTGCGCCATAACCGCCAGTGCGTCAGGCCCTGTTCGAATCGCGCGATTTCCCCTGTTTTCCGGTCGCCGAGCAGCCAGTCGTTGGCATAGCCGCCGTTGTTTCCCTGATTCATGATGCGGACGTAATCGTCGATCGAACCGGCATACTGGAGCGCCTTCCGCGAACGCTCGAATTCGGGCACGCCATTGGGATTCCAGCCGAAAAAACCGGAAATGGTCGTTTCAGTCACCATCATTCCGTCCGAATTGATCCCGAAATCGTCGTCGCTGGTAATAACGCCGGGAAAGCCGTCCATCAGGATGCGATAGCCGCGCTCGGGAACGATATCGAAGATGATTCGCCACCGCTCTCCATCGACGTAACTGGCCCAGTTGTTGTGCCCCATGACGATGTCGTGATGGCGCGTGTAGCTTCCCGTGGCGATAAAGGCGCTGCAATGCTCGAAGCGGTTCGGATTGAGGCGGTTGAGAGATTGCAGATGCCGGGCGTCGTACCAGGGAACGTAGTAATCGGGGAGTTCCTGGAACGCGTTCAGAGCGACGATATCGTCCAGATCGAGCGATACGCCCCGCGCGCGCAGCCCCTCGACGATGCCGCGCAGTTCGGCCTGATATTCCGGATCGATTTTCGGCCAGAGCATCTTGCGGGCGGCGCGGCGGTAGAAGGACCAGCCGCGCTCGGTCTGGTGAACTTCCTCCAGACGCACGGCGCGGAATGCATCGGCAATCTCCGGGGCGAGCAGGTAGCCGTGTTGAAACCCGATATCTTCCGGTGAACCCTGCAGGTGCACGTATATCCAGCCATTTCTTTCGAACCGGTAGGAACCCGCGAGCCGCGCCTCTTGCGACCGAGCCGACTCCGCCGGGGCGCTGTGGTCCAGAGTGCGCGAAGAGGCCAGAAGCGGGCTCTCGCGGACACTCAGGCGGAAGGTCGCCAGGACGGCAGCCAGCGCCCAAACATTCCAGGCCGCATGCCGGACCGTCTTCCGCATTCCGGATTTCCTCCGCGCCAAATGCCTGCGATGTTAGGCGGCGCCTTGCGACAGTGTCAATCGCGCAGGCCCGGCGGCGTACAATGGCCGTCGATGACTCGCAGCGGAGATTACTTCGGCGCCATGGGCCACAGCTCCCGGCTGGATCTCTACGATCCCCTGGTGCGGGTGACCGTGCGCGAACGGAGATTCAAGTCGCGGCTTTTGTCCGCGGCGGCCCTGCGTCCCGGGTTTCGCGTCCTGGACCTGGGCTGCGGAACCGGAACGCTGGCGCTCATGGCCAAGCGAGCCCTGCCCGCCGCCCGCGTCGTGGGCATCGACGCCGACCCGGTGGCCATCGACATGGCGCGAAAAAAAGCCGCTCGCGAAGGGGTATCGATCGACTTCCACGTTGGACTGGCCCAGCAGCTTCCCTACCCCAATCACTTCTTCGACCGCGTGCTATCCACCCTCTTTTTTCACCACCTGCCGCATGAGGGCAAATTGGATGCGCTTTCCGAAACCGCTCGCGTTCTCACGCCCGGCGGCGAGCTGCACCTGGCCGACTTTGGCCTGCCGGCGAACGGATTGATGCGCGCCGCGTTCTCTCTTCTCCGGAAATTCGACGGGATGGAGACGACCGAAGATAACGTCGCGGGCCGCTTGCCGGAAATGATCTCCCGGTGCGGTTTGATCAACGTGAGGGAGACGGCGAGCTATTCAACCGTTCTGGGAACGATCCGTCTGTACCGGGCCGTCCAGCCTGGCGGAAACGACCCGAAGCCGGACTGACGGTTTCGCTTCAGGGGCTTTTGCTTCGGGCGTTTTCGCTTCAGAGTGCGGCGATCTTGCGCGAGAGATAGGCAATGCGGATCAGCCGTCTCTGTTCGGCCAGCGTCTTCGCCATCCAGGTGGACTGGACCAGGCCCTGATAGATCTCTTCCCCCATGCCGCCGACGATTTCCTCGCGGAACCTTGCGAAAGCAGCAGCCTGGCGTTGCGCCACCGTGACGACGCTCTCGGTCAAATCTTCATACAACAGCAGCTCAAACCCCGCCGCCTGGAGCAAACTCTCGTTTCCTCCCCGGGAAATCAGGCACGTCAGGCCGGCCCAGGTGCGCACGGTGATCTCGTCGCTGGTGACGATTCCGACCAGAACCATCGGGTCGGTATAGAGCAGGCGGCCGCCGGGATGCAGAACGCGGTGACACTCGCGCAGCAACCCGGCGCGATCGGGGATCAGGCTGAACGTATCGTTGGCGAAAACGGCGTCGAATGTATTGTCGCCAAACGGCAGACGCTCCATGGCGTTGCCCAACCGAAATTCCACCCGGTCCTCGACTCCCTTCGCCTTCGACAAAGCCACCGCCCAACGGATACCCGCTTCGTTGTTATCGAGACCGGTCGCCCGGGCTTTGGTGGCCGTGGCCAGGTAGACGGCGGCGCCTCCATTGCCGCTGCCGATTTCGAGGACATGGGATTCGGGGGTCGGCGCCAGGCGAGCAATGAAACGACGGTACTCCTCGGTGGTCATCCAGCTGAGCTGGCCGATATATTCCCCGTAAACCTCTTCGCCGACCTTCTTCAGCAGTTCCTGTCCAACGTCACTGTAGGCAATATCGTATGCGTCCAGATGGATATTCAAAGGAATCCCCCGCGATCGAGCGCGCTCCGCGTGAGCGAACCGCATTGGAGTTGGAAAAATCTTGACAAATTCCGTCCGCGTCTAGTGTTGTGTCCCGTAAGTCACTAATATAACCATTGCGCGATGGTCTTCCCCTTAGGCATCTTCTGTGGAGAATGGAGGTGCCTATGAGTTTGGGACGACCCCTGGCCCCGTTGCAACTGGAGCGGGAACAACGCGAA
>DATLRW010000160.1:0-37210 GCA_035534495.1 Candidatus Dormiibacterota bacterium | reverse complement strand
GGAAGGGCATCGGATGCGGGTTGGGGGCTGAATTATAGGTGGAGACGGGCAGAACGTTGTGGCTGCCCACGCCGGGCTGCGGGCCAATCGTATTGAATCCCCACGACTCGAGCCGCGCCGTCGCCTGCGCCGCCCACGCCTGCGAACTGGCATATTTCCTGTGCACCGCCGCAGCATACTCCGCACCGCCCGTCGTCCAATCGATCTGATAAACCGAGAGCATCCAAAACTCGTGCCCCAGGGGAGAGCAGAGCAGCCAACGGCCGGCGGTTTTCTCCAGGTGAAAAGATCCGGTTGCCGGCAGACGGCATGGCGCGCTGGCGACGCCGCCAAACCGGTCGAGCGCGGGAGCGCCGGCTGCCGGCGAGGCGGAGCGGGCCGGCGCACAGAAAAAAACGAAGGCCCCCAGCGCGATCATCGAGCGGCAGCGGCGATTCAGGTGCACTCGGGTATCTCCTCGGGGTCCAGGCCGCGCCGCCGCTGCGCGATGATTTGCCAGGCGCGATCGACCAACACCGGCCAGCTATGCCTTCGAGCGATGGCCCGACGCGCCTGCTGTTCGTCTACGCTGCCGCTGCGCGCGAGCGCTTCACCGATTGCCGCAACGAATTCGTCATGGGTGTCGGCCGCATAGCAGGCGTGTGGGTAGCGGCGCGCAACCGGGACGGGCGTCGTAACCACCGGCTTGCCCATGGCCATGTACTGATAGAACTTCATCGGGTCGCGTTCCTGATTGAAGCGGTTGCGAAGAAGCGGGATCAGGCAGACGTCGAACGCATGAAGGTAGGCCGGTAATTGATGCGGGGGCCGGAATCCGGGCAGGGAAACGTTCGGCAAGGATTTCAATTCATCCAGAGCTTCCAGTTGGCGGCCCTGGGGACCGGCATGGCCCTTGGCTATGCGGCCCATGAGCACGACCTTGCACTGCGGGTAGGCTTTGGCAACGGCTGCGATCACCTCGAGATCGGCGTGGCAATTCAGATAGCCGATAAATCCGAGAATCGGTCCCCGCTCGGGAAGATCGGCCGGTCTCGGAAAGCGTGCCGCCCGTTCCGGATCGAAGAGGTCGAGATCGACGCCATTGGGAAGTAGAAAAGTCTGCGGGTTGACGGCCTTATATTTTTCGACCAGCGCCTGGCTGACGCAAAAGACGACATCGGCCCGCCCGACGAGCCGCCGCTCCTCTTCGCGAGGCGAATAATCCAGGCAGTGATAGACGAACAGTTCGTGGTCAACCGCTTCCGTGAGCGGCTCCGACCAATACGGGAACGAATGCCACAGCATCGTTCCGCCCGCCCCGTTTTTCGGAAGCAGCCGCTCGAGGGCTCGCGCATTGCGTTCGCCCTGAAACTTCCGAAATGCTTCGAGCCGGCCAAGCGGAAATCCCCTTCGGTGAAACACGTCGAGTCCCGGCCCGGCCGTTTCCATTCGGCGGCCAAAAGAAGAAGCGTAGATTCGATGCCAGCGAAATTCTTCGCTCCGCGGATTCCATTGGACCGGAGGCTCGACGAAAAGGGTGGGAACCCGGCGAGCCACGGCTCGGGCGATATGGTGGGTCGTCTGCCACATATCGTCCCGGAAGTTCCAGAAGAAGGGAGAAAGAACCACCGCCCGCTCGATACCGATTGTCTTTTTGCGGTTTCCCGGAGCGATTGTGCCCCGGCCAATCGCTTGCAAGCTTGCGCTCATGATCGCCCTCCGGAGGTGGTTTCGGGCCCGGCGGCCCACAGACCCAGGCCGGGGCGCCCGATCAGGGCAAAACAGACCGTGCGTTCCTTCCGGTCGAGAACGAAAAACAGTGCCAGGCACAGAAACGTAGCGCCCGCGCATACAAGCGCCAAGACCAGCCCTCCAATGGACTGCGTGTGCTGGCGCCAAAAGGCCAGCACGAGCGCCGTTCCGCCCAGTGGCCAAAGGGCCGGGCCATAGGCCCGCAGAAACAGCTCGCGCCATGGCACGCCCACCATTCGGTTGGCCGTTCCGACGAACCAGGGCGCCAGCAGGACCTGGGTGAACAGATAGCTGCCTGCTGCGCCGGCAACGCCGAAGGGCGGGATCAAGACGAAGAATAAAGTGAATTTCAAGACCGTTTCCGCAACGTTGAAACCCGCGGGAACCCAGGGGCGGCCCAGGCCGTTCGAGATGCAGTCGGGAATGTGCATCAGGCAGTTCACCAGGACGGCCAAGCTGAGCAGTTCTAGCGTCGTCGCTCCCTCGCGGGCAAACGCGGCGTTGATCCAATGGGCCAGCACCGGGCGGCCCAAAAAACAGAGCACCAGGGCGGGCAAGCCGGCGAGCGCAAAGACCATTTTGCTGCTGCGAAGATAGAGCTCTCGGAGCCGGGCGGAATCGTTGCCGATGGCCGGTGAGCTTGCCGCCGGGAACGTCACGCTTGTTACGTTTCCCACCAGCGCCCAAATCTTGAAACACAGCGTGGAGGGCACCACGTAGAAGGCCACGAAGGCGACCGGCATCAAATGCGCGATAATCACGCTGTCGAGGCCGTTTCCCACGCGGGATGCGAACTGCGACACGGCGGCGAATTTCGAAAAGTTCACGAGGTTGCGCAGGTGCCGGCCCGATATCGCCGGCCGCAGCCGCGCTCCGGGAACGAGCGCGATGGTTGCCAAAACGTTTCCCGCCAGGAAGAGCAGACTCGAAAGAATCACGACCGTCAGCACCGCCCGAACCAGAAAGCCCAGGTAGACGACCGCGACCGAGCCGGCGATCCTCACGATTTCCGAGCCGACGAAAATTTTGTTCACGATGTCGAATCGCTGCGCGGCCGCAGGCACCGCGGCAAATACCTCCGCAACGAAGCGCAGGGCGAAGGCGATGGCCGCCAAATCGAGTCCCGCCACGGCTTCGTGGCGGAAGGCGTCGGGCACCTGGAAGAAATGGGTCACCGACCACCCGGCGGCCAGGCTGAGCGCCAATGCGGCGGCGGCGCCGATGACCAGGTAGAGGGCGAGTCCCGTGCACAAATAATGTTCGGTCTCGGCGGCGTCGTTGCTCGCGAGCGTCGCCGACAGGTATTTCACCAGCCCCGAATTGAAGCCCAATTGGAACAGCGCCAGCAGATTCACGAAGCCCAGCACGAGCATCAGGACTCCGTAGCGGCTGGCGCCGAAGTGGTGGACCAAGTAGGGCGTGGCGAAAAAGGCCAGCGCCAGAAGAATGGCTTGGCCAAGGAAATTGGCGGCCGTATTGGCAACCAGACGGTGGCCGAGTGTCTGTCCGACCGGCGGCCGCCGAGAATTTGCCGCGCGATGACTATCCATCGGCCGCCCCTGCCTCGAGGCCCGGCGCCCATCGGGACCTGAGCCCGGCGTCCGGAACCTGCGTTCCCGCGGCCAACAAGCTTTCCTCCGCCGGTTGTTCTTTCCTCAGGGAATTCAGGCAGATGGAAAGAAACAGCATGAACCAGAACATTTTCAAAAATTCCGCCGAAACGAAAAACGCGGCCACGGCAAAGCCCAGAAGCCCCGCCTGGATTCCTGTCGCTGCCGACGAGAGCCACTTCGCCGAATCCGGATAGTCGGCCATGCGAACCTCGTTTAACGCCCGGAAACTGAACCAAAACGTGGCCAGAAAGAGAATCAGCCCGGGTATCCCCATCTCGGCCGCGATTTCCAGGTACGTGTTGTGAGCGAGACGGCTCAGATCCTTCACGCTGCTATAGGCACCGACGGCGGACTTGAACTGCCCCACGCCGATGCCGGTGAGCGGATGGTCGCGCACGATCTTCATGCCGGCCTGCCACAATTCCAGATGAATCCGGACCGAACTCGTATCGCTATTATCGGGATGCAGGAATCGCTCGATGGGCGATAGCGGAGAAACGGCCAGGAACAATCCCATGCACAGGCCAACCAGGAGAAGGTTGCGCATTCTGTTCCGCGAGTGCCAGAGCAGCCAGGTCATCGCGACCAGCAGCCCCAAAAATCCGCCGCGGGAAGCGGCCAGGGTGATGGCCCCCAGCGTGACGACCAGGCAGACCAGGCAAAAGATCCTGACGGGCATGTTCTTCTCGCGCCAGAGCAGAACCAGAGTCACCGGCAAACAGAGCAGTACCGAAGCCGTGAAGAAATTCGCATCGCCGGCGACGTAACCGGGCCGGTAACTCAGGCCGTAGACCGCGCTGCCGAGCTGCCAGTCGCGCAAAACGTAGAGCGAGACAAAGCCCATCGCCGCAACGGCGGCCAGAAGCGTCCAACGCAACCGGGGAAGGGAATCCACAATGGAAACGGTTGTCACCAGGAAGAGCAGGTGCGAGCCGTAAATGGCCAGCATCGTTGTGGCGCTCGGTGAGCGGCCCAGGGTCAGCCAGGAGGCCGTCGCCAGCGCGAAGAAAATCAGGAAGGCGCGCGCCTGCGGCGTCGAAAACAACGGCGGGAGGCGGCGGCGTACGGCGACATGAAGTGCTGCGTACAACAGGCAGAGTGCGCCGATATATTTTTCGACGGTCAGTGGCCCGATCGTTTTCCCGAACAGCGGATGGGAGACGAACGGCAGGGACAAAATCATGATGTAAAAGATGATCACGACGCGCCTCCCCGGGCGGCCATGGATCGGGGCCGGGCGAGCGGGTCGAGTACCGCGTTTAGCGCGCGACGAAGGGCGGCAAGGCTGTAATTCTGCTCGACGCGCTTCCTGGCCCGTTCTCCCATCGCGTGCCGGCGCTCGGCGTCGTCCAGCAAATCCGCCAGGGCGCGGGCGAACGACTGGGGCTCATCGGCCAGGACGATCTCCGCGCCCGGAGTGAAGTCCAGACCTTCGGCGCCAACGGAGGTGGAAACCATCGCCTTGGCCATGGCTGCCGATTCGAGGATCTTGAGCCGCGTGCCGCTCGCGATTCGAAGCGGAATGGCGCATACCGTTGCCCGTGCCATTTCCTGCCGCATGTCTTCGACGAACCCGGTCATTTCCACCCGCGGGTTCGCTGTGATCCGTTCGATGAGGTCGGCCGAATGGCAGGGGCCGGCCACGCGGAACGTTGCCCGGGGCCGGAGCCTGTGAAGCTCCGGCAAAATACCGTTCACAAAAAACTCCACGCCGTCGCGGTTGGGGAACCAATCGATATTCCCCGCGAACAGAACGATGTCTTCCTGCTCGCGGTCCGCCGATGGCTCATACTGGGCGACGTCCACCACGTTCGGCAGCGGCGCCACGCGTGTGCCCGGACACATCTGGCGAAACAGCGCCGCCTCCCGTTCCGAAGCGGCGCCCAAGGCGAATGCTTTCCGGCCCTGACGGGCTTCCCACCGGCGCATCTTTCCGGCTTCCATTCGGACGTAAATGCGTTCGAGCGGGTTCGGCATCCACTCGACGTAACGCCGCAGAAGTTCATGCGCGACGTGTTGGGTATCCACAATGACCGGGACGGCGAGGCCGGGGGGAAGGCTGGGGAGGGTATAGATTTCGTCGCAGATGACCGCGGCGAACTCCTCCCGCTGAAGATGCCGCAAAACCGCCGCCGCCAATTCCGGCTGGCTCGTTTGGCGCGCCTGGAATGGCTCGGGGGAGAACAGCGCGGCCAGGCGCTGCCGGTAATCGCGCAGGGCGTAGGTGTTCGGCTTCCAATGAATGAACTCGACTGTTCGGCACAGGTACCTGAGGGCCTCCGGGATTTCCGGATCTGCGTTGTCGGTGAGTGAAACCAGGGTAATCGACCAGCCTTCGGCGCAAAGAGCGCGCACCAGGGTCCAGAGGTGGATTTTGTGGCCGTCCGTGGCCGGGTAGGGAGGAACGAGTGTGATCAGGAGCACATTGCGCGCGGGCGCATTGTCCGGGGCCATGCGCGGCTCAGTGAAAGGCTGCGGTGCGGCGCTCACGGGAGGCCTCCCGCGCAGGCGGCGCGAAAGGGAGGCTCGCGCGTGTCTTCCGGCGCCTTTTTGTGGCAAAGCAGGTTGATCACGCCGCGCGCGCGTACCTGCTCCGCCGCAGCGGCAAACTGGCCGGCGCAAAGCGGGACCAGCGATGCGTTGTCTTCAATGGAAAATAGTTCCAACCCATGCGCGGCGAGGTCGGTGAGAAATTGGCAAGGCGGCGTACCACCGGCTTCGAGCATCTCGGGGGAAAATTCGACGATCAAATGCATTCGGCTCGAACGCCCGAGCATCCGGCTCATTCCGGCGATGGCGAGGGGTTCGGCTCCCTCGATATCCATCTTGACGAGGTCAATCTCCGGCCATCCGGCCGAGGCCAGAAAATCGTCGAGAGTCGTTGTTTCGACGGCCTGACGCTGTTCCCGGATGGGACTGCGGGGGTTGCGGAAGAGGCTGTGGCGGTCGTTTCCCTGGCGGCTGACGAAAAGGGGCGACTGGCCGGTTCGTTCGCACACGGCGCAAGGGACGGGCGTGACGTTAGCGTAGCCATTGCGCTGGATGTTTTGTGTCAGGAGCTGGAAATTATTGGGTTCCGGCTCGAATGCGTACACGCGGCCGCCCGGGCCGACGCGTCTTGCCGCCACCAGCGTATAGAGGCCGACGTGCGCGCCGACATCGATAAATGTGCCGCCCGGCGGCAAGAGTCTCTCGACCAGGGCTCGTGTCGCGCGTTCGTAATGCCCGTCGAGCACCGCGCACGCCAGGGCCGGGCTGGGCGCGTGTTTGCCGGCAAGCTGCATCCGGTGACCGTCCACTTCGATCGGGCCGTGGCCTCGAAAGAGGACCGAACCGGCGGCGATTTGTCCCAGAACGTTCAGAATCGCCAGCACCTCGCGGCCCGTGGAACTGTCTCGCAGGCGCAGCCGGTCGGCCAGGCTGCGTCCCGCGCGGTAGGCCCGGGCCGATAGCCTGGCCGCGCGCGCGGGCGCCCCTTTCTCGAATCGCGTTTCTCCCGTCTTTTGAATGCTCATCCCCCCTCCACAACGCCCAAGCGCCGCAACAGCTGCACGAAGGAACGCACCGGGTAAAAGACCCTGTCCTGTTCGAGCGCGTACTTCACGAACCAGCGGTAACGGCTCATGAAATTCATGGCCCGGATGGCCTGGTCCAAAATCGCGGGCTCGAACCGGGTGGAATACCGCTCCCACTCGCCGTCGATGGCGATTTGCCGCGCGTCTACGTTTCCCAGGCCATCTTTCGCGGCCATCTGTATGTGCCGGGCTTTTTGCGGGTCAAGGCCCACCAGGCGCATTGCCGCCGCGTCCAGCGCCACCCCGTCGCGGCTGGCCAGCAAAAGGTCGAGCCGTCGCGGTTTTCCATTGGTGGGGCCGCGGCCCTCCATGCCTACGACGGCGTCCATCAGGGAGAGCGCCGGGCGAAGGACGCGATGCAGCGATACGAGCATCGGATCGAGCCAGCGGTGAAACAGGATGCGATCGTGTTGCGGCAGGCAGCCCCACTGGTTCTTGAGCGAGCCGGTGAAATAGGTCAGGGCGTGCGTCTTCAAAACCGGCAGCGTGATAAATACATCGGTTTCGAGAAGCAGGCGCGGTAATTCAATCTCTCCCGCCGGCGGACACGCCGTTCGCACGCGCGGCATGCGAGACAGATTTACGAGTGGCACGCCGTGTTGCCTGGCGAGCTCGAAGTAGCCGGCGGCTTCGAAAGCGCGGTCGGCGCTGTCGTGGAGTCCATCGGATTCGCCGATCGAGATTCGACCGGTGCGCTCCTGCAGCACTTCGCACACGGCCGCCGTGATCGCCGCGGAGGTGTTCGACATCTCCACTTTGTCGGGAATCGCCGTGCAGAGATTGGGCTTGATGACGACGGTGGAATTTTTCCCCACAAAATCCCGCCAGCGGCAGACTTCCATGCATTCGCGCACCGCCTCGGCGACGGGCCGTCCGGCCGTGCCGCGGAGAACGACCAGGCTCGGGCCGCCGTTTTCGGCGCGGGTGGCGCCGCCGCTAGAAGGGTGCTTCCGAAAAGTCTTCATGCCCGTGTCTTCTCCACAAGTGCGTGGTAATTCCACGCCAGCTCGCGCGCCAGTTGACGCCAACCGTCGTCGTACTCTTCGAGCGGCGGATCGGGCACGGGAAGGAAGCGGCGCAACCGGGCCGCTCGCAACTGAGATGCCAACCCGTCTTTGGCCCACGGCCCGAAATCGTCGGAACGAAGCATGCATTCGGCCGCCAGGGCGTAGACGCACTGCCGGGGCGATCCCCAGCGGCTGAGCGCCAGCCAATGACGCCAAGGTTGCTGGAGACCTTGCCACCTACATTCCCGCGCCGTGCGCAGCCATCCGCGCCATGGCCAGGTTTTCAAACGGCAAGACTGGAGCTGCGTCAGAGGCGCCGATGCCGCGTCGAATCCGGTGAGTTGCGCGGCTTCCCAGCACCACAACATCCCGGCCATGCGGCGCGCCTGGTCGCAGAACGCCCAGCCCATCCGCTCCATGGCGGCTTTGTCGGGGAAAAACTTCCACGATGTCGCCGCATCCACCCCGAGGGACAGCTCCCGGAGCGGGAAGGGAACCGGCGCACCTCGCCAGACATTCTCGGCCAGCGTCGAGAGGCGCTCGGCCCGGGCCTGATAGCTCGGTTTGTACTTCCGGAGAAAAACGAGCAGCGACGTTGCCGCGTCCAGCCACAATTTCACCGACGCGTAGAAAAGGCCGATGTCCGGCCGCTGGCGATCGGGCGACGTGGCGGCCAGCGCCTCCAGCCATTCGATCATCCGGTTCGAGAGCAGACGCCAGGCGTCTTCCCGCTTGATCTGGCTGGAACGAAAGCGCGGGATTGCGGACAGGATTTTTTCGTCGCCCATCGCGACCTTCCCCGCGGTTCGCAACTCGTAGCTGAAAATGTGGGCCGGCAACCGGCGAAGATAGTGCCGTGTAACGCCGGCCAGATGCACCGGAC
Organism: Candidatus Dormiibacterota bacterium; assembly: GCA_035534495.1. GTDB lineage: Bacteria > Acidobacteriota > Terriglobia > Acidiferrales > UBA7541 > JAKASX01. The sequence goes on along the minus strand of DATLRW010000160.1, from coordinate 28,401 downwards.
ACGCCACGCCCTTCTCGATCAGGGATCGCGAGATCTCGGATTCCAAATCCCTGAGTTCGGCCGAGGCCGGCAGCATCGATCGCCGCCGGAAGATCAGCAGGAACTCGGCGTCGCCCAATATATGGATGGCACCGTTGCCGGCCAGCGCCGTCGCTTCTCCCCGCGCCAAACTTCCCGTTACGACGAGCGCGCGCAGCGCGGGCGAATACCGTCGCTGGCACGCGCGCGCGGTTTCGGCAACGATGGCCTCGGTCGCGTCGATTTGGATCGTCTTTGGTGGAACCAGTTGAATTTGTGTCGCGGCGCTCACGATGTTTCTCTCCTCCAGTGGCTATGGGCCGGGATTTCGACGGCCTGGGTGAACGCACAGCGAGTGGCGCGTTTCTCCCAGATTTCCCGGTAAAGGGTTTCCGTGTCTCGCACCTGCCGCTCGTGCGAGTATTTTTCCGTTATGAGCCGGCGCCCGGCCGCGGCCATCTTCCGGGCATGGGCCGGGTCGCGAAGCATCCGGAGGATCGCCGCGGCGAGCGATGGCGCATCGCCGGGGGGCACGGTGAAGCCGGTCCTGCCGTCGAGCACGACTTCCGGCGTGCCATCGACCGCTGTGGCGACCAGGGGTTTCTGCGCGGCCAGCGCTTCCAGGGCTGCCAGCGGCAGCCCTTCGTAAAAAGAGGGCAGTACCGCGACCTGCGCCAGAGCCAGCCAGTCCGGCACGTTCGTCTGCCTGCCGACGAACCGCACCGTTTCACCGAGGTTCAGGGCTCGCGTGCGGCTCTCGAGCGACTGGCGCAAACTTCCCTCGCCGACGATCAGGAGGCGTGCGCGGGGAACCTCCGCTCGAATCCGCGCCATTGCATCGAGCAGAACCGCGTGTCCTTTTTGCGGCTCGAGACGGGCAATGCAAACCAGCAGCGGATCGTCGGGCCGAAATCCAAGCGAGAGCCGCATCAGCGCCGCTGGCCGGTGGGCCGCGGCGAAGCGGCGCGTATCGATGCCGTTCGAAATAACGCGGACCTTCTCCGGGCGCAGGCCTTTCTCGTCGATCAGATAGCGGGCGTTCGCATGGGAAACCGCGATGAACGCGTCGACCAGCCGCGCGATGAGCCGGTCCGCCACAAAGTGGCCCTTCAGCCATCCGCGCCGCCAGCGCTCGCTCACGTGAGGGGTTTCCACGATTGCCGGCACGCCGGCCAGGCGGCCGATCGGCGAGGCAAATACGCTGCTGGAAAAAAGATGCGAATGCAGAATGTCGATTTGCCGCAATCGCATGAGCCGGCCCAGCCTCAACGCCTCGCGCCAATCGAATGGACGCCTCAACTCGACAGGCCAGAGTTCCACGCCGCGGCCCAGGTCCGTTTGCATTTGGTCCGCGAGAACCCGCGGGCAGGCCAGAATCGGCTGAAATGCGCTGCGATCCAGCTTGCCGATCAGCGAAACCAAGTGCTCCTCGGCGCCGCCCCGCTGCCGGGAGTTCGTGAAGTAGAGGATGGACAGTGGGCGCACGGTCGTTTTCACCTGGTTACAACGGTCTCGACGGGTTCAAAAGTCGAATGCGCGAGAAAATCGTGGACGTCGGCCACGCCGCGCACCGGAAATGGGGGTTTGCGGTTGGTCAGAAACACACCGTCGGAATCCGGATCGTCGGGGTGATAGCCGTGCATTCCCGCCGGCTTCCAGCCCCCGTTGTGAAAGCCGCTATCGCTGAGCAGACGGCCGGGATCGAGCAGGTAGATCAACTCGCCAAATCGGCGGTCGTCAAAAAACACGCCGAGGGTTTGCAGTTCCGCGTCGGTGAGAATGCGACCGCCGTCCATCGCCGCCAGGCGCCGCGTGACTGCCTGACGCGCCCGTTCGGTGAAGAACCAGTAGCGGGCCATGGTGGAATCGTAAACAGCCAGAAAGTCTTCCGGCATCCGAAGCCCCAGTTGGCGGATCTCCTGGGCAAGGTTTACGTGGCTTCGCACGCGGGCCATTCCGTGGTCGGAAAAAACGGCGCACGTGGCGCGGCGGTCGCGCTCGAGGGCCTTGTCGAATAAGGCTTGCAGCTCCGTTTCGTAGCGGGCCAGAGCGGCCGTCCACTCCCGGCGGTGGGCGCATTGTTCGTGAAGGAGCCGGTCGAGTTCGGACAGGTACAGAAAAAACACGGAGGCATCGCCCGCTGCCAGGTCCTTCGCCGCTTCGCGCAGGATCTCCTCGTCGGTCCCGTCGCGGTAGGTGTAGACGCGGCAGGCGACGTCCCGCTCGGAAACCTCGTCGAAAAACGACTGGGCCCCGGTGATTCCCCCGCAAGCGAAAATATTTCGCTTCTCGACCCAGTTGAACCAGGGCAGATATCGCGGGTTCATCGAACAGTCAAATAGCGGTCCCAGCCCCAGCATGCGCCGGCCGATCTCGGTGATGGCGCGTCGCGTGAATCGGTTGTTCAGGACGCGTTCGGGAAGAAAAGCGAGGCGCCGCAGCCAGCGGAATGGCGATCCCTCGGGATCGTAATAGAACAGGTTCCAGTGTCCGTGACGGCTGGGCGGCGCGCCGGTCAAAATTGTGGGAATCGCCGCGGAACTGAACCCGAGCACGGTGCGCAGCGGGGTCCGATACCGCAGCAGCCCCTGGAGAAAATGCTGGTCGCGAACGTAGGTCCAGCCCAGGGCATCGATCAAAACGAAGATTCTTGGTGGCACTGAACGGTTCATCGCGCCGCCTCCGACAATGGTTTCTGTTTGGGCAAGGGCGGGCGCAACAACTGCTTGGCCGGTGCCAGAATCGCCGCGCGGGTGCGGCGCGCCCAATAAGGGATACGGCAGCCGGAGATGAGACGATCGAGTTCCTCGGGCGTCGTTCCCGCGTGGATCGCGATACGGCTCACGCTCGCCGCTCCCGGAGCCGCCGGCGCGGGATCGGATGTGCACACCGCCCGGTAGCCCGCTTCGAGGGCCGCATCGATGACCCGCCGGTTCACAAAGCCGTAGGGAACGGCGAGAAATTCGACCGGCTTTTTCACCCAGCCTTCGAGCAGATCCTTCGACATCCTCAATTCCGTCCAAAGCGCCTGCGGCCCCAGCCGCGTCAAGTCGATATGCCGGTGGCCGTGTGACTGAAACGAAGCCCCCTGCGCGCTCATCTCGCGCATCTGGCTCCAACGCAGCTGGCCGGGCTGGCTAAGCGTCGCCGTGTTCACAAAGAACGTAGCGGGAAGACCGGCTTCGGCCAGCAGCGGCCAGGCCATCGAAAAATCCGATTCCCAGCCGTCGTCGAAGGTCAGAACCACCGGCACGGGCTGCGGCGCGCGCGGCAGAAGGGTTGGCGTGAACGGCGTAAAGGTTCTGGCGCGCCAGCCGTCTTCCAGCCGCACGACGGAGCGAGTGGAACTTCTCAGAAGCGCCGCGTGGCGGCGGAAGTCGCCGGCATCCATCCAGTATTTCCGCTCTCGCCGGGCAAGCCCGGCTGGGGGCGTGGAAACGACGGCGTGGTAGAGAAGAACGCTCATCTGCTGGATCGTTTCGGGTGTGGTGGGAAGGTTCATCAGCGCACCCTCGTCCATGTCACTTGCTGCCCGCCGACAAGGCACCGCGCCAGCCCGACGAGAAAAGCCAGGTTCATCGCCATCAGGAAGTAGCCCACCAGCGCGAATCGGACCGTTTCCAGCTTCTTGCAATAGGCCCAGCCGGTGAGCGCCCACAGGCAAAATGCCCCCTGAAAGGTGAGCATCAGGCCGTAGAACGGTTGTTGACGTAGCGTGAAACTGGATACCAGCAGGCCGATCATGAAAACCGGCGCGAGCCAACGCAGTGCCTTGTGGGATAGAAACGACCAGAAAACTGCCGGCCCCGACAATGCCCCGCGCGTCAGTGTGCCGAGGGATCGAAAACTGCCGGCCGCCAATCGAACGCGCCGGGCGAACTCACCCTTCACCGATGCCGGCGCCGAGTCCTGGGCGCGGGCCTCGGGGTCGTATTCGACGCGGTAACCGAGCCGGCGGGCGTTCATCGGAACGAGGAAGTCGTCGAGGATGGCGGATGGCGCCAGCGGGCGGTAACAGGAGCGGCGCGCGGCGTAAATAGCGCCGCTGGCCGTCAGCGTTGCGCCGATCTGCGCCTCCATTTCCCGAAGTTCCGTTTCGTATCTCCAATAGACACCCTCGGTCGCCGCCGATTCGCTGCTTCGGACGAATTCCAGCGATCCGCATACGACGCCCACCCGCGCATCGGCGAAATGGCGTACGAGTTTGCGGACCGCGCCGGGCTCGAACATCGTGGCCGCGTCGGAGAAAACGAGGATGTCCCCGTGGGCGTCGGCAACGGCGAGGTTCAGCGCCGTCGGCTTGCCTTGGCGGGCGGGAAGGCGGAGGAATCGGAATCCGGGCCGCTCGTTTCCGGCCAGGATACGGTCGGTGCCGTCGGTCGAGCCGTCGGATACGAACACGCACTCGAACCGGTCGCTTGGATAGTCGATCTCATCGATATTCCGGAGCTTGTCCGCCAGATGGTTTTCTTCGTTAAAGGCGGGCACGATGAGTGAAACCCGCGGCAAGTCTTTGGCGGATGGCGAAGCATCACCCCCAGCCGGTGCCGTGGGGAAACGTCGATTTTTCCCGAACAGCCGCGTGATGCGGCAGACGGCCGACAGCGCAACCGGATAAACCGCGTAGGTGTAGGCGATGGCGCCCAGGCATATCCAGAAGATCCATTCGCTCGCGCTCATTTCTCTCCTCAGGGGGCTCTGCTAACGGGCCCCGCGTCCCTTCAGCAGAATTCTTGTGGTCTCGAATAGAATCCACAGGTCCAGGGCGAACGACCGGTTCTTGATGTAGAAGAGGTCGTAGGCCAGCTTCTCGACGTTGTCTTCGCGCGTAGAGCAATAGCCGCGGCGGATTTGCGCCCAACCGGTTGCCCCCGGTTTCACGTTCCAGCGCTGCGTGTAGCCGGGGATTTCGAGCGCCCACTCCCGTTCTTCCTGCCAGGCGAACGGCCGGGGCCCCATGAATGACATATCGCCCCGCAAGATGTTCCAGAGCTGCGGGAGTTCATCGAGGCGCGTGCGGCGAAGCCAGCGCCCCGCGCGCGTGAACCGCTCGTCATTCTTTTCGGCGGGACGAAAACGGCCGTGATCCCCTTTGGTCATCGTGCGAAATTTGTAAAGCGTGAATAAATGCCCGCTTTGCCCGACTCTCCGCTGATGAAAAACGACTGGCGCGCCTGAGTCGGCCCAAATGACGAGCGCGATCATGGCCATCAACGGCGCGAGGAGAAGCAAGGCGAAAAGGGAAAAGAGAATTTCCAGGGTTCGCTTGGCGGCGGCCGCGAGCGGAGAGGCGGTCGCCGCTTGCCCCGGTTGCTGGCGGTCGGAGTCGAGGGATTCGAGCCAGACCTTTCCGGTCAGAATTTCATACAGGGCCGGCCCGTCGAGAATCTGCATGTTCGGGCCGTCGCCATTTTCGCCGGCCTCGCCCAGTGGTTCGCGATTCCGGCTGGATGCCATGATCCAGCCATCGACGCGCGCCGGGCTGCGCCCGCTCGCGGCGGGCCTGGCGGCGCTCGCGAGGAGCCTCGCCGCGCTTGGGGCGTCGGGAACGGTGCATGCGAGGCGTATTCCCAGTTCGGGGCGCGACTGGATGATGGCCGTCAGCTCCGCCGCCAGGCGGCCTTCGCCGACGACGACGAAATTTTGAGAGAGACGGCCCGAGCGCGTGATGGTGAAGTGGATCTGACGGGCAATGGCAACACCCAGACCCAGCGTTGCCATCGCGAGCAGCACGACCGCCAGCCGCAACCGTAACGCCGGCGCGGCCAGATAGAGACCGGCCAGAATGAGGCAAACGGTTCCGAGCACCTCCGGCAGACGCGTCAGCGCCACCGGCAGGCTCCGCAGGGCCGGCCAGTCGTACAGGTCGTAGTAATACATGCACAGAAAAAAGGTGAGGGCAACGGCCCCGATTCTCAGGAATCCGTTTTCATACCGGAGCCACAGCCAGCCTTCGCTGTGGGATGCCGGCACCATCCACACCAGAAGCGCGAGAGCAGGCAGGGCTTCCGTGGCGGCCAGGATCAGGGTTCGCGCGGGAAGATAGGTCTGAGAGGCTTTAGTCATGCAGGGAGACCCCTGCCGTGGAAGCCTGCGTGGCCGGTGGAATCGCTGCGCGTGTTCGCTCGCCGCGTTCCCGCCCGTAATATTGGTAATAACCTTGATTCTTGTCGCGCGCCCCGTTCAGGATCGCGCCGGCGACAAAGACGCGTTCGAGCGAGCCGAACACCTGATCGAGAGCCGGGCGTGGCGTAACACCGCACCGCAGAACGACCAGAACGCCGTCGACCAGGGTTGCCAGATGGTGCGCATCGACGAACGGAACCAGCGGCGGAGAGTCGACGATGACCCAATCGAAGGTGGCCGCCGTGGCGGTCAGAAACTCGGCGAGCGCGGGTTGCCGCAAAAGTTCCCCGGGATTGGAACGGGCCTCTCCCGCCGGCAGGTAAAAGAATCCGCCCGGTTCGACGCGCCGCAGGACGTGGGGAAGTCCCTCACGGTGTTCGAGCCAGTCAGCGACGCCCTTGAGCGGAGCGATCCCCGGCGCTCGATGCACGCCCGGGTGCCGCAGATCGGCGTCGACCAGGAGCACGCGAGCCGAACCGCGCGCCAGTGCCGCCGCGAGCCGGCAGGACACCGTGGTTTTGCCCTCCTTCGGAACCGCGCTCGTTACCAGGAGCTTCTGCAGTTGCCGACGGCGGCGAATCAGTTCCAGACGGTGATGCAGGATGCTGAACGTTTCCGCGCCGATGTCGCCCGTTTCGCCGGGAAAGCCGTTGGCGGCGCCCGGATGTATCGCTGGAACCTGGTCGGGGACGACGAAAGGCCCCTGCGCCTCGGTTTCAGCCTTGTGCGGGGCGGTCATCACGGCAGATGCAACGGGGCTCGCCGAGCCCGCGCGGTCCTGTTCGGATTTACGGAGTGCGTCAAAAATCCGGCTCATGCTTTGCCTCACAAAAAGCGACGGTGTCGGTCTGCTCGTCGCTGGAGTGTTTTTCGGATACGTCAGGTGCTGCCTGGGAATTGGCCCGGGCCGAGTGCGTGAACACCGCCGGGGAAGAAGCGAGGACGGATGCGGCGGGAATCTTTCGCGCCGGCCTCATGCGCAGATCGGCCGCGGCTTCCTCGATGATTTCCACCGACACTTGCCGGCGGCCCATCGCGTACGCGGCGACCAGGCTGTTGTCGCAGAGCGTATTGATCAGCCGGGGGATTCCGGAGGAAAAATAGTGGATCATCGTCATCGCTCCCGGCGTGAAGAGTTTTCCCGATTCCTCGCCGGCCAGCCGCAGTCGCGCCTGGATATAACGAAAGGTTTCCGCAGGCGAAAAGCCTTTGAGCCGCAGGCGCAGCGTGATTCGCTGCTTGAGCTGGCGTAACTGGTGGCTTTCCAGCTTCTCGTCCAGCTCCGGCTGCCCCACCAGCGCGATCTGCAGCAGCTTGCCCTGCGGCGTCTCGAGGTTCGTGAGCAGCCGCACCTCTTCGAGCACGGCCGCGTCGAGATGGTGCGCTTCGTCGATGATGGCGACGGTCGTCAGGCCCTTGCGGTGGTTGTCGATCAGGTACCGGCTCATTCGCAGAAGCAGTTCGTTCTTCGCGCAGGGGCCGGTTGTGATTCCCAGGTCTTCGGCGATGTAATGCAGGAACTGCTCGGAAGAGAGCAGGCTATTAAACAAATAGGCGTAGACAACCTTCCGTTTGTCCAACTGATCGAGCAGGCAGCGGACCAGGAGCGATTTGCCTGTGCCGACCTCGCCCGTCAGCACGAGAAATCCCTTCCGCGCGGTGATGCCGTAAACCAGCCCGGCCAACGCCTCGCGATGCTGCGAGGTCGGAAAGAAGAAGTAAGGGTCCGGGCTCATTTCGAACGGATTACGCGTCATGTGGAAATGGTCCGAGTACATGGTTAGCCCACCAGGCAGACGAAGATTCCGATCCCGGTCGATGCCAGGATGAGGACCACGATGCCGACAATCTCCGCGATGCGACGCCATTGGCTTCGGCGCTCCTCCGCGGCCGAGCGCAGAATCGGCACGTGCGCGAGGACGGGGCAGGGAATCTGCTGGCGAATGTCGAAATCGCTGCGCAAGGTGTCGTCGGTCATTTCCTCGGCGGAAATCAGGCCAATCCCGGCAGCCAGTCCCACCGCCCATCCTCCTAGCACGATCTCCAGGCGATTCGGCGCCACCGGCCGCTGGGGCAGGCTGGCCGGGTCGATGACTTGCAGCCGCTCCCCCTCTTCGCGCCGTTCGAGATTGGTGGCGAGTTCCGATTGCAGCTTCTTCTTCAGCAGGGATTCGTAATTGTCGCGGGCGTTCTGGTAGCTGCGGGTTACGGAGGCCAGTTGCTGCTCGCGCAGCGGCGTCAGCCGCAAGCGGTTCTGGGTGGCGGCGATGCTCCGCTTCAGACTGTCGATCTGGCGGTTATGCATGGCAATTTCCGCTTGAGCGGCCTTGATGCGGCTTTGGGCTTCGTTCAGATTCGGATCGCTCGATGGCGGCGCGGCCGGCCCGCTCGAGGCGGTGGCGGCCTGCTGCGTTTGCCCGCGCAGGAGAGCGGCTTTGCGCATGGCCTTCCACTTGGCCAGCTGGTCGCGGGCCTGGACGACGTCCGGGTAATTCAGCGTATATTTCGCTTCGAGGGCGGTCAGCTTTTGCTCGAGGTCGGAGATGGCCTTGTCGATGACGGCGACCGGGGCCGGGCCGCCGGGCGCGGGGCCTGCCGTGGAGGCGCGGCCCTTGTCCATCCGCCGGTAGGCGGAAGCGAGCGACTGGAGATAGATTTCCTGCTGCTCGGCGCTGTCGCGGGCGTTGGTTTCCGCGTAGAGCTGCGCCTGGAGGTTGCTGAGAATTTGGATGTTGCTCTGTTCCTGCTCGGGAAGCTCGCCGAGGTAGCGTGTCTTGAGATCACTCAGCTGCGATTGCTGGGTGGCCAGATCCTTCTGCGCTTGCGCGAGCTCGGAGGTGAGGAAGTCCGTTGTGGCGGCCGATTCCTGGGTGCGCGCCTGGAGGCTCTGATTGATGAATTCCGACGTCAGATCGTTCGTCACCTGTTGCGCCGTGCGCGGGTCGCCGTAAGTAAACGCGATTTTTAGCGCCGTCAGATGCTGGCTCCCGTCGGTTTTCACGGGATCGAGGGCAATGTCCTTGCGCATCCGGTCGACCAGCTTGTTGCCCCCGGGCCTGGCGGACGGGTAAAGGCGATACCGATCGATCAGGTTCTGCAGACGCGTCCGGCTGAGCACCTGCTGACTGATGGTCGCCAGGCGCTGGCGCGCATCGGCGCTGACGTTTGGCCGCACGTAATCCGACGGCACGTTTTGCTGCTCCACCAGGACGAGCGCCTCCGACCGATAGCGCACCGGCCAGAGAGCGGCTACGGCCGTGGCGGCAAGGCCGCAAACGAACAGCACCGCCAGTAGAATCCATCGCCGCCGCGTGACGACTTCCCAGTAGTCGAGCCATTCCAGTTGCTTTTCAATCCGTTGCATCGCTCACCGTCCCAGGGGAATGTCCTTGAATCGATACGCCAGCGTGAAGTAGACGAAATTCCGATCGAAATTGGCTCCGAGAGGAACCGAGCCGCCGACGCTCTGCCGCTGATACTCATAGCCGGTGCCAATCGTCAGAACTGGCGAGACGCGGCGGAGAATCGTGATGCGACCGTATTCACCTTCCAGTTGTCCCTGTTCGGCCGCCGCCGCGAGCGCCGCATTTCGTTGCCAGCCCGCCATCGACTGGACCGTCCATTCACGCCCCAGGCGCCGCTCGAAACTTTCTCCGATGACGTCGCTGGTCACGGCATCGAGAAGGCCGCCGCCGTCGGTCACCTGGCGCGAGGCGCTCAGCCGGAAGGTGTTCTTGTCCCGGGCGAAAACGATTCCGCCGCCCGCCGCCCAATGCCAATCGGAGCGGTCGATGGGAAATGACAGCGTGACGAGCGAGCCGAACGGCACGAGCACGTTGCCTCGCATTTGGCTGTAGACCGGCCCGGCAAACAGATTCACTTGCAGGCGCGGCGTCACGGCCATGCTCCAATCCAGCGAGGCAATGCTCAGGCCCAGGCGCGTGCCATCGCCGGTATGAAATGTCTCGTAAAGGGAGGTGAGCACGATCGTGCTTCGCGGGCTGCTGCGGTATAGATACCGGAGGCCCGCGCTTTTCCCTTCGGTCTGAAACAGGGCCAGCGAAGAGGTGGCGGGCTTGTTGAAAGATCGCAGCATGTAGGTGGTGAAAAGCTCGATGGCCGACCGCCGGCTGACCAGATAGTGGACGTCAACGCGAGAGTTGTTCTCGAACTGGTTCGCAAAGGGCGTAATGATCGAGTTGTTCAAAAGCCCGGGCGATCCGGGTCCGAATGCCGCCCCTCCGGTCAGGGAATCGAGCAGCGAGCTGCGGTAGAGCACGCTGGTCTCGGCCCCCAGGCTGAGCCGGTCCGTGGCGCGGTAGTTCGCGTCAAAATTCAGATCGTGATCCTGCTCGTTGTAGGCGGTCTGGTGCCGGTAGACGAGAAACGTCGGCCGGTAGCTCAATGCCATCGCCAGCGGGCCGTCCTCTCGACTGACGGTAAGACGGGGAGAGATCAGAAAGCCCGTATCGGAGAGGCGATTGGCATTGGTTTGCGCAACGTTGTCGTCATAGCTGGTCGAGAGATCGGTTCCCAGGGAAATCAGGTTGCGGGCGCCGACCAGACCGCTCGGCGAGGGCGTATAGAATCCCCCGCTGCCGGAGAGAGAAGCCGTTGCCGATGGCGGATTCTGTTGCGTGCGTGCGGCGCCGGAAGAGCTGGTTGACTGGCCCCAGAGCGAGAGCGGGGCGAGGACCAACAAGGCCAGCCGGCAATAGTCTCTCGCAGTCATGAACATCCGCCTTTCACGGCACGATGACGGTGTCGCCGGGCTGGAGCGCGAGATCGAGGTCGCGCTCGTCGCCCCGGACGGCGTCCTTGTAATTGAAGAGAATCCGCTGCGAGCTGCCGCCGGGTTGTGTTCGCACGATGTAGATGCGGGTGACCTTGGCAAATTCGCCGAATCCACCGGCGACGGCGATGGCATCGAGAACGCTCGTCCGTTCGTTGAGCGAGTACGAGCCCGGCCGCAGCACGTCGCCGATGATGTTGAACCGGCGGCTGTTGGCCTGCTGCACGATGACGGTGACGGCCGGCTGATGGATGTAATGGGTGAGCCGGGCGGCAATCTCTGACTGAAGGGAACGCGTCGTCTCGCCGCTCGCTTTGATTTCGCCGACCAGCGGCAGCGTGATCTTTCCGTCGGGCCGCACCGGTTCGACGCGCGAAATCTCCGGCTCATGCCAGATATCGATCGCGAGAACGTCTTCCGGACCGATGACATATTCCGCGTGCGCCGGCGCGACGCGGCTCGCCGCGTCTGTCCGTTTCTCTCTCGCCTGGGCGGCGCAGGCCAGGGTTAGTGCTAAACCCAGCCAGGCGGCGCGGTGAAACCAGAGCTTGTATTCCATCGGAGTTCTCCTCTTCGTCTTCGTTATGATTTCTGTTCCCCGGGCAGATCGATCGCTTCGGGAAACTTGTCGGCGTGCACGCCGCGCATCGGCGGAACGCCGGCCTCGCGCATCTTGTAGAGCAAGGCCGCGTAACTGATGCGTAGAGCCCGGGCGGCCCGCCGGCGATTCCACCGCGTGGCTTCGAGCGTGCGCAGGATGATGTCCCGCTCGAGACCCTTCACCGCGTGGCGCACGATCGATTTGAGAGATTCCTCGCTGTCGCCGGGCAGGGCAGGCGCGGTCGGAACCGACGTCCCCGCCAAATTCGTGCGGCCGATTCCATGGCTACTAGGGCCATTGACGGCCGGGGTGGCGAAGGCTTCCTCGGTGCCGAGAATCACATAGCGCTTGCCTACGTTTTCGAGCTCGCGAATGTTGCCGGGCCAGGGCCTGGTCTCCAGCATGCGGAGGATTCGGTTGTTCAGCGGTGGCGCCGGCCGTTCATATTTCGCGCTGTATTTGTCAATGAAGTAGCGGACCAGTTCCGGGATGTCCTCCAGCCGCTCGGAAAGAGACGGCAGGACGATGGAAAGGACGTTGATGCGGTAGAACAGGTCGCGGCGGAAGAGCCCGGCTTCGACGTCTTGCGCCAGATCGTGATTGGTGGCGCACACGACTCGCACCTCGACCTGGCGCTCCTGGTGCCCGCCGATCCGGCAAAACCGTCCGTCTTGCAGCAGTTGAAGCATCTTCGCCTGCAGTGCGGGTTCGAGTTCGGCAATCTCGTCTAGAAATAAAGTGCCGTCTTCGGCCGTTTCGACCCGGCCCAGTTTGGCCGCATAGGCGCCGGTGAACGCGCCGCGCTCGTAGCCAAACAACTCGCTCTCGAGCAGCGTTCCCGGAATCGCCGGGCAGTTCACCTTTACGAAGGCTCCCGTGCGCCACGGCGAGCGGCAGTGAATCAGCTTGGCCATGACCTCCTTCCCGGTTCCGCTCTGCCCGCCGAGCAGAACGGGCACATTGGCCCGGCCCGCTGTTTCCACCTGGCGCTGAACCAGGGCCATCGCCTCGGAAACGCCGAAAATCACCTCCTCGGGCGGCAATTCGAGTTCGTTTGTCGTTGCCATGGGACTGACCGAACAGCTCATCGCTTTTTCTCTCTTTCTCCGCTCCGGGGGACAAAGCGGATCTCGTTTTGCAGGTCAATAGCCATCCGGTTTTCTGCGCGGTGACGGCTGTCTTTGCAGCGAGGGGCGGAGAGCACTTGATGCATTGCCATGCTTGGCGGAATAGGGTGTTCGGCGCTTTCGCAAAAACTGTCGAGACAAAAGGGAGAATCCAGGCCCGTATCCGTGACCTGCTTCCCAAAACGGCTCTCGCTTCCCGCCCCGTTGCCCGTTTTGCGAATGCCCCGAGCGCGCCGCATGGAGCAACCGGTGCTGTGGGAACCGGGCGCACTCGCGGTGACGATGCTATCTGCCTGGGGGCAACCGCAGCGGCGACGGCCGGGATTGGCGGCCGGGAGAATCTCCCTGTTTCCGCGTATGTCCTGCGCGCTGAAACCCGCATGAATGAACGAGATGAGTGCTGTTGACTTGCTCGCCTCACATGCCACGCCCGCCTGGCGAACCAGACGTTGCGTGTCGCCCGGCTGCTCGCCGCGAATCTTGTACGGATGGCTGATCATTGCCGTTTCCGCCGTTCCCTGGGCCGTTCCGTTGTGATCTCGCATCGGTTCTTTCTTCCTGTTTCTGACTGGCTCACACTGCACCGATATGCAAGAGAGAGACCAAACTTCTGGAGAGAATCTCCAACAGGATCGATTGCTTTTGGATGGAACGTTTCGGAGTCTTGTCTGCGGTGACGAGGATCTTCTATCCGGCAATGCTACGCAGGGCGCAACGGCGTCTTTCTGACGGGGCAACGAAGTCTAAACGGAGTGATCTCTCCGCCGGGAAATTGTTTTATTCGGTGGCGACGCCCCAGGACCGAAGGATTTCGAGCGACCATCGTCCTGAGATCATGTCGATCCCCGTGTGGGCGATCATCGAAGGGACCAGCGAACCGGTAACAACGACGGGAATCGCGAGGATGGCTCCGAGCAGCGTGGCGCGCAGAACGCCCCGGGTCCCTTGATACAGGTGCGCCAGTCCGAATGCGAGCGACGTCGTGAGGAACGCCAGTAACACGGAACCGGATGCTTGCGCGAGCAGGGCAAAGCAAAAGCCGCGCCACAGGTACTCTTCCGTGAAGCCGGCCGTGACGGAGACGCAGAAAAATACGGCGCGCTCCTTGCCGGTCCTGGGGAGCAGATGCAAAACGACTGTATCGGGGTTTCCTTTGCGGGCTCTTGCCTCGAGCAACATCCCCGCCCACCCGGCCAGGCAGGCCGCCAGTGTGCCCAGGGTCCAAAAGAGGAGCGGCAGGCGGGGAAGTCCTCGCTCGATCAGCCGGATACCGGCCCTGCCGCCCGCCAGGTCGATGAGCAACGTCGGCACGATCAGAACGATGTGACTCAAAAGGACGTTCGCGTAGATGGCCATCCGGCTGAACGGTTCTTCCCGCAGCCGCCGCCCGAGCGCGCCAGAAGATAAGGGAAGGCCAATCAGCAGCACGGCTACCCACGCCAGCCCTACGGCGCGCCAGATCAAATCGGTCCTCCCCGGCAGTGTTTGACACGTCCCCTTGCGAAGGGTAACGTTTCTGAACTCTATTTTCTGGGAAACGAGGTGTTCATGATTGTCGCAACCCTAGTGCTTGGCGCAGCAACGTTCCTGGCTGCCGCGCCGCCTCCTCCGGCGACGCAGGCGAAACCGCTGCGCATCAGTAGCGTGGTGATGCAAACGAAACTGATCCAGACCCCTCCCCTGAAATACCCGGAAGACGCACGGAAGAAAAACATCCAGGGGGATGTTGCGCTCGATATCGTGATCGGCACCAACGGTTCGGTGAAGTCGGTGAAAGTGACCGACGGCCCCAAGGAGTTGACCAAAGCGGCCGTCAATAACGTGAAACACTGGCGCTATCAGCCTACCGTGCTCGAAGGCAAGCCGGTGGAAGTCGAGACGACCGTAGATCTCCAGTTCAAATTGACGAAACCTCCAGCCCCCAAATCGGCCAAGGGCACCGCCCAAAAGTAATTTCCGCTGAAACTGCCTTTTGGTAGCCGGCGCGGGGCGTCCCGCGCCGGCCGTCTCTCCGCTTCCTACCGATGATTGAATTTCCCGCCCGGGTGCGGAGGATCACGCTTTACAAAAATGGGTAGCGGGTCGAAGCCCTTTGGGGGCGCCGCGGCCGCGCCCGCAAGGGCGACCGGAGTGACCCCGACCTCGCTGCAGGTCATCGGTGCGGGAAACCGGTTCACCACGGAATCGGGGATTTCGGCTTCGATTGCCGGGATGGGGCGCTTCGCGCCGGAAAGCCGGGCGGCGTCGAATCCGCCAAGCAGGTTTGTCAGGCGGGGATTCGTGTCGCGGGGGCCCTCCGGCAGATACGGTTTTTCATCGGGAAGCGAGGCCAGCGGCGGCAACTGGAAAAGGGCTTCGAGAAATTTCGGAAACGAAGCCTGGTCGCCCGGGCTGGAGACAACCGCGCCGGATCGGGCATAGGGCGATATCAGAATGAATGGGATCCGCGGACCGTCGCCGCAGGGATGGTGGTCGGGGCAGGTTTCAAATTGCGGCGGGGGAACGTGGTCGTAAAATCCGCCCGAATCGTCCCACAGGATCATGATGGCGGAATCCTTCCAGTAGGGGCTGTGCGCCACGGCGTTGACCACCTTCGCCACGAGCGATTCGGAAATCTGGGAGTCGGAGTAGCCCGGGTGGTCGTCGTCGCCGAGGAAGTGCGGCTGCGCGGCGGCGGAGGGATTGGCCGGGCGCCATCCAAAGGGGTTGTGCAGGCCGCCCTTGATGAAGTCGACGCTGCGCGCCGGCAACTGCCCCCGTTCGATCACCGTAAAAAAATCGGTGAGGTCGTGAACGCCGCTCCAGAGCGGCTGATTCAGACGAATGTAGCCGAAATATTGCGGCGCGTCATGGTGCGGGATATAGGCGGGATGGTCATTGCCGGTTCCGTTGCCGAATCCCTCCTGATACCAGCCCCAGGGGATCTTTCTGGCGCCGAGTTTGGAAAGCACGCCGATGTCCTGCCGGATAGCGCCGGAATCCGCCTTCGCGAGCGTTGCTTTGTCGCCGAACAGGGTGAGCAACACGGTGGCATAGGTCTGGTCGATCTGGCGCGCGCGCGGCTCGCCGTGCGCATAGGGCCCCCAATCCGGATCGATGTCGTTCAGCACGGGTTCGCCCGAGCCTGCGATGTCCGGCTGCACGGCCTGCTTCGGATTTCGTGCCCACTGCGTCTGGCCGGTTTGGCCGGCGACCAGATCGATGTTGCCGGGTGTCGAGGGGCCGTACATGCCCTGAAATATGTGGTCATAAAGCGCGAACCGGTGTGCGTAAAGCCAGAGAAAGGGAATCGTCCGGCAGTCCTCGTGCGCCATGCTGAGCCGGCCGAGATCGCGCGCGTAGGCGGGATTTGCGCCGCGGGCGATGGCGCTCTGTTCTTCCTCGGCGACGAAGCGGTCCATCCGGCCATGATCGGATTTGGCGATCAGAACCCCGCGGGCGTGATCGGGATCGGCCGTGTCCGGCGCGGTGATCGCGAATGGGGTCACCCAGGTTTTGCCGATGGGATCGTACTGGCGGAAGCCGTGGCGGCGCGCCTGGGCGGTCGCCAGATTATCCACGCCCGGGAATGTGCCGAAATAGGAGTCGAACGAGCGGTTTTCCTGATAGATGACGAAGACGTGCCGGACGTGCGCGCGGAGATTGGCCAGAAAGCGGGCGCGGGAAGCCGGCGGCTGCTTGGCGCGGGCGGGAGCGGCCAGGGAAGCGACCGATAGCGCCAGCGCAGCGAGCGGAATGGCGTTCCGGGAAATCCCTTTCATGTTCGTCATGCCTCCTTCGCGGATGCTACCTGAATGGTTGTGGGTGGGTGCTCAGGCGTTCGAGCGGCCGGTAGGGCAACCGATCGATTCGTATGGGGAAACATCGCTGGCCGCTGGAATCCTTTTGGGAAAACTGCCGGCAGAGCGGTTCATTGTATACGCCGCCGGATGCATCCGCCAGCCGGTTCCAAGGTGCGGCAACCGTTGCCGTTAAAACCGCCCGAGGCGCAATACAAGCGGGCCGTGCCGGGTTCAGCTTGCTTCCACTGGGGGGTGTGCGTAGAGTGGTTCCCGACGAAGAGGGCAGTCGCCGTCCGAACACCTCGGCGATCCGGAGACGCATTTCGCGGGCTACCTATGAGCAAAAACGAGCCAACCGTAAACGACTACTCGCTGGCATGGCTGCGCATCGCATTGGGCATCCTTTTTTTGGTCCTCGCACAGTACAAGGTGTGGGGACCCGAATTCGCGCGGAGCGGCTTCGAGGGTTGGATCCACCTGTTTATGCGCAATGGGGCCTATCCATTCATGGTCCCGGTGCTGCGGGACCTGGTTCTGGTTCATGCCAGGATACTGGCTCCTCTGGTCGCCTACGGTGAATTGTGCATCGGCTTGGCGCTGCTATTCGGGATTCTGGTGCGGGCAGCCAGTTTTTTCGGGTTGATCTATATGGGCGCGCTGATTCTTTCCTCCGACTATCCCGGCCCGCATGCCGTCATCTGGCAGTATTTTGGAGCGTCGCTGAACCACCTGGTGCTCGCCCTCTGTTTCGTGGCGTTCGGCATGGGGGACGCCACACGCGTCTGGTCGGTTTCGAGTGCCTATCGCCGGAAACTCCGCCGGCTCGCGCAGGAAGCGATGGAAAGTTCCGATTCTTCCTATAGCAGTAGCAGCGCGTCGAATGTGTTTGGGAAGTAGACGGGAAGCCCCTCGACCCGCTCGCGCGGCTCCGATTCTCAGGGATTGAGCAGGTTCATTGTCTGGGCTGCCAGGCTTCCAGCAGGCTGCCGGCGCTGAAACCGGGCGGAACTGTCCTGGTCGTGGCGTAGCGGTAGAGCGCGGCGGTGAAAACCCCTTGCACGGTTGAGCTGATGATGGCCAGGAACAGCCAGTAGACAAGCGCGAGAACTACGCCGGCAATCGCCGTGGTCCGGCCCTTGCCGGCTCCCATTACGGGAAGGAAAATGCCGGGCAGGGCCAGCAAGGTGAAGATCAACCCGAAGCTGAAGCCCCCAACCAACTCCTCGCCCCAGGTCTCACGAAACAGTTCCGCCGAACGGGAAAGGGCCGCGGCCGGGCCGAGATCTTCCATGGCAAGAATCGGCACGATGAAATAGGTCGCCAGATTCCATGCGATGCCGATCAAGTCCATAACGATGCGGCCGAGCCAGCCCATCCGCTCCTCGAGCGATCGCAATAAAATCCCAACCGTGGCGTCGAGCAGCGCCCACTGGAAAATGGTCCACTTGCGCTGCCAGGCAACCTGCAGGCCGTCGTTGAGATTGGCCTGGCCGCCGCCGATGCGGTTGAAAGCCACGCTGACCAGAGCCACGTTGAAGAAAATGACGATGAAGTAATTGACCAGGTAGAAGAGCAGCAGCCCCAGCCACATTCCCTGCGACAGCGCCGGCCGCCCGGCTCCGGCTGCGCCCATCGCCTTGATCTGCGGCAGAAAGGCGAGGGCTCCACCGCTGAGCATCACCACGGACACCGCCAGGCAGGCAATGCCGCTGAAAAGGGGAAACCAGATCAGCTCCTTGTCCGCCATCAGGACCCGGAAGCTTTCACCGATCAGCTCTAGCGTTCGCCCGATTCGCCCCAACTGGAACCTCCCGCCGGAACAGCCGCCGCGGAGAAATCCTACCATGCGCACGTCGAGCCGCAATACCTCGATGTGATCCCATGGATGGAGGTGGCCAGACGGATTGACGCGCGGCCAGGCGCCAAAGGGCATCGAATCGACTGTCCGGTAACTCGTCTCTCATCTGCTACTTGCTGCTGCTTGCGTTTTTGCCGGTGGCGCGTGCCCGGGCTTGAAGCAGAGAAGCCTTGAGACGGCCACCGCTGAGCGTGGACGAACTGGAAGAAAAGCGTTTAGAATTACCGTTTCGATCTAGTGGCCAAATCCACGGGCGAGCTCACAAAGATTGGCCTCTCTCAAAGCGAACACCCGGCGCGTCGCAGGCTACCCCCGAAATTAATGAGCAACCGAACTCCTTGCTCCGATAGCAAGAGCGGCGCGGCGCGAACGCGCTGGATTGCGGCGGCCCTGGTGTTGTTTCTCGCTGTGCTGGTCTCCTGTGGCGGGCAGGGACAACTTCCCCTGGCCGCCCAGCGGATTCACGTGGGAACGCAACTCGCTCTGCAACAGGTCCTTCACCGCGAGGTCAGCGCGGATCCCAGCACTCTCGATCCTTCGCTCGTTACGGATGTCGCGGGATTTGACGTTCTTCAAGACCTGTTCGAGGGTCTGGTCACGCTCGACGAAGATGGGAATCCGGTTCCGGGAGTCGCTTCTTCGTGGGAAACCAGCCCCGACGGCAAGACCTGGACGTTTCATCTGCGAAGCGGCGCGCGTTGGTCCAACGGCAAGCCCGTGACGGCCGGCGACTTCGTCTATGCCTGGCGCCGCCAGGTCAATCCAATGACCGGATCGGAATACTCGCAAGCCCTGGCGCCGATTCAGAACGCCATGGAGATTGCCGAGGGAAATCTGCCGGTTGACCGCCTGGGCGTCGAAGCCCCGGACCCGTACACGCTCATCGTCCATCTGCGCGGCCCGACGCCCTACCTGCTTTCCCTGATGACCAACTGCTATCTCTTTCCCCTGTATGAGCCGGCCATCCAGCGGTGGGGAGATCGCTGGACGCAACCCGGCCATATGGTTTCAAACGGCCCCTTTGAGCTCGAGGGCCGCGTCATCAACGGACACATTACGCTCGTGAAGAATCCCGACTATTGGGATGCCAGCCATGTGCGGTTGTCCAAGGTCATTTATTACCCGATCTCGAACGCCGATTCCGCCACCGATCAGTTTCTGGCCGGGAGCATCGACTTTACCGATGAGCTGAATGCCTCCGAGAAAGACATGCTTCAGCGCGAGCTCGGTGACCAGGTTGTCCTGGCCCCCTATTTCGGCACGGCGATGCTCAGCTACAACCTCACCAAGCCCCCCTTTCAGAACAATCCCAAATTGCGGCTGGCCCTGAACATGGCCATCGACCGCGACATATTGGTCAAATATGTCCAGCGCGGCATCGGCATCCCCGCCTACAACATCATGCCCCCTTTGCCCGGCTATCATCCGGTGGTTCCGCATTGGGCAACGCTGCCGGCCGACCAGCGCCACGCCCTGGCCCGCAAGCTCTACCGGGAAGCCGGCTATTCCGATAAGCACCCGCTGCAGACGGTCCTGACGTATCCGAGCGGCGGGCCCGGCGGACGCCGGATGATGGAAGCCCTGGCGGCGATGTGGCAGATGACCCTGGGCGCGAAAATTCAGATCTACAACATCGAGTGGAAGGTGTTCCTGCAGGACCTGCAACTCAAGGAGCCGACGTTTTATTGGGACGCCTGGATCGGCGATTTTCCCGACCCATTCACGTTCATGCAGCTGTATCTGAGCGATTTTGGCATGAACTACGGCGAATACCACAACCCGCAGTTTGAGGCGATGGTCAATGAGGCCGCCGGCACGCAAGATACGGCGCAGCGCTATGCGCTGTTCGCAAAAGCCGGCGCGATTCTCAATGACGATGCCCCGTATCTTCCGATCTCCTATTACGAAAGCGCCCATTTGATCAAGGCGTACGTCAAAGGCTGGCATTCGAACATAATGAATCGGAACCTGTCGCGTTATATGTACATTCTGGAGCACGAGTGATGGCCGCCCGGAGAGTTGACCTGAGAGCAGAAAGAACAGCGTTGGAGCCGGGCCGCCGGCGGGAGCGAATGTTCCTCGTGCCGTGGCCGGTGCGGAATCACTTCCGTCGCGGCCTGACGCCTCCGGCATGGGCGGCTGCGGGAGCGCGGGCCGGGAGGCTGCGTTGATTCAATACACGCTGCGCCGCCTGCTGGGAGCCATACCCACCCTGTTGATCATCATCACGCTGGCGTTCCTGCTGCTGCACGCGGCTCCGGGCGGCCCATTCGACGTTCAGAAGCGGATTCCTCCCGCGATCGAGCAGAACATCGAGCGCATGTACCATTTGAATGAGCCGCTCTACGAACAATATTTCCGATACCTGGGCGACATCCTGCGGGGCAACTTCGGTCCCTCCTATCAATACCGCGATACGAGCGTCAATCAGATCATCAGCGAGGGCCTTCCTGTCGACCTCGTCATCGGGGGCCTGGCGCTTTTGGGCTCGCTGCTCATCGGTCTTCCGATCGGTATCGTGGCGGCGCTCAGGCGCAATACCCGATGGGACTACTGGCCGATGGGACTGGCCATGGTCGGCATATCGGTTCCCGTTTTCGTGGTCGCGCCGATTCTGATTCTCCTGTTTGCCGTATATCTGCGCTGGCTACCCGCCGGCCAGTGGGACAACGGCTCGATCTCGCACGTGATTCTTCCCGCGGTGGCCCTGGCCGGTCCGTATATTGCTTTCGTCGCGCGCCTGATGCGGGGCAGCATGGTCGAGGTGTTGAACAGCCCGTTCATTCTGATGGCGCGGGCCAAGGGCCTTCCCGAGCATCGAGTCGTGTTGCGCCACGCCATGAAGCCGGCGCTGATCCCCATGGTTTCGTTTCTGGGGCCGGCGGTGGTCGGAGTGATCACGGGTTCGATCGTGATCGAGACGATTTTCGGCCTGCCCGGCATTGGCCGGGCCTTCGTCGACGGCGCGCTCAACCGGGACTACACGCTGGTGCTGGGCGTCACGATTCTGTATGGAGTCCTGATTGTCGCTTTCAACTTGCTGGCGGATATTTGCTATTCGCTGCTGGACCCGAGGGTGCGCTACCAGTGACCCGTGAGCCGAGGGGCGTGATCGCGACCGAAGCGGAAGCGCCTCTGGCCGCCGCGCCGGGCCGCAGCCTGTGGCAGGACGCCTTCGCGCGTCTCCGGCACAACCGCGCGGCGATGGCGAGCGCGATCGTCCTGATTGTGATCGTGGTGGCGGCGATCGTCGTCCCCTGGATTTCCCCGTACAACTACTACACGCCGCAATGGGCGCTGCTCGATCTGCCTCCCACGTTGCGCGGCTGGCACATCTTTGGCACGGACGATCTCGGACGCGACCTGCTGGTGCGCGTGATGTGGGGATGCCGCATTTCGCTGATGATCGGCGCGGTGGCGAGCGTCGTCAGCGTCGGGATCGGCGTGTTTTGGGGCGCGGTCGCGGGATACGTCGGCGGGGTGGTCGATTCGCTGATGATGCGCGTGGTGGATATTCTGTACTCGGTGCCGTTCATCCCGTTCGTGATCGTGCTGATCGTCATGTTCGGCCGGAACCTGTTTCTGATCTTCGTGGCCATCGGCGCGGTCTCCTGGCTCGACATTGCGCGAATCGTGCGCGGGCAGACGCTCTCGCTGCGGAACAAGGAATTCGTCGAAGCGGCCCGCGCGTCGGGTGTCCGCGGCCCGCAGATCGTCTGGCGGCACCTCATCCCCAACCTGGTGGGCATCGTCGTCATCTATGCGACGCTGACGGCTCCGGCCGTCATCCTGTTCGAAGCGTTCCTCAGCTTTCTGGGACTGGGCGTGCAGGCCCCGATGACCTCGCTCGGCGTGCTGGTCTCGGACGGCGCGGGCGAGCTGCAATCGTTTCCCTACCTGCTCATCATCCCGGCTGTTTTCCTCGCTGCGATCGTCTATTGCCTGAATTTCCTGGGAGACGGGCTGCGTGACGCGCTCGATCCGAAGGACCGCTGATATGGCCCCGGCCACACTGCTCGAGGCGCGCCAACTGACGGTCGAATTCACGACGCGCGGGCGCGTGGTTCACGCCGTGACGGAAGTGGACCTGGATCTGGCCCAAGGCGAAGTGCTGGCCATCGTGGGAGAATCCGGCTCCGGCAAGAGCCAGATGCTGCTCAGCATGCTCGGCCTCACTGCGCCGAATTCGCGGGTGAAGGGAAGCGTGCGCTTTGACGGGCAGGAACTTCTGGGCGCGCCCGAGAAGCGGCTGAACCAGATTCGCGCCAGAAAAATCGGCTACGTGTTTCAGGACCCGATGACTTCGCTCAACCCGTATCTTTCCATCGGGCTGCAATTGGCCGAGCCGTTGCGCATCCACAAAAAGCTCGGCAAAGCCGCCGCCGCGGCGCAGGCCGTCGAGATGCTGCGCGCCGTCCATATCAGCGAGCCGGAACAGCGCATGCGGCAATACCCGCATCAGCTTTCCGGCGGAATGCGCCAGCGGGTCGCCATCGCCATGGCGCTGGTCTGCGGGCCGGAAATATTGATTGCCGACGAGCCGACGACCGCGCTCGACGTCACCGTTCAGGCGCAGGTGCTTTCGCTTCTGCGCGAGGCTCGCGAGCGCCTGGGGACGGCCGTCATCCTGGTGACGCACGACCTGGGCGTGATCGCGGAACTGGCCGACCGGGTGAACGTCATGTACGCGGGCCGGATCGTGGAGAAGGGAACGGTGGAGGATATTTTTTACCGCCGCCGCCATCCCTACACGGAAGCGCTCGAAAACTCGATCCCCGATCTTTCCGACTCCCGCGCGACGCCTCTGGTGGCGATCGAGGGCAACCCGCCCGATCTTTCCGCCGTGCCTGCCGGCTGTGCGTTTCACCCGCGCTGCCCCTATCGCCTGGCCATGTGCGACCAGGCCGTGCCGCCGCTTGAAGCCGTGGACGAGAACCATTCGAAGGCCTGCTTCTACCAGGGCGAGCTTGGCCGGGGAGCGAAGGCCGGCGGATGAGCGAAACCATCCTTTCGGTGCGCGATTTATGCGTCTATTTCGAGATCCGGGACGAGGGGTGGTTTCCGGAAAAGAAATTGCTCCGCGCGGTCGACGGGGTGAGTTTCGATCTGGAGGCGGGAGAGACGCTCGGCGTGGTGGGCGAATCGGGCTGCGGTAAATCGACGCTGGCGCGGGCTATTGTGGCGCTGGTGCCGGCGACAGCGGGCGAAATACGCTTCGATGGGCAAAACCTGGTCGGCCTGGACGCCGAGCAACTGCGCCAGCAGAGGCGTCATCTCCAGATTATTTTTCAGGACCCGCTGGCTTCGCTCGATCCGCGGATGACCGTCGGGGAAATTATCGGGGAGCCGCTGCGTTCCTTTTTCCCTCGGATGAGCGCTGCGGAGCGGCGGACGAAAGTCATCGAAATCATGCAGAGGGTGGGGCTGATGGCCGGCTACATCAACCGTTATCCGCACGAATTTTCCGGTGGCCAGGCGCAACGGATCGGTATCGCTCGGGCCTTGATTCTGCATCCCGAGGTGGTGGTTTGCGACGAGCCGGTGTCGGCTCTGGATGTGTCCATCAAGGCGCAGATCGTGAACCTCCTGATGGAATTGCAGCAGGTCTACGGAATATCGCTGCTGTTCGTGGCCCACGATCTGGCCTCGGTGCGCCATATCAGCCATCGCGTCCTGGTCTTGTATCTGGGTAAGGTGATGGAGTTGGCCGACTCGGACGCTATTTACCGCGCCCCGCGCCATCCCTACACGCAGTCGTTGATTCACGCCGTTCCCGTGGCCGATCCCCGCCAGGCGCGGGCACGCCCGGCTAAGGGGCTCGAGGGAGAACCCCCCTCGCCGATCGATCCGCCTTCGGGCTGCGTATTTCGGACGCGCTGCCCCTACGCCGTGGAGCGGTGTGCGGCGGAAGTGCCCGCACTACGGCAGGTGGGGGAAAGCCGGGTGGCCTGTCATCTGGCCGAGCAGATTCAAAGTTCCAGCTGAGCGGATCGCTTCCCCTATCATGGCCGGCAAGCGGTTGCGGGCATACCCGCAGCGCCGCCTGCCAGCTACCGAGCCTGCCGCAAGCTTCAACCATCCTGAACGCTCGGTGCCGGATGCCTTCGCCCGTTAAAATAGTCGGCTCGGCATCTTTACTTCTGGCTCTTGGCGCCTTTCTTTGCCTTGGCCTTGCGGCGCTTTGTGAAAGTCGGACCCCACTTGATTCCGGGGTGCGCGGCCTCATGCCCGCTTGCTTCCATGCCCTGATTCAGGTCTGTCAGTCCGCGGCGTTCGGCTTGAATCCGGGCGTTTTCCCGGGTTTCCATTTCCGCTGCCAACTCTTCAGCGGCTCTCGACTTATTTTTCTCGGCAGGGCTCATGTACGCCTCCTCAAAAGCTCACATTCTTGCTAACCCCCACGCGTTCCCCTTCGAATTCCAATCCCTAACCAATTATAGGCCCCTTCGGGCGCCCACGTACCGCTCCCGGACCGGCGCACAGGCGACCCGCGCCGGCAGGCGCTGGCGCATTGTTTCGACACCTGTTTCGAGCCCCGTTGCGACACCGAAAGGAAGGGAAGGGCGGCGGAGATTTCGCTCTAGAGACGCGGGTGCCGGAGGGGCCGAAGAAGCACTTGGGGCGACCGTGTTACCGGCGCAGGCGGTAACACACGCGAAGAGCGCGGCTAATCGGGCAGAACCTCTCCTCGTGTCTCCGTGGCAAACGGGATCAGCAGCAGACCCAAACCGAACGCGACGGCCGTGTAGGCCACAGGTGTGCCGATCGTGCCCATCCTGGCAACCATTGCTGCGATCAGGAAATTGGCTCCGGCTCCCAGGAAGCGGCCGGACGAGGTGGCAAAGGCGAAGGCGGTGGCGCGCACGGAAGTGTCGTATTGCTCGGGCAGCCACAGGGTGAACAGGGTGAAGTTCCCGCCGAAGAAGCCCAGGAAAAACAGGGTCGCGATGAACCAGTTCAGGCCATGCGGCATGTAAAAAGTCAGGCCGAAACCGAGGAGGATGAAAATTCCCATCCCGACAAAATAGAAGGCCAGCGCTTTCTTGCGGCCGAGCCATTCCGCGATGGGCGGAGCGGCCAGGCACCCCAGGATCGTACCGATGGAAAGCAGCGCTGTGGCGGTCGATGCCAGTTTTGTGGCGCCGCGCGCAGACATTCCAATGTGCCGCGCCAGGATGATGACGGCCGTTGGCTCATAGACCGCCCCGGCCCAAAGGCCGACAATTGCAACCGTCAAGAGACCGGACATGACGAGGGTTTTGCGCCGATACTCCCCCTGGAAGATGCGGCGGAGCGCGCTGGCCTGGCGTGGTTTGCGGTGCCCTTTGGCGCTCCGCTCCCAGCGTTCCGGTTCCGGAACGCGAGCGGCGATGAGCAGCGCGAGGGCCACGGCCGGCAGACCGGCAAAGAACATGGCGCGCCATCCGAAGCGGGCACCAATCGTGTAGTTGAGCGCGGCCGCGATGAAGAAGCCGAAATAGTAGCCGGTTTGCAGGTATCCGGCGCCCATCTTGCGCCGGTCTTCCGGCCATTCCTCGGCCACATAGGTTCCCGCGAGGGACCATTCGCCCCCGATTCCCACGCCGGCGAGGAGCCGAAAAATGGCCAGCTGCCAGACGGTTTGGGAAAATCCGGCGGCGGCTGTGAATATCCCGTACATCAGAATCGTGCCGGCGAGCACCTTGGCACGGCCGTACCTGTCCGCGACCGGTCCCCACAAAAAGGAGAGCCCCCAGCCGATGAGAAACAGGGCGAACAGAATCGATCCGATGAAGCCGATATTCTCGGGCGTGCTTTTCATCCCGGATTTGGGAAGCAGTTCGGTGAGGGCCGGAGCCATGACCAGGGCGTAGATGACCGAGCTCATTCCATCGAGCGTCCAGCCCGTCCAGGCCGCCCAGAATCCAACGATCTGATCGCGCGACAGTTTCGTGCTCATCGGTCACACATCTCCATCGGATTTTTCGGGGTTATGGCGTTGTATGGGTGAAAGACGATGTTGCGAAACACTACGGACGCCTCGGCATGCCAAAGAAGACCAGACGTGAATGATGCCGTCCGCCATTCATTGCGTGAATATACTATACGGTTTTGGTTTCAACCTAACAGCGAATCGGCGCCCTACAAGGGGGACCTTTACGCCCGTACGCGCACCAGGCGCGCCAGGCGCGCAAAGCCCGCTATGTCATTGGCGCTGGCGAAGGTTGTGATGTAGGGGCGGGCCGCGCTCATGCCCGAGGCTGTCGGCTCGTACCCGGGTGTCTCGATCAGGGGATTCAACCAGACGAGGCAGGCCGAGCGCCGGTGCAGCTCACGCATGGCGTCGCGCAGCACGCTTGGCTCGCCCACGTCGAGCCCGTCGCTCACAATCATTACGACGGTAGCTCGTCCGATCATTCGTTCCCCGAATCGGCGGAGGAATTCGCGCAGGCACGGGCCGATGCTGGTGCCTCCGGCCCACGCGTGCAGCAGGTGTTCGAGGCGGCGCGTCTCTCCCGCCGCGGAACTCCGCACCTGGTTCGTCACGCGCCGGAGCGCGGTCGAAAACGTGAATACCTCCAGCCGCATCGTCGCGCCGGCCATCGCGACCGCGATCCGCAGCGCCGTCTGCGTGTACGGCTCCATGGAGCGGCTGCCGTCAATCAACAGCACGAATCTCGGCGTGCGCCTGGGGCGCCGCAGCCACCGCGCCGTAATCGCCTCGCCGCCCGTCTGCAGACTGGCCCGCAGCGTCCGCCGAAGATCGAACCGCGGTCCCCTCGCCGCCGTTCGCCACCGGCGCGAGAGTCCCAGATGAAGGCGGTGCACGAGCACGCGTGCGGCCTCGCGCCAGGCCGGTTCCACACGACGGAGCTCGGGCGCCTCCCCAGCGGTTTCGGCTTCGAGCGGGCTGTAGCTCGCCCGGGCGAGAAGCCCCGGCGCGGCGGCGGTTTCCGTAATTGCGAGTGGAGTGATTTTCCCGCCGTCTGCCTCGGGTTTTTCCTCTTCTTCCGTTTTTCCCGGAGACGGACGGGTTTCATGCGCGAGACGCGCTTTGCCTTGCGCGTCTTCGGGTCCGAAACCGCGCCGCAAGGACCGCCATGCTGCCTGCCGTACGCCCGCAGGTCCGGGAAAGAAGAATGCCGTGAATGCCGGATCGAAGACGCTGGCGTCCTCAAGCGTCCTGCTCAGAATGGGCCGGAGCGCATCGCGAACGCGGAGCTCGTCGGCAAGGTCCACGACTTCGAGCGCCCGCGCCGCGTCGTGCAGTTCGCCGGAACCGAGCTTGAACCCATACTCGCGGCGCAGGAAGTCGCCGAATGCGATCAGATTGCCGGGAAGGCTGCCGAAGGCGTACATCAGGGGCGCGGCGTCGAGACCGATCCCAAACCAAAGTCGGTTACGACGCTGGATTCGATTGGGGCCGGGGCACCCTCGAGAACCGGCTCGATTCGCTCGTGATGTTCAGCAACGATGGCGCGATCCTCGTGCACTTTCAGCACGCACCCGAGCGTTTCCTCGACAGTTCGCGCGTCCAGATGATCGCGGTGCAGGCTCATCAGCGCCATCGCCCAATCGAGGCTCTCGGCGACGCCGGGCGTCTTCTGCAGCGACAGACTGCGGAGCACCTGCATGATCTGAGCGATCTGCCGGGCAAGCCGTTCCGACAGGCCGGGCACCCGCGCATGCAGAATGTCGATCTCCTGCTCCAGGGTTGGATACGGCAACCACAGAAAGAGGCATCGCCGGCGGAGGGCGTCGGAGAGTTCCCGCGTGCGGTTGCTGGTTACGACCACGCGGGGCTTGTGCCGCGCCCGAATCGTCCCCAACTCGGGAATCGTGACCTGCCACTCCGCCAGGACTTCGAGAAGAAACGCTTCGAATGCCTCGTCCGCGCGATCCACTTCGTCGATCAGGAGAACCGGCGATCGGTCTTGCGTGATTGCTTCGAGCAACGGCCTCTTGAGCAGGAACTTTTCGCTGAAGATCTGCGCTTCCCGCTGCTCGAGGGTCAGGTCCTCGGTTTCGCTGAGTCTCGCGTGCAGCATCTGACGCGGGTAATTCCATTCGTAGAGCGCCGCCACGGCGTCGAGGCCCTCGTAACACTGCAGGCGAAT
>DATLRW010000159.1:0-6456 GCA_035534495.1 Candidatus Dormiibacterota bacterium | reverse complement strand
CACATCATGCTGGTCGACCTGGGCCGCAACGATCTGGGCCGCGTATCCGAATACGGCAGCGTGCGAGTGGAAGAGCTGATGTTCGTCGAACGCTACTCGCAGGTCATGCACATCGTCTCGCGCCTGAAGGGACAGTTGCGGCCCGGCGTCGATTGCCTGGACGCGCTGATGGCCTGCTTTCCGGCCGGAACGGTCAGCGGGGCGCCCAAGGTGCGGGCGATGGAAATCATCAGCGAGCTCGAACCCACGCGGCGTGGCGTCTATTCCGGCTCGGTTCTCTACCTGGATCTTTCGGGGAACCTCGATTCGTGCATCGCCATCCGCACGTTCGTCGTTCGGAACGGCGTGGCCTATTTTCAGGCGGGCGGAGGAGTCGTGGCCGATTCGGTCCCCCAATTGGAATACCTCGAAACTCTGAACAAGGCCCGGGCGCTGGTGAACGCGCTCGAAATGGCGGAGCATCCCGATGAATAACCGGGCTGATGAATAGCCGGGCGGGGGAATAAAGGGCCGGTTGACCGGCCAGGCACACATTTATGATTCTGCTGATCGACAACTACGATTCGTTCACCTACAACCTGGCGCAGTTTTTCGGCCAATTGGGCGAGACGCTCGACGTTCGCCGCAACGATAAAATCGATATCGAGGAAATCGAACGATTGAAACCGGACCGGATCGTTATTTCACCCGGGCCGGGCATTCCCCGCCGCGCCGGCATAACGATTCCCGTGATTCGCCAGTTTTCCGGCCGCATCCCGATTTTGGGCGTCTGTTTGGGCCATCAGGCCATCGGCGAGGCGTTCGGGGGCCGCGTGATCCGCGCCCGGGAACTCATGCACGGCAAAACGAGCCAGATCCAACATGATGGAAAGACGATTTTCCGCGACCTGCCGCAAGGGTTCACCGCGACCCGATATCATTCGCTGATCGTCGAGCGCCAGAACTTGCCGAAAGTCCTCGAGATTTCGGCCGAGACCGAGGACGGCACGATCATGGGACTTCGCCATCGGGAAATGAACGTGGAAGGCGTGCAATTCCACCCCGAATCGGTGCTCACTGAAGTGGGCCTGCAACTGCTCCGCAATTTCCTCACGCTCTAGCCGTCGGCTGAACGCATTTCCAGGCATGGTCATTCCGAAAAGCCTCGCGGGCGGCGAGGAATCCGTTTTTTGAACGGGGAAAACATCCGATTCCACGCGCCAACATCGGGGCCTGAATGACGTATCCTGCCGCGGGCGATCCGCACGATGATGGAAACGGCGTCTCCGGCTGACTATCCCTTGCCTGCCGCCGCCAACGGGCCAACGGGGCTACGTTCACCTCTCGCGCAGAAGCGTTCCAAGGCTTGGTTGGGCAGGCCGTAGCAGCCGCGCAAGGGTTCTGGTAGCATTCTTTCATGGTATTTCATGTGACCTTAACAAAGGCCGAGGATGGCTGGATCGTTGCTGAGTGTCCGGCTCTACCGGGGTGCGTCTCTCAAGGCAGGGACGAACAGGAGGCCCTAAGCAATGCCCGGGAGGCTATCGCGGCATGGCTCTGGGCCGAAGACCGCAAGGCCGCCGCGGCG
This sequence comes from Candidatus Dormiibacterota bacterium, assembly GCA_035534495.1. Taxonomy (GTDB): domain Bacteria; phylum Acidobacteriota; class Terriglobia; order Acidiferrales; family UBA7541; genus JAKASX01. Next base: position 4,889 of record DATLRW010000159.1, on the reverse strand, counting down.
ATCGCCAAGGCCGGCGAACCGGAAATTCTCGTCACCGTATAGCACGGTGGCACGCCTCGGCAACATCTCAGGAAAGCAAGCCGCAGCGGCGTTTGAAAGGGCCGGGTGGGTACGCGCCGGCCAGGTCGGAAGTCATGTCGTCATGGTAAAGACAGGACTGCGGGTCAACCTCTCAATCCCCCAGCACAAAGAGATTTCCATCGGCACGCTCCGGGCGCTGATCCGCCACGCCGGACTGACGGTCGAACAATTCATCGACCTGCTGTAGCTTTCCTGCGGTGCTGTTTGACGCCACGAAAGAGCGTCGAATTCCGCAAAGGCATGCCTGGCCTGCTACTGGGTTGACTACCCCTTGCCTGCCGCCGCCAACGGGGCTACGATGCCAAAGCGCGCCAGGCAATTCACTCCGTCATCCTGCGAGGCATTCATGTCGACATGGAAGAAACCGGTGGGCATCGCCGCAGCCGTCGTCGTGGCGCTGCTCCTGATCCTGATCATCACGCCGTTTTTCATCAACGCCGATACGTTTCGCCCGCAGATCGAGCAGGCGCTCTCCCACATGCTGGGCCGAAAGGTCGAAATCGGCCATTTGCGCGTTTCCTTGCTCCAGGGCAGCCTGGTCGCCAACCAGATTTCGATTGCCGACGATCCCGCCTACAGCCATGAACCGTTTCTGACCGCCAGGTCGCTAGCGGTCGGCGTCGATTTGATGCCGCTGCTCTTCTCGCACGCCCTGAAGGTGCATTCGTTCACGTTCGACGGCCCGCACATTCAGCTGCTTCGCGACGCGCGCGGCGACTGGAATTTCGCCTCGCTCGGCGGGAAAAATACGGCCAATTCCCCGCCGGCCGGCCCGTCCGCCATCGGGAACATATCGATCGACCGGCTCGCCGTGACCGGCGGCACGATCGCTTTCGGCCGCGCGGGCGAGCCGACCCGCCAAGCCTACGACGACGTGAACATCACCGCGCGGAACGTCTCGACGACCCGCGCTTTTCCGTTGCAATTCGACGCGAAAACGCCCGGCGGCGGCAGTTTGCATCTGCAGGCGAACGCCGGGCCGCTCGAAAACGTTTCCGCCAACTATCTGCCTTTCCAGGGACAGCTGAGCGTCAACAACGTGCCCGCCCCCGACGTGCAGAACCTGCTGGCCGTCCTGGGCTATTCCCTTCCCCAGGGCTCCTCGCTCCAGGCCGGAACCATCCAGGCCAATCTCCAATTCGACGGGCCGCTCGACCGCCTGGTGACTTCGGGCCCGGTCAAGCTTTCCAATGTTCGTCTGGCGGGATTCAGCCTGCCAGCGAAGCTCGCCGGCGCCCTGGGCCAGCCGGGAGCGGCGACGGGCAACGATACGGTCATTCAGCTCGCCAGTTCCAACGTGCGTTATTCCTCCGACGGCGTGCGCGCCGAGGATCTGAAGATCATGATCCAGACGCTTGGAACGCTGACCGGTTCGGGCACGGTGGGCGCCGACAACAGCTTAAATTTTCATCTGGTGGTGAATCTGGCGGCATCGAGTCCTCTGGCCCAGCTGGTCAAGGTTCCGATGCTTTCGCAGGGCGGCGGCGGGCTCCCATTCCACATCGCGGGAACAACCTCGCATCCGGTCGTCGTGCCGGACATGAAAGGGATCGCCGGCACCCTCATCAAGACGCTCGCCGGTTCGAGCCGGAAGCAACAGCAAGGCGGAATCGGCGGCATCCTCGGCGGCCTGCTCGGGAAGAAAACGCCCTGATCGCCCGGAGCCTCCGGCGGCGCGATTTCACCGCCTGAGTGGCCCTTGTTTTTCTCCTGTAGCACTCGGCAACCTATTGCAAAAGTGGCGCGCCGCCCTGCCGACCGGGATGTATACTGCCCTTGAGCAAGGAATTCTCCGGCGGAACCGTTCGCTTCCCCCTCCGCCCGCTTCCCCGTTGTGTCCCACATGAGGAGGACCTATGTGGTCGGGCAGGCAAAAGGTCACCATCGACGGCAACGAAGCCGCCGCTTATGTCGCCTATCACACCAGCGAGGTGATTGCCATCTATCCCATTACGCCGGCATCGCCCATGGGCGAACTCGCCGACGAGTGGGCGGCCAAGGGGAAGGAAAATATCTGGGGAACCGTGCCGGAAGTGATCGAGATGCAGAGCGAAGCCGGCGCGGCGGGCGCCCTGCACGGCGCCATTCAAGCCGGCACGTTGGGATCGACGTTCACCGCCTCGCAGGGCCTGCTCCTGATGATCCCCAACCTGTACAAGATCGCCGGCGAACTGACGCCGACGGTGATTCACGTGGCGTCGCGGACGGTCGCCACGCACGCCCTTTCGATTTTCGGCGATCACAGCGACGTGATGGCCTGCCGGATGACGGGCTGGGCGATTCTCGCCTCGAATTCGGTGCAGGAAGCGATGGATCTGGCGCTGGTGGCGTGGGCCGCCAGCCTCGCCTCACGCGTTCCGTTCCTGCATTTCTTCGACGGTTTTCGGACCTCGCATGAAGTCGCCAAGGTGGAACGGCTCGCGATCGACGATCTGCGCGCAATGATCGACGCCGAGCCGGTGCGCGCTCATCGCGCCCGCGCCCTCTCGCCCGAGCGGCCCGTTTTGCGCGGCAGCGCGCAAAACCCGGACGTGTTTTTCCAGGCCCGCGAGGCGGTCAATCCCTTCTATCTGCGCTGTCCGGCCGTTGTGGAGGAGCAGATGGAGAAATTCGCCCGCTTGACCGGGCGCCGCTACAAGCTCTTCGACTATGCGGGTGCTCCCGACGCCGAGCGGGTCATCGCGATCATGGGTTCCGGGGCGGAGACGGTGGAAGAAACCGCCCGCCACCTCGCCGCGCGCGGCGAGAAGGTGGGTTTGGTGAAGGTAAGGCTCTACCGGCCGTTTTCCGTCGAGGCCTTCGTCCGCAGTTTGCCGCCGACGGTCAAGGCGATTGCGGCTCTCGATCGCACCAAAGAGCCCGGGGCGACGGGCGAGCCGCTCTACGGCGACGTGGTGGCCGCGGTCAACCAGGCGCTCGCCGATGGCAGCGCGGGCTTTGCCCCGGGACTCCGGATCGTGGGCGGCCGCTACGGGCTTTCCTCGAAGGAATTCACGCCGGCCATGGTCAAGGCGGTCTTCGACGAGCTTGCCCGCCCGAAACCTCGCCACAATTTCACCGTGGGAATCCGCGACGATGTCACCCACGCCAGCCTCGACTTCGATCCGGAATTTTCCATCGAAGACCCCGGCACGGTTCGGGCGGTTTTCTTCGGGCTGGGCTCGGACGGCACCGTGGGCGCGAACAAGAATTCGATCAAGATCATCGGCGAAGGCACCGACCTTTACGCGCAGGGATATTTTGTCTACGACTCGAAAAAAGCCGGCGCCATGACCATCTCGCACCTGCGTTTCGGGCCGCGGCCGATCCATTCCCCCTACCTGATCTCCCAGGCCAGTTTCGTTGCCTGCCACCAATTCTCGTTTCTCGACCGGATGGAGATCCTCAAGCTCGCGCAGCCGGGCGCCACGTTTCTGCTGAACAGCCCCTATGGGCCGGCCGACGTCTGGGAACACCTGCCTGTCCCCGTGCAGCAGGAGATTCTCGACAAGCGGCTACGTCTTTACGTGATCGACGCCGACTCAGTCGCTCAGGCGACGGGAATGGGCCGGCGGATCAATACCATCATGCAGACCTGCTTTTTCGCCTTAAGCGGGGTTTTGCCGCGCGCGGACGCGATTGAGGCCATCAAAGCGGCCATTCGCAAGACCTATGGCAAACGCGGCGATGCGGTGGTGGAGATGAACTTCGCCGCCGTCGATCAGACGATCGAGCGCCTCTACGAAGTCGATGTCCCCGCTCAAGTGACCGGCCACATCGCCATGCGGCCGCCCGTAGCGGCTTCCGCGCCCGAATTCGTGCAGAAGGTTACGGCACGCATGCTCGCGGGCGAAGGGGATCTGCTGCCCGTCAGCGCCTTGCCAGTCGATGGAACCTTCCCGACGGGAACGGCGCGATGGGAGAAACGCAATCTCGCCCTGGAAATTCCCGTCTGGGATGAACCGCTGTGCATTCAGTGCGGCAAGTGCGTCCTGGTCTGCCCGCACTCGGTGATTCGCGCCAAGATTTACGAACCGGAGGCCTTGGCGGCCGCGCCGGCCGGGTTCAAATCGGCCAAGCCGTGGTGGAAGGAATACGACCAGCTGCGCTACACGCTGCAGGTGTCGCCGGAGGATTGCACCGGCTGCGGGCTGTGCGTCGAGATCTGCCCGGCCAAGAGCAAATCCGAAGTGAAGCACAAGGCCATCAATATGACGCCCCAGCCCCCGCTGCGGGAACAGGAAGCAGCGAATTGGGAATTTTTCCTGAACCTGCCCGAGATGGAACTCGACACGCTCCATACGAGCCAGGTGAAAGACGCCCAGCTGCTCGAACCCCTGTTCGAGTTTTCCGGCGCCTGCGCCGGCTGCGGGGAAACGCCCTACATTCGACTGGTCACTCAACTGTTCGGGGATCGCGCGGTGATCGCCAACGCCACCGGCTGCTCGTCGATATACGGCGGCAATCTCCCGACAACCCCTTACACAACCAATGCGCAAGGATACGGACCGGCATGGTCGAATTCCCTGTTCGAAGATGACGCCGAATTCGGCCTCGGTATCCGCCTGGCTCTCGACCAGCAGACCGGTTACGCCCGCCGGCTGCTCGGGCAGCTCGCGCCGGCGATTGGCGAGCGCCTGGTCGACACATTGCTCCGGGCCGACCAGTCCGGCCAGGCCGGGATTCGCGAGCAGCGCCGGCGCATCCAGCTGTTGCGCGACCGCCTGGCCACAATCGAGGGCCGCGAGGCGATGGACCTGCTGGCGGTGAGCGATTCGCTGGTTCGCAAGAGCGTGTGGATTATCGGCGGCGACGGCTGGGCCTACGAC
>DATLRW010000158.1:0-12414 GCA_035534495.1 Candidatus Dormiibacterota bacterium | reverse complement strand
GTCCTGGCGGGAATAGGAGGCGGGAAGGGCTGCCCGGGCATGCTCGGTCGAAAGCTCCCGGTCGGGAACGACGGCGACGAAATCGATGTCGGAAGGCAGTTTAGCCCGAGCGAAGCGGATTTTCCCGCCCCCATCCTGCGCGGCGACGACCATGCCGCCGTGAAGGGCGGCGGCGACATTATCAGGATGGCCTTCGAGTTCGGCGGCCAGTTCGAGCGCGGCTTCGGAATCGAGCCCCTGCCCGATGTGTCTGGCCGCCAGCAGAATGCCCGCAACGATCGCCGCGGCGCTCGATCCCAGTCCCCGGGCCATGGGGATTTCATTCTCGATTTCGATTTCCCCGCCGGCGATTTCGACACCGGCGCGCCGGGCGGCCTGGCAAGCGGATCGGGCAATCAGGTTCGATGAGTCCAGGGGAATCCGTTCGGCGCCGGGACCCTGGTAGCGGCAGCGGAATTCACCCGTGGAAGAGAGACGGCCGCGAACCTTCAAATAAAGGTTCACGGCCAAGCCGGCGCAATCGAAGCCGCAGCCTAGATTGGCCGAGGTGGCCGGAACGACGATGGACTCGTCGCCTGCGATCATCAACGGGTCGCTACGGGAACGCCGACCCCGGCGAGCAATGCCTCGAACGCGGCCAGACGCGGCTCGACGACGGGCAGAAGCTGTGTGCGGCCGGCCAGCGCCTCGGTGGTTTTCAGGCCGTTGCCGGTGATGGCGAGAACGGTGGTTTCATCGGGACCGATGCGTCCCTGCGCGATGAGTTTCTGCGCGACGCCGACGGTGACGCCGCCGGCCGTCTCGGTGAAGATGCCTTCGGTTTCCGCCAGCAGCTGCATGCCGGCGATGATCTCTTCGTCGCTGATATCCTCGGCCCATCCGCCCGTCGAAACGATCGTGTCGATGGCCTCGTGCCCGTCGGCGGGATTTCCGATGGCGAGCGAGTGGCAGATCGTGTGCGGCTTTTGCGGTTCGGGGAATTTCAGGCCCTGTTTCACGGCGGTCGAAATGGGCGAGCAGCCGGTCGCTTGCGCGCCGAAGAATTTCACCGGCTTGGGCTCGACCAGGCCGACGGCGGCCAGTTCGCTGAACCCCTTGCGCATCCGGCTGATCAGCGCCCCGCCGGCCATCGGCACGACGACGTTGTCGGGCAGACGCCAGCCGAGCTGCTCGGCGATTTCGAAGGCCACCGTTTTCGATCCCTCGGCGTAATAGGGCCGCAGGTTGACGTTGACCAGGCCCCAGCGGAACTGGTCGGCGACGAGCGAGCAGAGGCGGTTGACCTGATCGTAGCTACCGTTAATGGGCACGACGCGGGCGCCGTAGACGGCGCTGGCGACGATTTTCGTTGGTTCGATTCCGGCCGGGACAAAAACCCACGCTTCCATGCCGGCGCGCGCCGCCTGCGCGGCTACGGCGTTGGCCAGGTTGCCGGTCGAGGCGCAGCCGACCACGTGCAAACCGAAGGCGCGGGCGCGCTCGAGCGCGACGGCGACGACCCGGTCCTTGAAGGAAAGGCTCGGCAGGCAGACGGCGTCGTTTTTGACCTGGAGCCGGGAAAGCCCCAGGCGGCCGGCCAGGCGCGGTGAATCCAGAAGTGGCGTGAAGCCGACCGGCAGATCGGGCCGGGCATCGGCGGGAATCGGCAGGAGCTCGCGGTAGCGCCACAGGCTCTCCGGACGCTCGGCAATCTTTTCGCGCGTCAGGCGTCCGCGCAGGCTCGCCAGATCAAAAGCGACCTCGAGCGGGGCAATACACTCGTCGCACATCGCGACGGGCGCATTCCCCAAATGCCGGCCGCACTGCCGGCAATGTAATTCGTAGGTTTCGCTCACGATCTACCGCCTTTCGGTTTTTCGGCGGGGGAAGGCCACTCAAGCGGCGCATTCCCGGCGCACGATATTCCGAGCGTGGGCAGAGACTGTCTTCATTAGAGGGCTAACGTCTCATGTCCCCCGAACTCGGGGCGGGAATTGGCACCGCGCTCAGTTTGCCACCGAGCCGGTTGCCGTGGCGTCTTCGGGCCCGTTCCCTCGGCCACTCTTCATGAGACTCAGGTTGGTCTGCCTGAGTCTACGAGTAGCCAATAGAATAGCGGAGGCCCTGCCACGAGGCAAGCGCGATCGCGCCAACGGCGCCCGTTGAGGACCGGAAAGCCGGAAATGGGAGTTGAAAGGGGAACGCGCCGGGCGGGCCGGCGGACTGCCGGCAGCGGAGGTTCGCTGACGCGGGCCCGGCAAAGGGCCGCCACAGGTCCGCTTCGCTTCCCCGGCGTTTCGATCTTGTCTCTTCTATCTTATTTACCGTTCCTGCCGAGCATGCCCCGCATGTCGAGCATGAAAGCATGCGCCATCGGACCCGCACGGTGGAAATCCGTAATCCGCGTATCGGCCCGGCATGTCCGGTCATGTCTTGAAGGAATTCGTTCGCCACTTTTTTTCCGCGGATGCGCAATGAGGAAATTATCTTCGGCGCGCGAAACAACGGCGGAGAATTCGCGAACCGAACAATATTTATAAACGGAGGGGTTGAAAACGATGGGCTTGAAAACGACGGCGGAGAATCCTCGAGGGAATGGATGCGGTTCGAAACGGGTCGAGCGGAACGGTTTTTAAAATCGTTTCCCACCCGCGGAACGATTGCGCCGCCACCTCCTGCGCCGCATCCGCTCGAAGAGGCGATGCAGGCGCGATACAAAAAATGGCAACGTCCCCGGATTCTGCCGCCGCGTTTTTTTCGATCGGCGCGTTTCTTCCCGGTGCCGCAATCGCGAGCGCACGTTGATCCGAACGTTTAGACTTTTTTCATCTGGCGAAATTCCTCTATTGCACGAGTAGATTTTCTTGCGTATGGTTTACTTGCGCGCGCAAGCGCGTGGTAACCATTTCCGAGAGGAGCGTGTATGGCCAAGAAAAAGGCGAAGCCCGCAAAGAAAGCTAAGAGGGCGAGCAAGGCTCCGAAAAAGGGCAAGCGCAAGTAGCTCGGCGGCGGGCCTTGGGCCCGCGAGCCGAGTCTGTCTCTTTAGCGTAAGCCTTATGCTTCCGCCCGGGATGCCGACAGGCGTTCCGGGCGGAGGCGTCTAAGAACGAAACGAAACCATCGCCTTTCCCTCTTCCGCTCTGATTGCTTTCCCCCCGTCAACCGGCCTCGATCTCTTTTTCGATTCTTACGCCTGCATCTTCCATGCGCGTTTTCGGTCTGCATCCTGGCCGCGACCCGGGAAAAGGTTGGTTCGAATGCCGGAAAAGAAGGGGACACGATCGCGCCTGCGTCGCCGCGTATGGGTTGAGCGATAACTGGGAAGCAACGGGGAAAACCGGCGCTCGCACACGGAAGTGTTACGCGAGCTCTGCACTGGCGAAGCGGGTGATCTTCGTGACGCTGGCAGCGCCGCGGGCCGCCGTGCTCTGCGCTCGGCAGCCAAAGGCCGGCTTTGGACAGGTGGCGCTCCGCGGCGGATTCGATAACATCGCCGGCCGGCGAAATCCCGCCGTCGTCGTCAACAGCGTCGATTCTCCGCCATTTCTCGCCTTCGAGCCGTTTCAGGGACGAGCCTTCACGGGCCGCATCGGGTTCCTCGGTCGGAAATAGCCGCCGAGGGACGGGCGCCTGCCGGACGGCCGCGAAAAAGCCGCCCTTCCCAACTCGCATGCCGTCGGGGAATTGTTGTAGAGTGGGTTGTTATTATAAAGACCGCTAGGAGTGGACATAAACGTGGAAAAGACATCAGAAGCTGCCGGACCCGCCGAGGTTCCATCCTCCCAATCCGAATCGCTTTCCATTATCGATAACCGCACCGGAAAACGTTACGAGCTGCCGATCCAGAACGGCTGCATCCGTGCGTTGGACTTGCGCAAGATCAAGGTCGCTGACGGCGATTTCGGGGTGATGAGCTACGATCCGGCCTTCCTCAACACCGCCTCTTGTATCAGCAAGGTCACCTATATTGACGGGGGCCGCGGCATCCTTCGGTATCGCGGCTATCCCATCGAGGAACTGGCCGAGAAATCGACTTTCGCCGAGACGGCCTACCTGTTGATCCGCGGGGAACTGCCCAACCGAAGCCAGCTCACCGACTGGTCCTACCACATCACGCACCACACGTTTCTGCATGAGAGCATCAAGAAATTCCTCGATGGCTTCCATTACGACGCGCACCCGATGAGCATGCTGATCTCGACCGTGGCGGCGCTGTCGACGTTTTATCCGGAATCCAAGAACATCTTCGATGAGGGCTCGCGCCTCCAGCAGACCTACCGCCTGCTCGGCAAGATGCCGACGATAGCGGCCTTCGCCTACCGTCACAGCCTGGGAATGCCGTTCGTCTATCCGGATAACGATCTGAGCTATACGGGCAACTTCCTGAATATGCTCTTCCGGACCACCGAGCAGAGGTACCATCCAAATCCCACGCTGGAACGGGCGCTCGACGTCCTTTTCATTCTGCACGCCGACCACGAGCAGAACTGTTCGACCAGCGCCATGCGGGCCGTCGGCAGTTCCCAGGTGGACCCGTATTGCTCGGTGGCCGCGGCCACGGCCGCCTTGTACGGACCGCTGCACGGCGGGGCCAACGAAGCCGTGCTCCACATGCTCCAGGAGATTGGGTCGATTTCGAACGTTCCCGCCTATATCAAGCGGGTGAAGTCGGGCGAAGGCCGCCTGATGGGGTTTGGCCACCGCGTCTACAAGAATTACGACCCGCGAGCCAAAATTATCAAGCGCACCGCCTACGAGGTGTTCGACGTGATGGGCCGCAGCCCGTTGCTCGACATCGCCCTCGAAGTCGAGCGGATTGCGCTTGAAGACGACTATTTCGTTTCGCGCAAACTCTATCCGAACGTCGATTTCTACAGCGGCCTCATCTATCAATCGATGGGACTGCCGATGACGATGTTTCCTGTCCTGTTCGCGATCGCCCGGACCTCCGGCTGGATTGCGCAGTGGGAGGAGATGCTTCTCGATCCGGAACAGAAAATCGCCCGGCCACGCCAGGTATACCTGGGCTACGGCAAGCGCGATTATGTCGGGCTCGACGAGCGTCTCTAACAGGTCGCGAGCGGCAAAATAGACGCAAGGGCCGCGTGAGCGCCGGCGCCGGAAGGCTTTCGCGTGGACGGCGTCGTCAGAATGCGGCTCAAAATTCATCCGGATGGACCGGCCCGTCCCCTGGCTGGGAACGATTCTTTCGCTTGATCTCACCGACGAAATGATCGGCGTCCCGCGTGGGGCGCGGGATTCTGTACGGGCCGGAAACGGCGAGAACGAGATCGACGGCGCGTTCCAGGCTCACCCAGTGTCCCGTGGAAACGTAAATGGGCCGGACGCCCGTCCGCGTTCGTAGCACGGCCCCGATCGTCTCTCCCTTGTCTTCGAGCCGAACCCATCCGCCCCGCTCCTCGGGCGGTTCCGCGGGCACGCCGATCAATCGGGATTTGGCGCAGCCGATCGTCGGGCAATCCAGGGCAACGCCCAAATGGCAGGCGATACCGAACCGTCGCGGATGCGCGAAGCCGTGACCGTCGTAGAAAATCATGTCCGGCTGCGAGCGCACGCGCTCGAAGGCGGCCAGGATGGCCGGCATTTCGCGGAAGCTGAGCAGTCCGGGAATATAGGGAAATTCGAGAGGGCTCTCCTGCCAGACGCGCTCGATCTCTTCCATGGCGGGAAAGCGGTAAACCACAACCCCGGCAATCGCCTGGCCACGCGCCAGGTCGAGCGCCACATCCGCCCCCGCGACGCGGCGCAGTGTGCCCATCCGGTCGCGCCGCTCGACCCGGTCGCGTAAGGAGAGCTGAATATCGCGCGCCTGGGCCGGGGTTACGTTCCAACGAGCGCTCAGTTTGGATTTCACGGGGATAACGCTAGTGGCAGCCGGTCCCAGGGTCAAGCAGACCGGCTACGCGTCAAATACTAACCGCTGTGTTTTCAATTATTTGCCACCAAGGCCATTGGCGGGTGGGGTTGACGCCACAGCTCAATTTTGTTAGGCTCTCTGCGATGGCGCGCGCCGGTAAGGCCCACGGAGGGCGTTTCCCCGGTGCTTCCAAACACCGGTCGTCCCCTTCTAAGTCGCAAAAAAAGCAGTTACTAGCAGGTACGTCTATTCCGCGCGGAGGGGCGTTGGAAGTTTCCAACCCTGAAGTCGAGCGACAACTCAAACTTTACGAAGAAGCCATCGGCTACTTTCAGCAGCAAAAATACCTGAAAGCCAAGCAGATTTTGGAGCGGGTCGTAGCCGGTCCCAGCAAAGAACTGGCCGACCGCGCCGGCATGCATTTGCGAATTTGCGAGCAACGGATTGCCAAATCGACCGAGCCCGCCTTGCGCACTTCCGAAGACCTCTACCACCACGGCGTGGCCATGATGAACCTGGGCCGCTGGGACGATGCCCGGGCGGCGCTGGAAAAATCACTGAAGCACTCTCCGAAAGCGGATTATGTGGTTTACGCGCTGGCGGCGCTGGATTGCCTGACCGGCGAGACCGAATCGGCGATGGAGAATCTGAAGCTGGCCATTTCGCTCCGGCCCGAAAACCGCTATCTGGCCCGCAACGACGAGGATTTTGCCTACCTGCAGGATGATCCCCGCTTCACCGAACTCCTCTACCCGGAAGGCTCGGGCAACTAGCGTGAAGGGCAAGCCTTCCGCCGGCGTGCGTGTGCCGGCGCGGGTGGTTGCCTTTGGCGGCGGCACCGGCCTGTCGTCTTTGCTTCGCGGCCTCAAGAAATATGTGGCCCGGCGGCGCGGCCAGCCGGCGCGCATGCCCATCGCGGATCTGGCGGCTGTCGTCACCGTGACGGACGACGGAGGCAGTTCGGGCCGGCTGCGCCGCGATTATCACGTCTTGCCGCCGGGCGACATCCGGAATTGCCTGGTCGCGCTGTCGGCGGACGAAGCCCTGCTCGGCCGCCTCTTTCAATACCGGTTTCCGCGTGGGCCCGGGCTGGGCGGCCACAGTTTCGGCAATCTGTTCCTGACGGCGCTCACCGGGGTCACCGGGGATTTCGCCGAAGCCGTGCGTGTCTCCTCGGAAGTCCTGGCGATCCGGGGCCGCATTTTTCCCTCGACCACCGACCCGGTCGGCCTGGAAGGGGAGCTGGAAAATGGCCTGCGGATTCTCGGCGAAACGCGCATCAGCCGTTCCAAGCGGCGCATCCGCCGCGTTCGTCTCCGGCCGCGGCGCGTCCGGCCTCTGCCCGAGGTCCTCGATGCGATCGGCCGCGCCGATCTGATTTTGATCGGTCCGGGTTCGCTCTATACGAGCGTGATCCCCAGCCTGCTTGTCGACGGGATTGCCGATGCCGTGCGCCGGTCGCAAGCGCTTCGGGTTTACATCGGCAACCTGATGACGCAGCCGGGTGAAACCACCGGTTATTCCTCCGCGGATCACGTAAAAGCCCTGATTGAGCATTTCGGCCCCGGCATGATCGACTGGGTCGTGCTGAACCGTGGCAAGCCTTCCTCGCGCCTGTCTCGCCGCTACGGCGCGCAAGGCGCAGGGCCGGTCGAAACGGATATCGCCCGGATCGAGGCGCTCGGGTATCGCGCCCTGGTGGCCGACGTCATGGAAGAAAGCGTTGTCGTGCGCCACCATCCCGATCGTTTGGCTCGTCTGCTGGTTCGCCGTTTCCTCACGCCTTGAGCCCCTGCGGGCGTGCGGCGCCCGCGGACCTGGCCCTGCTTGCCTCGCCTTTGAGCCCTCCTTACAATGGCTGTGCGGGGAAAAATCGGCGATTTTTGCGGCGGGAAGAAGGCTGCGGAGCGGGGACCCTCCCGCTCGCGGGCGGAAATGGCGGGGTTCGGATGGCGACCATCACTGCGCACAATGAGCTGAACGTTTACGAATCGGCCGAAGCTCGGTTCGAAGTGGCGGCGAAGGAACTGGGCCTCGAAGAGGGCCTGTACCGGTTCCTGAAATATCCCAACAAGGAAATAGCGGTTTATTTGCCGATCGTCATGGACGACGGCGGCATGCAGGTGTTCGTCGGCTACCGGGTGCAGCATTCGTCGGTCCGCGGGCCGTGTAAGGGAGGGATCCGCTATTCACCGGGCGTCACCCTGGACGAGGTGCGCGCGCTCGCCAGCTGGATGACCTGGAAATGCGCGGTCGTCGATATCCCCTTCGGCGGCGCCAAGGGCGGGATCATCTGCGATCCGGAAAAACTTTCCCGCAGCGAGCTGGAGCGGATCACACGGCGCTACACGGCCGAACTGTCGGAATGGCTGGGGCCGGAGAAGGACGTGCCGGCGCCGGACCTGGGCACCGACGAACAGGTGATGGCCTGGGTGATGGACACCTTTTCGATGCATTCGCGGCATACCGTCACCGGCGTCGTCACCGGCAAGCCGCTCGATATCGGCGGTTCGCGCGGCCGGCGGGAGGCCACCGGGCGCGGCCTGCTCTTCGTCTGCAACAAAGCGATTGAGAGGCTTGGCCGGAAGCCTTCCGGTTGCCGGGTCATCGTGCAAGGCTTCGGCAACGTCGGTTCGGTGGCGGCCCAGCTCATGCACGAAACGGGCTACCGCATCATCGGCGTGAGCGACATTCACGGCGGCTTGTACAACGAAAACGGGATCGATCTGCCGAAGCTGATCGATTGGGTGCACGGCCAGCAGAAACGTTTGCCGGATTTTCCCGGCGGCGAAAAGGTCTCATCGCAAGAGATTCTCTTTCGCCCGTGCGATGTTCTGGTTCCCGCGGCGGTCGAGAATCAGATCACCAGCGAAAACGCCCACCGCCTCGATTGCCGGATACTCTGCGAAGGGGCCAACGGTCCCACGACCGCCTATGCCGACCCGATCCTGCGGGACAAGGATATTTTCGTAATCCCCGATATCCTGGCCAACGCCGGGGGCGTGACCGTCAGCTATTTCGAATGGATTCAGGACCGGCAGGGAATGTTCTGGCGGGAGCGCGAGGTCAACCACCGGCTCCAGGACATCATGGACCACAGCTTCGACGAGGTCGTGCACGTCCGGGAAGAGCGCCACGTGAACACGCGCACGGCGGCCTACATGCTCGCCATTCGCCGCGTCGCCTCGGCGCTGCGCGTGCGCGGCATCTACGCCTGAGCGGCGAGCCGGCGCCGTGGCGCGGCATCGGCTCCCTTCGCCCGCCGCGGTTTGGCCCGGCCGCGTTGACAGGTGGTGACGGTTGTCCAATAATCGGCCCAAATGATCGGACGCCTCTCCGGCACGCTGGTTGAAAAACAGCCGAATCACGTCATTGTGGATGTCGGCGGCGTGGGCTATTCGGTGCTGATTCCCCTTTCGACCTACACGGTTCTGGGAGATCTGGAAGACCGGGTGACCCTGCTGGTGCACACGCATCTTCGCGAGGACCAGCTGCAGCTCTACGGGTTTCTGACGGCCCGCGAGCGGAAACTATTTGAGATGCTGATTACCGTGAGCGGGGTCGGACCATCGCTGGCGCTCAAGGTGCTTTCCTCGGGAAGGCACGTGGACGATTTGTCGGCGGCGATTCGACGCGGCGAAGTGGAAAGGCTCGTGGGGATTCCGGGCATCGGGAAGAAAACGGCCGAGCGCATCGTCATGGAACTGCGCGACCGCCTGACCGATGCCGCGGCCGAGGTGGCCGACGCGCGCCGGCCGGCCGGCGGCGCGGAGGCCGAGGTGGCCTCGGCGCTCGTGAATCTCGGCTATGACCGGCGGGAAATCGACGAGGTTCTGGCCCGCGCCTTGCGCGACCACGCCGCCGAGGGGTTCGACCGGCTCTTCCGCGTCGTCCTGGCCGAGCTCAGCGCCGCCCGCAAAAACGCGCCGCGCGCGCGCGCGAAAGGTTGATCGGTGGATTCCACCAACAAGCGCATCGTTTCCGGCCTGGTATTCGACGAGGATGTGCGCGTCGAGGCCAGTGTGCGCCCGGGACGCCTCGAGGAGTTCGTCGGCCAGTCGCGCGTGAAGGAGAATCTCGCCATTGCGGTCCAAGCCGCCCGCACGCGCGGTGAAGCGCTCGACCACGTGCTCCTGTTCGGGCCGCCCGGTCTCGGCAAGACCACCCTGGCGCAGATCCTCGCCAACGAGCTCGGCGTGCCCATCAAGTACAGCTCGGGGCCGCTTCTCGAAAAGAAGGGCGATCTGACGGCCGTTATCACCGCGCTCGACGAGCGCGAAGTCCTCTTCCTGGACGAGATCCACCGGCTGCTGCCGGCCCTCGAGGAGATCCTGTATCCGGCGATGGAGGATTATCGGATCGATCTGATCATCGGACAGGGGCCCGGGGCACGGGTGCACCCGTTTCGCCTGAATCGCTTCACGCTGGTCGGCGCGACCACGCGCGCGGGCCTGCTGACAGCGCCTCTGCGCTCGCGCTTCGGCATCGTGCACCGCCTGGATTTCTACAGCCCCGAAGAAATGAAGACGATCGTTTTGCGCTCGGCCGGGATTCTGAAGATTTCCATCGACGATGCCGGCGCCGAGGAGATTGCCCATCGCAGCCGCGGCACGCCGCGGGTCGGCAACCGCCTGCTACGCCGCGTCCGCGACTTCGCCCAGGTGCGCGCGGACGGCTCGGTGACGCGGGAAGTCGCCCGGGAAGCGCTCCAGATGCTGGGCGTCGATGATCGCGGACTCGACGAGATCGATCGCGGCCTGCTGCTGACCGTCATCCAGAAGTACGCCGGCGGGCCCGTCGGCCTGAATACGATCGCCGCCTCGCTCGGCGAGGAAGAGGATGCGATCGAGGAGATTTACGAACCCTACCTCATGCAGCTCGGCCTGCTGGATCGCACGCCGCGCGGCCGCGTCGCCACCGCCCTGGCCTACCAGTATTTCGGCCTGGAACCCCGCCAAGGTCAGGCGCGCATGTTTTAGCCACTCCCATGGGTATTCTGAAGATCGTCTATCTTTCGCTGGGATCGAACCTGGGCGACCGCGCCCGGCAGATCGCGCGTGCCGTCGAGGCTCTGGCGGGGGCCGGTGTTCGTCCCCTGCGCGAATCTTCGCTCTATCTGACCGAGCCGGTCGGAGGGCCCGATCAGAGGGCGTTTTTGAATGGCGTCCTCGAAGCCGAGACCCGGTGGATGCCGCGGGAGCTGCTGCGGCATCTGCAGCAGGTGGAATGGTCGCTCGGGCGGCGGCGCATGGTGTCGCAGGGACCGCGAGCGATCGACATCGACATCCTGTTCTACGGCGCGAGCGTCGTTCGCTCCCGGGAGCTCACCATTCCGCACCCCCGGATCGCCGAGCGCCGGTTCGTTCTCGTGCCACTGAGCGAGATCGCCCCGACGCTGCGCCATCCCGTTCTCCACCAAACCGCCGCCGAATTGCTGGCGGCGAGCGGGGATCGCAGCATGGTGCGTCGCTGGAGCGGGTCGGGCCACGACGCCGTTTAGAAGTTCCCGTTACAATCAGTCTAGACGCCGGGTCGCGGATCGGCCCGAAACGGGGCAGCCCGCAGCGGCTCGCAATTTGGAAATTCACTGGAGAAAGGAAACCGGAACAGGCCCATCATGAAAATTGTCATTACGGAAAACATAGCGGACGCCTCGGAGAGCATTCTTCGCGCCGCCGATCCTTCCTGGGAGATCGTCAATCTGGTCAAAACGAAGGGGCCGGTGGCCGAAGCCGTCGTCGATGCCGATGCCCTGCTGATTCGCACGGTAACGAAGGTGACGCCGGAGTTTCTGGAGGGGGCCAAGCGGCTGCGCGTGATCGCGCGAGCCGGCGTCGGCGTGGACAACATCAATCTGGACGCGGCGACACGGCAGGGAATCGTCGTCATGAACGTGCCCGGCGGCAATACGATCAGCGTCGCCGAGCAGACCATCACGTTCATGTGCATGCTCGCCCGCCACATTTACCAGGCGACCAACTCGATGAAGAAGGGCCTGTGGGAGAAGAAGAAGCTCACCGGCACGGAGTTGCGCGGGAAAACCCTCGGCATCGTCGGATTGGGGCGGGTCGGTTCGGCCGTGGCGCGGCTGGCGCAGGCCTACGAGATGAACGTGATCGCGTGCGATCCCTATGTTACCGTGCGCGCCGCCGCCGAGCGCGGCGTGAAGCTGATGGGATTCGAGGATGTGCTCCGTTCCTGCGACTATCTCACGATGCACTGTTCGCTCACCGAAGAGACGCGGGGCATGATCAACGCGCAGGCGCTCGCCCTCACCCGGCCGGGCGTGCGCGTCATCAACTGCTCGCGCGGCGAAGTGCTCGTCGCGGAGGCGCTGCTGGCCGCGCTCGAAAGCGGGCACGTGGCCGGGGCCGCCGTCGACGTGTTCGATCCCGAACCGCCCGGCGCGTCCCCGCTCGTGCTCCATCCGGGGGTCATCGCGACGCCGCATATCGGCGGTTCGACCGAGGAGGCGCTCGGGGCGATCGGCACCATGGTGGCCGAGCAGGTGCGCGACTTTTTGCTCACGGGAATCCCCCGCAACGCCGTGAACCTGC
>DATLRW010000157.1:0-6061 GCA_035534495.1 Candidatus Dormiibacterota bacterium | reverse complement strand
TTTCAAGTGGGATACCACTCGATTCGTCCCCTGGCCGGAACGGCGACGGCCGCGCCAAGCAGGAACCCTCCGACGTGCGCCCAGAAGGCAACCCCTCCCTGCTGGGCCATGCCCAGCGAGGCCATCCCGCTGAGAAATTGGATCAGGAACCAGTAGCCAATCATGACAAGCGCGGGCAACCGCCAGGTGAACCAGAAAATGATCAACGGCACGAGCGTGAGCACTTTGGAGCGGGGATAGAGAATGAGGTAGGCGCCCATGACCCCGCTGATCGCTCCGCTGGCCCCGATCGTCGGAATCGGCGAGCCCCAGGAAAAAAGGGTCTGCGTTACGCCGGCGGCCAATCCGCAGATGATGTAAAAGGCCAGATAGCCGGCCGAGCCCAGCGTGTCCTCGACAGCCCCGCCGAACACCCACAAAAACCACATGTTGCCGATGATGTGCAGCCAGCCCCCGTGCAGGAACATGCTGCTGAAGAATGGCACGATGAGCGCGGCAAGCGGTACAGGATGGCCCGCCAGGGCGAGGCTGAGCCTGGCCGGGACCAGTCCGTATTGAAAGATGAACGGGCTGATCCCCAGCGGCCCGAGCGCGAGTTCGTGGACGAAGACGGCAAAATTGATGGCGATCAGGGCCACCGTGATCCCGGGTATGCCGCGGCGGCCCAGAAGAACTTTGAGAGGGATCATGCGTTGCCCTCTGCGGCGCGCCCAAGCACCTCGGACCGAAAGGCGGGCTCCCTTCGCCGCCCGGTTTGCATGAAGCGCACGATCTCATCGACAGGGAAGATGCCGCCGCGTGCGCCCGCCCGCGTGCAGTTCAGGGCGGCCGCCGCGCAGGAGAATTCCAGGCAGCGGGCCGTGTCCCAGCCTCCGAGCAGTCCGTAGATATAGGCTCCGTGAAAAATATCGCCGGCGCCCGTCGTATCGACCGGTTCCACGATGAATCCCGGCGCCTGGAAGAACCGCTCGCCGTCCCAGGCCAGCGCCCCGCGCTCGCCGAGCGTCGTGCCGACCAGGCGACAGCCGTATTGCCGGGCCAGGCGAGGCAATGCTTTCACGGGATCGGTCTCGCCGATGAGCCAGCCAGGGAACTGCGCCGTAGCCAGCAAATAGTCGGTCTGTTCGAGAAGCATTTCGATCCCCGGATAGGCATTGTCCAGATCGGCCGTGACGGGAATGCCCGCCGCCCGGGCCCATCGCGCGGCCTGCGCGGCCCCGGCCGGGTCATGACCGTCGACATGCAAGAGGCGGGCCCGCTCAATCCATTCCCGCTCGATCTGTTCGGGACGAAGAGCCAGGGCCGGATCGCGTCCCCACAGGATCGTGCGCTCGCCGCTCGGTTCATCGACAAGAATATAGGAGAATTGGCTGCGAATGCCTGGAACGACCAGAAGCCGGGCTTCCACGCCGGCCCTCTCGAACTCGTCGCGCTGAAACGCGCCGGCATCGTCATCGCCGATGGTTCCCACATAGCGCGCCGCCAGTCCCCAGCGACGGCAGGCGACCATGGCGCTGGCCACTTGCCCTCCGGCCTCCCTCCGCACCGACAGCACCTCCAGCTTGGAATTGAAGGAAGGGAAGTGTGGCAGCCGAATCAGGCTGTCGGTGGCGTTGAGCCCCACGCCGACTACATCGACAAATTCGCACGAGTCCGGCATACGGTTTCTGCTTAACCGACGCGCGGAAATTTTGCAAGGCGGGAAAAATGCCTGTGCCCCCGACGATTCAGAGGGAACGGGGGCGTGTGTCTGATAATGTTTTCGGCGTCAGATTACTGGTTTACATAATATTCGGGCGCCTCTAATGCGCTGGCCTCGAATGAATTATTGGAGGGGAAGGGCAGCATCGCCGGAGTGCCGGACGGGCCGGTGCTCGCAGCGGTGAATTTCATGAGAGCGGTCACGGTTTGAATGCTTGGCGAGGCCGGGCTATTGCTGAGTGTTTGCTTCTGCGAATATCGTGTGTTAAGTAATTTCCTCACTGTGCGTTTTGTTGGTTGATCGCGTTACGTATGCCACTTCGCGAATCGGAGGCTGTTGTTTTGCGGACCTACCCTCTGGGCGAGGGAGACCGTCTGGTTAGTTTCCTGAGCCGGGAGGATGGTCGCGTGCGGGGCGTGGCGCGAGGCGCGCGCAAGCCCAAGAGCCACTTCGGGGCTTCGCTCGAACCTCTTTCGCATATCAGAATCTCCTTTTACGAAAGGGAGACCCGGGATCTGGTGCGGATCAGCCAGTGTGAATTAATTGATGCGTTTGTGGATGCCCAACGGTCCTACAATGGGGCGGTGGCGTTCGCTTTTCTGGCGGAAATTAGCGAGGCGATTTTGCCGGAGCGGGAGCCGTCCGATCCTGTCTTTCGGCTGTTGCTGGCCACCTGCCGCGCCATCCAGGAGACCGGGTTGATTTCGCTGCCGATCTCCTATTTTACGATTTGGATGCTAAGGTTAGGCGGCTGGCTTCCGTCCTTTGAGCGTTGCGCCGGTTGCCGTGGCGATCTGTCCGGCGGGGAAGTTTGGGTTGCGGGAGACGGCTCCGGGATTTTCTGCCGGGAATGCCGGCCTGCCGGGGCGAGGGCCATTTCGAACGAATCGGTCGCGATCGCCCGGACCATGCTTCGGGAATCACTGGAGAATCTGGCCAGGAAGGGCGGGGCAGGCGTTCCAGTGGTGCTTACGAATTACTTGATGGATCTGATCGAGAGGCGCATGGAGAAAAAGTCAGGGGTTCGCCCGATACTTGAGTTGGCGCCGTAATGAAGAAAAATATCAAGAAATCCTTGACCCACACGGGGCTGACCTTTCAGCAGCTCATCATGGAGCTCCAGAGGTTTTGGAGCGAGAGGGGCTGCGTGATTCAACAACCATATGATATCGAGGTCGGCGCGGGCACGATGCATCCGGAGACTTTTTTCCGGGTCCTGGGGCCGGACCCCTATCGTGTCTCTTATGTGCAGCCGTCCCGCCGGCCGACCGACGGCCGCTATGGAGAGAACCCGAATCGGCTCTACAAACATACGCAATATCAAGTAATACTTAAGCCGATCCCGAAGAACATCCAGGACCTTTATTTGGATAGCCTGGTGGCGCTAGGGATCGACCTGCAGCAACACGATATCCGGTTTGAAGAGGATAACTGGGAGGCGCCGACGCTGGGCGCCTGGGGTGTCGGCTGGCAGGTGCTGCTCGACGGCCTGGAAATCACCCAGTTCACATACTTCCAGCAATGCGGGGGCCTGAACCTCGATCCTCCTTCGGTGGAGCTCACCTACGGCCTCGAGCGGATTGCCGCGTTCCTCCAGGACGTTTCGAATGTGTTCGATCTTCGCTGGACCGATCAGATGACTTACGGGCAGGTACGCCTTGCCGAAGAACAGCAGTTTTCGGCTTACAGCTTCGAGGTTGCCGATGCTTCGACGGCGAGGGAGCTTTTCGATATGTACGAAAGGGAAGCCTTGAGCCTGCTTTCACGCTTTCCGGATACGAGCGGGGCCGAGCGGGAGCGGTTTCCGGTGCTGGCAGCCTACGACCTGGGCCTGAAGTGCTCGCATCTTTTCAATGTACTGGATTCCCGGCGCGCGATCTCGACCACCGAGAGGGCGGCAATGATTAGCCGCGTTCGCGCCATCGCCTGCCGTGCGGCGGAAGCCTATCTGGCGCAGCGCGGACAGCTTCCCGAGGCAGCGCCCGCTGCCACGGGTGCGGAGCGGCCATGACCAAAGTGCGGAAATCGAAGGTGCAAGCCCGCAAAGAGAAGCCGCGCAAGGCGGCCCCGCAGCCATCGACCGCCCATTTCCTTTTGGAGATCGGATGCGAAGAGATCCCGGCCCGGCTGATTGTGCGAGCCGCCGAGGAGCTGCGCGTGCTGCTCGGAAAACAACTGGCTGCCTATGGCCTGGCCGAATTGGATGCCATCGAGAGCTTCGGGACGCCGCGCCGGCTGGTCGTTTCCGTGCCGGCCTTGCGCGGCCGCCAGCCGGACAGCCGCACCGAGACGTTGGGGCCGCCGAAATCGGTTGCGTTCGACAATGTCGGCGAGCCGACAAGAGCCGCGGAAAGTTTTGCCCTGAAGCAAGGGGTCGGCATTTCTCAGCTCGAGATTACGTCCACGCCTCGCGGCGAATACGTCGTCGCCCGCAAGACCGTGCCGGGCAGGCCGGCGAGCGACATCCTGGCCGAGATTCTGCCCCGCGCCATCCTGGAGCTTTCGTTTCCGCGCAGCATGTATTGGACGCCCGGCGGGGCGCCGCGCTTCATTCGCCCGATTCGCTGGATTGTCGCCCTGCTCAACGAGAAGGTCATCCCGTTTACCGTTGGCGAGGTCAGCTCGGACCGCTTTTCGCGAGGGCACAGGTTTCTGGGCTCGCGCAAGCCGGTGTCCATAGCGCAGGCAGGGAACTATATCGACAGGCTTCGGGACAACTTTGTCATCGTGCGGCCCGTCGAGCGGCGCCAGAGGATTGAACAGCAGCTTTCGCGTCTGGCGGCGCAAAAACGCCTGCGTGTGCGGCCCGATGCGGAGCTTCTCGATGAGGTCATTTACCTGAATGAATACCCGACAGGGATCCTGGGGAGCTTCGATCAGGGGTTTCTCGATCTGCCGGAGGAAATTCTGGTGACCGTGATGCGCGGACACCAGAAATATTTTGCCATGCAGGATCGCGCCGGCCACCTGGCTCCGCATTTCGCTGCGATCATCAATATGGATTCCGATGCCGGCGGCGTGATCCGTGCCGGACACGAGCGCGTTCTGCGGGCGCGTTTTGCCGATGCGCGCTTCTTCTGGGATAGCGATCAGAAATGTCGGCTCGCCGACTATCTGCCGCAGCTTGCCGGCATCGTTTACGAATCGCGCCTGGGAAGTTATCTGGACAAAGTCGAGCGCGTGCGCAGCCTGGCTCGCTGGATGGCCGAGCAATGGTTCAACGCCGGTACGCCGGAGGCGGATGTCGCCGCGGCCGATCGTGCGGCCGAACTGGCCAAATGCGATCTGGTCACCGAGATGGTGCGGGAGCTGCCCGAACTCCAGGGGATTGTCGGCGGACTGTATGCGATCGAGCAGGGCGAGCCGGAAGGGGTCGCCTGGGCGATCTACGATCACTATCGCCCGACAGGAATCGACGATTCGATTCCTCGCAACTTGGCCGGCTGCGCTCTGGCCATGGCCGACCGTCTGGATTCGCTCACCGGCTGCTTCTCGGTAGGGTTGATTCCCTCAGGATCGAGTGACGCGTTTGGATTGCGCCGGGCGGCGCTGGGTATCGTCAAAATTTTGCTCGAAAGGGGATTGCCGTTCTCTCTTTCGGCGGCCGTGGCGACGTCGGCGAACCTGCTGCGCACCCTTAAACCTCGACTTGAGGTGTCCGCCGACATGGAAGAGCAGGTGCGGCGGTTCCTGCAAGAGCGGACGCGCTATATTTTCCGGGAGCGGTTCGGATATGACTATGACGAGATCGATGCCGTGCTCGCCGCCGGCGCCGATGATCTGGTGGACGCGGAGCAGCGAATCGCGGCGGTGAGATCGGTACGGCGAACGAAGAATTTCGAGCCGCTGGCGATTGCATTCAAGCGGATTCGCAATATCCTGGAAAAGTCGGGAGGGGGCGATGGTGCCCGGTTGCGGACTGTGCGCGAAGATCTATTTGCCGAAGCCGCTGAGCGCGATCTGCAGTCCGCCTCCCAGCAGGTGGCTATGGATTCGGCCCGTTTAAAACGGGCCGGCCGCTACCGCGATGCTCTGGAAGCCATCGCGGGGTTGCGGCCTGTCGTGGACCGATTCTTCGATGAGGTTTTGGTGATGAGCGACGACCCGTCAGTTCGCAATAACCGATTGGCCCTTCTCTGGCACCTCCTCCGGGAATTCTCCACAATCGCCGATTTTTCTGAAATTCAGGCGGAAGCGCCGCTGCGCCGGTAAGAATCGTGTAGCATTTGAGCGTCGGCGCGCCGACCGTGCGATAAAAAAGGAAAAGAGGGAACACATATGAAATATGTCTATTTCTTCGGCCGCGGAAAAGCGGAAGGCTCGGCGCAGATGAAAGAGATCCTCGGAGGCAAGGGCGCG
>DATLRW010000156.1:0-41724 GCA_035534495.1 Candidatus Dormiibacterota bacterium | reverse complement strand
GCCACGTCCAATACGCCGCCCGCTGAAAAGCGTCATCAATTTAGTGCTCGGAGTAATAAGTGCCCAAACTTGCAGAGGAGCAGAGCGGTCCCGCCAGATCGCTCCGCCCTACTGTCGTAAATTCCCCACGGGGCGATTTTGCTCGTAAGCCTCTTGGACCGTGACTTTAACGATCAGCAGACTGTGGGGAAACAATTTCAGCCACTCGGGATTTTCGCTGATCTCGGCTCGGCCGTTGATTCGCATACGCAGGCCCGTCCCAAGGTTGATGAAGAGCATTCCAATTTGCGGATTCTCGAGAATATTGCCCAAACTGCGGAATGTCCCGTTGCCCATGTAGTGAGGGAAGATAATTGTGCGAGAATCGAGAATCTTCACCGCTGGCACCCCTTTCCCCTTGCCGCGGTAACTGCTATCGCATTCGCCCATCCGATTGCTCGTGGCAATGAAGAAGAAGTCCAGGGATTCGATGTAGTGCACGACAACTTCCGACAAACTGGTCTCGACGGGAATGTCCGGCGTCCTGAATCTCCTCCTCAGCATTTCGTCACCGGGCAGTCCGACTTCCTCTACCCCCGCAGTACCCATGCTTATATTCATCTCCTTCCTCCGGTTCGTTCTACTTCCTCGCGAAAAAAGAGAGACTGCGCCTGTGTGGCGATTGCCCTATGCAGCCGACGTTCTCTTGAGTTGTGAAGGGTTGTGGCTCCCTGCATTATGGCAATCGCTGCTCATCACTTTGAAGCCTTGCCGACACTGCGGACATAGTAAACCAGTTGCCAGACCTCCCGTTTTGTATCAATTTTCGCAAAACCCGGCATGCCGCTCAGCCGGATTCCATTCGCGATCACCCAGTCGAGCTCACGATCAGACAAACTCTGTACCATCGGTGAGCCGAGTCTGGGTACGCGAGGATACATCGCCTGCCCAATTGGGCTCGGCGTGATCCCCTTGCGCCCATGGCAGGATGCACAATCCATGCCGTACAGGGCTTTCCCCTTTGAAATACTTGCCGCGTTGTCCTGGACCACCGATTGCGGAACCGACTTTGCCTCCCGTGCAACGAGCCAGTCTCTCGCCCGTGTTGCCACTGATGTCTCCAGCCACCCCGGTTCCGGAAGCGCGCTGATGTTCGCATTGGCCAAGCCATAAATCATCGCGATCAATATCACCATCACGATGATCAAAACGCTCAGCCGGCCCCTGTTCTTCATTGCGTGGGCTCCTCCGCTGCGTGACGCCGTTGCTCGGTCGATCTGGCGGAAGGATCCTTTCCTCCGTCCGTGCCGGACCGCTTGCTGCGGCAAGCGGTCCGGCACGTCTGACCGTACTCGGAGGAATGGTCACTCCTATCGAGCAGCCTCGATTTTCACCACGTGGATTGTCTTGGTCGCCGGGTTGTAGCTGCCGATCACCCTTACGTTTTCCCCGGCAAATGCCCGCGGCTTGATCTGGTTGTCTAGTTTGTAAATCGTCTTTGTGGCCGAATTGTACAGAACGAACTTCGCACCCGCCTTTACGCACGCCAGCGTACAGTCCTTCGGCGTGTGGGTTCCGGTCATCTTGTAGCCCGCGTCGTGGTTGCCCACCTTCGCGCAGGCGCTATCCATGATCTGGCCGGTGAAAGTGCGATTCGCGGCGACTGCAACTGTCGCTCCCAGAAACAGCAAAAGTACTCCCACAATCAACTTTCTCATTGCTATCCTCCCTCTTCGATAAAGTATTGGGCCCGGAAAAAGCTGGCCGAGGCTGTTGATCGCTGACGCACGACGCTCACCCTCCAAAATTCGTTATGCCGCTCTCGCTCCGTTCATTGCCGCCGAACCACTTCCTCCAAATCCTCGGCCAGCCGTTCGAAACCATGGTGGATTCCCGGCCCCAACTCCGACTCCACTTGTTCGAACTGACTAACCAGCGATTCCTGCTCTTGGGGCGAGAGGAGTTTGTCCGCCATCGGCAACAGGAGGTAATCTTCCTTCCAGATATGTCCTGGCAATAGAGCCAACAGGCCATGGATGGTCTTTCCCAGGGAAGCTCTGGCTTCCCCGCTCGTGGCGGCGTACTGTTCCACGGAATCGGCAAATTGGGATACCAGCGTTTGCACCTTGGCGTGCTCGTCGTGGAGTACGGCAAGCGGGCAGCCGGTCGTGGGCACTCGCTTCGTCTGGAGGACCGTGAAAAGATAGGCTTCTTCCTTGCGGTGGTGGCAGCGCATGACGAAGATATCCAGGAACTGAGACAGTATCCGCAGTGTGTTGGTGGGCACTGTTTTCCCTTTTTCCAGGTCCTCGCCGACCATCGCCAGGGACGCGGCCATACTCTGAATCACCCGATGCTCTTCCTCCAGAATCTCCGTCACCTTCATTGCCATCGCTCCATTCCTTTCGACATCCGATAGGGCTTCCCCGTCCCGGCTGGCCGCGCAGACCTCAAGCAGCGGAGGTCTCGATCCGATTGTTTCTCTTGTTGGCGAGCTTCCTTTCGAGGTATTGCTTCAGCGCCACGGCATTATTGTGCTCGCTGTCATGAGAGCTGTAGAGGAGGGTTACCACCCCGTCCGCTGCGGCTTTGGCGATAGGCTCCCAAACCTTCGGCTTCGCATCCAGCTCGGCGAAATAGCGCCGCCGGAATGCGTCCCATTTCGCTGGGTCGTGATGAAACCACACGCGCAATGTCGGGCTGGGCCCGGTTTCCTTGATCCATGCATCCATTTTCAGCGCCGAACGCCTCACGCCTCGTGGCCATAAACGTTCGATTAGAAATCGATTGCCGTCCTTTGGACTGGCCGGCTCGTAGACCTCCTTGAGCTGGATCATGATTTTTCGCCTCCCTTTTAAGAGCATCGCCCGCCAACCGGAACGTTCACCTGGTTCAGGAGGGTTGTCTCGGCGGATGGATCCTGCTCTTTCTTGCCATATTCGCGACGGGGTTGGACCACCACGCGCTTTGCCATCTCGATTTCCAGCGTTTCGAACCCAAGCATTGCCCTGGACATGGAGGGGTCAACCTCAGCCGGCAAATTCTGGATATGAAAGAGCCGCTGCAATCCGTGCTTGGTGACGGTTTCATTCCGGCTGCTGTAATCGATATCGATCTCTCTTTGGGCGCAGACGATCAATCGCCGTGGCTCAACGCTTACGGTGACTTGGTCAGCGGCAAAATTGCCCGGTAAATCGATCCGGAACAAGATCGCCTCCGGGGACTCGATGGTGTTGTGCCGGCATGGGCTTACGATTTCCGCTTCCGCCTGAAGCCAGTCGGACACGTCCTGGCCGTTAGCCCTCCCGCGAGCTTCATACAGTTGATAAGCTCGCTGCACAATCAGATGATAGAGATGACGACCGCACTCGAGAAGCGCCTCGGGAGCAGCCAGCGTCAGGGGAACCCGCTCAATACGAGCCGTTTGACCAAAAGCCGCCGTGGCCATGATGTTCAGCTCCTCTTTCGGGAAACCCTTTTCCTTGGTTTCGCAACCCGGTGCAAAGCCTCAACCTTGTGAATCGCCAGATGATCGCTCTTACCGCTCTGGATGATGTATTGCGGCTCCTCTCGCGAGGCGTGGTGAATGTAGCCCTTCCATCGAATGTCGGATGTGACCCGCTTGATGATCTTCCCGCTCACCATGCCAGCCTCCGAATTCCACCGCACGCGATCGCCCACGCGAAACCTGCGCATCGTCGAGTCCCGCTACCGGCTCTCGCCGTCGCCGCAGACCTGGAGAGACGATTCTCGCTTTGCCGGCCTTTGCTGGCCATTCGCTTTCGTCGGATCGTACGTTCCCGCCAGCGCGCGGAAACTCACCGCAAGCCGGTTCCACCCGTTGATGGCGATGATGGCCACGGTGAGGTCCATCAGCTCCTTTCCGTTGAAGTGCCTGCGCGCCTGGTCGTAAACGGCGTCGGGCACCCGCGACGCGCTAACCAGCGTTACGGCCTCCGCCCACGCCAGCGCCGCACGTTCGCGCTCGCTGAAAAACGGCGTTTCCTGCCAAACCGCGACGGCGTACAGTCGCTGTTCCGTTTCTCCCAAAGTGCGTGCGTCCTTGGTGTGCATGTCCACGCAATAGGCACAGCCATTGATTTGCGATGCGCGCAGCTTCACGAGTTCTACCAGCGATCGCTCCAGCCCGCACTGGCGAACGTAGTCCTCCACTCCTCTGAGCGCCGCGATCGCCTCCGGCGCCACCTTCGTGTAATCCATCCTTGGTTGCATCAGGCCCTTCTCCTGCGGATCTCGATCAGTGATAGAGACCCGTGCTGCGCTTGCCCGTCACGATTTCCATCTTCTGTTCGTAAAGAATGATTCGGTGGATGTGTGGATAGCCCGGCTCGAACGTCCAGCCTGCTTCGCCGTACTTTTCCATCAGCCGGTCGAAAAACCACGTTTTCTTGTCCAAATCCTCTACGATTCGCACTCCGCCAAAAACAACGACGCTCGCGTACACCAGCGCGGAATTGCAGGCGTAGGGGCGTCCGCGATGCACCGGGCCCATTTCGCCGACCTCGACGCAAATGCGTGGATTCCGCTGAACGTTCGTGAGGAAATGGCCCTGATGATCGCCTGTGTGCAGATACAGAATGTCCCCACCTTCGTAGATGTAAACGAGCGGCACAACGTAGGGCCAGCCGCGATCCTCTAACGTCCCCACGTGGGCCACCTTGTGTGATCGCAGGAATTCCCGCGCTTCCTCGTCCGGCATCAGGCGGTTCGCGCGATGCATTTGGCCCCGCGAATCCGCAGCAGCCGGCCCGGTGGAAGCCGTTTCCCCTCCTTCGCTTCCGGCCAGTTCGGCAAAACCGCCTTCCGTGCTCGCATCCTCTATCGGACACATGTCGCACCCTCCGCTATTGCCTCCTCGAATTCGCGGGATAGCGATTCTTTGTCCAGAAAGATCCCTCGCCGAGCGACGGCAGTCATCGTCACCGAAGGGCATTTCACGCCGCGCGCTGCCACGCAATCGTGTTTGGCGATGGCTTTCACCGCGCAGCCCAGCGGCTTTACCACGGACATGAATGCATCGGCAATATCCGCCACCAGATCTTCCTGCACCACTGGGCGGGCGGCCAGCGCATGCACCAGGCGGGGGATTTTCGAAATTCCAACGATTTGGCCGTCAGGCACGTAGCAGAAGTGGATTTTGCCTCCGTAGGGAAGGAGGTGATGGGGGCAGAGCGAATAGAAATCGATCGAGGAAACCGCGATCAGCGCCGACGACTTGGATTGAAATGTCTTGAGAATGTCGGCTGGCCGCGTTCGATTGCCCATCGTGAATTCCCGGTAATACCGAGTCACTCGCCGGGGCGTTTCCCGGAAGTGCTGGCTATTGATATCCAACCCCAACTCGGCGAGGAGCAGCCGAATGATCGCCTCCAAGCGGTCTCCTGTTCCTTCGCGAACGAAGGAGGGAAGCAAAAGCAAGTTGTCCTTGCTTCGCGCTCTCGCTTCAAAGCCGTTTGCCCATTTGCGTTCCATCGAGTGATTGCCATTTCCGTTGTTCACGATTGCGCCCTCCTGCCGTCCACGCTCACCAACCGTTTGGATGCTCCCTCCTTAATCCACACCAATCTTCCGACGGGAACCGATTCGGGACAATGAACAGAACGTAACTTTGAAAGGGACAAACGTAAGCGACCTTCGGGTACGAGATTGCGACCGAAACGCTGCTTCCGAGATCTTGGACACCGCCAGGCGCAGATGAATCCGGCCAGAGAGATTTGGGCGGAAAAGGAACGGCGCATCTGCCATGAGAATCTATTCACTAACGCTGGCGCGTGGTGTTTTGCGACTTGGTTGGCTCGAGAATCTCACCAAGTACCGGACGCGCCTTTTCCCAATCCTTCAGAAATGTCTCCAGGCCCCGATCCGTCAACGGATGGCTGAATAGCTGTTCGAACACCTTGAACGGCATCGTGGCTACGTGGCTGCCCATTTGTGCCGCCTCGACCACGTGCATAGGATGACGCAAGCTCGCCGCCAGCACCTGTGTCGAGAAATTCTGGGCGCGATAGATTTCCAGGATTTCCCGCAGCACGCCCAGCCCGTTCTCGGCGACGTCGTCCAGTCGGCCAAGGAAGGGGCTTACGAAATAGGCTCCCGCTTTTGCCGCCAGCAATGCCTGCGCCGGCGAAAATACGAGCGTAACGTTGGACCGTATGCCTTCTTCCTTAAGGATGTGCGCTGCCCGGATGCCGTCGCGCGTCATTGGCACCTTGACGACAATGTTCGGGTGCCAACTCGCCAGCTCGCGCGCCTCCCGCACCATGCCTTCTGTCTCGGTGGAAACTACCTCCGCATTCACGACGCCTTCCTTCAGAAGTTGGCACATCTCCAAAATCAGCTCGCGGAACGGCCGGCCCTCCTTTGCCGCGAGCGTTGGATTCGTGGTGACCCCATCCACAACGCCAAGATCCACAGCCTGCCGGATTTCCTCCAGGTGACCCGTATCGAGAAAAATTTTCATCGCACCATCTCCCAGTTGAAACGGTTTGCCCGTTCACGATTCTTCAGTCCGAGGTACTGATATGTCTTCATCCAGCTTTCTTGCATGGCGTCTCGGGAGCCCTCTTCATTGTGCGTGATGTGCAGAGCGACGTGGAAAATCCTTGTCTCCTTTCCATTCACGAGTCGCTCGAAGGCCGTCGCGAAACCCTTTTGTGCCTCCTTCATCCAAGCGCTGCCCAATCGGCCGATCGCGTCGGGCCCGTGCGCCGACACTCGGATCGCTGACGGGTTCGCACACGAACCGTCCATGGCAGGACCTTAAGGGTGATTCGTTCTCTCGTCGACTATCGACCGTATTGCTCCTCGTCAGAATGAGGGAACTAAGCGGCGTGCGCTGCGCCGGCGAGCGCTAATGTCGTGAGTCAGAAGTTCGTTGCGCGGTTTTCAGTGGGTCGGAGCTTCAGCTCCGACATTAAGCCCCACATTGTCAAGGGCTTTAGCCTCTGAAGCTCCGCCCCATTTAGGCAACGAATTTCTGAGTCACCGCACTAGCCGCGAACGCTCCCTGAGCACGCGCGCCAGCTCTGAAGGGCCAATCGCCGGACGGCCCCAGCACGCGCGCCCTTGCTCCATCGCCGGTACCCAAAGGAAACCGTCTTCGACGGCAACGCACACATACGCGGTCACAGGAAGTCCCGATAGCGCGTGCACCAGTTGGAATCCGCTGCCATCGGTCAGCCGCTCCTGGCTCAAAACCACGTCAACCGCTTCAGACCGCAGCACGTCCCGCGCCGCATCAAGCGTAGGTGCAATGTGACAGTCAAAGCCCCAACGCCGCAATCGCTCAAGCGTACCGGGGGCGGCGCGAAACTGCTCACCGACCAAGAGCAATCTATTTTTTCCAGGCAGCATTAACTCCCCTTACCCCCGGAATCCGGTCCGCACCTGCCTGCCGGTCGGGTTCGCAGGTCATGCGAAGGCTGAAGGCATATCGATTGTCTTGCCGAGACTGAATCGTGACAATGAACCGAACATAACGCCGGCAATGACGAACGTAATCGCCACGCGGGACCGTCTTGAAATGGCGGAAATACCAATTTTACGGCAGGGTGTTTTCTCGATTCCTCTTTCGACGTAATCCGCTGCGCATGTCGATGTTGCGGGCGTGGCACGCACTGAGGATTACCCACGCAAAAAGCGCTACAACCAGCACGCCGGCACCGATGAAAATCCAGACTGCTTCCGTTTGTGCCGTCACCTGTCTCGCCGAGCCTCGGATGGTTTCCGCTTCTGTCGCAAACTCTCGCATTGGGCGCGCAGGCTGCTCGCGACGACCCGTGGCGGTTTGGAGTTCAAGGAGGCGGCGGGATCGGCGAGGATCGGATGCCGGGAGGTGACTCCGCCCACCGAGGGCACCGAAGCGCCCATGACTACCGTGCCGATGTTCGTCTGGCGGATGGCGTAAGAGCACATCCAACAAGACTCCGCTGTCGTGTACAGCACGCATCCCCGCAGATCGAGGGATTTCAGCGTGCTGCAAGCCTTGCGGATAGCCTCGATTTCCGCATGAGCGCTGACGTCCATGCGCGTCTTGACGGACTCGATGCCTTCGGCAATAACCTGTCCAGCGCGCACGATGAGCGATCCCACCGGGGTGTCGCCATTTTGTTGCGCCATGCGAGCCAACTCGATACAGCGTCGCATGTGGTCTTCGGCGGATGCCATCGGCTTTTCTTCCGTAAAGCACGCGCGCTGCGACGGCTTTTCTGGAGACAAACTCCCGGACGAAAACCGATGCCGTCGCCGGCACAACGGCACCGTCTTCTCGGTTCGGGTCATTGTGACCGGCCATCTGTCCAGGAATGCGACTGATGAGCAGATGTCTCGGAGCCCGCATCCGGCAGGCCCAGTTCCCGAGCCAATTTCACCGGATCGAACGGGGAACAATGAAACACCCGGCAATCCACTTCGAACGTCGGAGTGCGTCGCTTGCCCTCGTTCACACTCATGACCAATTTGAGCGCAACCTCATTTTCGTCAATATTCACTTCCTCGATGGACAAATCATGCCGCTTCAGAAACTCCCGCGCCGCATCCGAGTCTTCGCAGCCGGGCCTCGCATACATGACGATTTGCTTCGCTGGCACGTGCTCGCCTCTTTCCTGCGCTCGAAGAGCCGCGATGCTTGTCCTTCCGACCTTGCCCTGCCGCCGCGCCACGACGCTCAACCCTTGTAGCTCACCACGCGACCCCATAAGCTCTTCGTTCCCCATATCCCCGCGCGCAGGCATTCGAGTTGCACAATCTGGCTGTGATCCACGAATAGATTCACTTCCGGTCCGTAATTCTTGATGTACCACGCGAACACTTCCGGATCCGCGGCCTCGAACATCACTTTTTCCAGGCCAAGGGTGTTGATGGTTGCCGCCGGAACCTCGGTGCGCCACGTTTTCACGTTTTCCGTGATCCCTTCCGATTCGATCATGATCAGATAAGCGCCTGCCGAAAGGAATCGCTGGGCCAGATGGATCGGCCAGGCGGCGTCGCGCGTGCCTTCCGCTTCCAGTTCTTCGGCCCGCGTCGCTCCGCCCGCTCCGAACTGAATGCCGATTTCGGGTTTTGCCTTCAGCCCCGCCTTCACTACCTTTTCCACCAGCCTCAGCCAGTCATCGGCAGGCAACGTGATGAACCCGCTCGAAATCTCGACGATGTCGAAGCCCACGTTTTTGCACTCGCGAATGTACGTATTCACAGCCTCGCTGCCCTGCGTCAGGACCTGCTCGATGAATCCTCCGGTCGAAACCATCACATTGTGCTCGTGACATAGTTCAATAATCTGCCCGAGCGCCCGCTGCGGCATCAGGCTGAAAGAGCCGCCGGCGAACTTCAGCGAGTCAATGTACTGTCCCATGGTCTCGAGAATGTCTCGAAGCTGATTTGCGCCCAAAGGGGTGTAATACGGCCCGCGAATCTCGGTGAGCCCCGTTTTGCGCGGCTTCCCAACTCGCTCATTGATGCGAAGGGATGAAAACGCGCGCGCGGCTTCTGTGGCTTTCGGTTTAGGCGGCATGGGTGTCACTCCTTCCGCACGGGCACGCCGCCGGCGAGCTGCGCGTGACAACCACGCCGACGTCGCCGAACAGGCGCGTCAAGTCCGATACGGGAATCGCGTCCAAACTCTTTACCGTATCCGCAATTGAGCGGCGAAGCTGGGAGATCGCATACGGCTCGGTCAGACGCTCAAATTTCTGGAATGTTTCCTCCCAGCTCATCGGCCGGCGGAAGAATCCCGGATAATCCCGCGCGGTTTCGCTGCAAGTGCGCCCGTCGCGCAGCGCGATGGTCACTCGACACGGCATCGCCTCGGGAAATTGGTTGGAAAAGTCCTCATTCGGCAGCACCGTCACGCGGTGTAGCAGCCCTTGCACGTCCTCCCGGCCGATTCGCTCGGCGGCGTACTGCTCCGGCATCACGGTTCCGTCGAGCAGCGCCACGGCAATCAGATACGGTAGACTGTGATCGGCCTGCTCCTTGGTTGCCACGATGGTCTTGTCTCCTTCATCGCCGCCGCCGATGATGTGATAGGCAACGTCGAAGATTTCCACTTCGATTTTCTCGATCTGGTCTGCTTGAATTTGATGCTGCCGCTTGAGGGCGAGCGCCGCATCAATCGTCGATTGCGAATGGATTTCCGCATTGTACTTTTTCAGGCTCGTTTTCCGCACGCTCTCAAGATCCTCCCGTTCCCAATCGATCTCGAACATCCCCGAGATCGCATCCATGAACCCTTTCTCGCCTTCGATCGCTTCGAGCGGCCCAGTGATCCCGTGCATCGCCAGAAACGTCGCGTTGGTGCACCCAGCGGCCATATGCGGATAGGCGAGTCCTTTCCAATGCGAGAGCTTCCCGGTGCGCGTTACCCGCAGCGCGTTAAACGCCGTTCCGCAAATAGCGATTGCGTTCGCCGCTTCCTCGCGCCCCAGCCCGAGCGCCCTCGATACCCCGGCTGCTATCGCATATGAGCCCTGCACCGTGTGGTCGAATCCAGCCGCGCGAACCGGCGCCACTTCGCTCAGCCGGCATTGCACCTGATAGGCAACAGCCAGCGCTGTCAGGAAATCCCGTCCCGAAGCTCCCGAGTACTCGCTTGCCGCCAGCACTGCCACCACATTGTCGCTGGGGTGACACGTCTCGCCCTTAGCCAGATAGCTGTCGTTGAAATCGAGATAGCGCACCAAAGCCCCGTTGTAGAATGCGGCGGCAGAGGGTGAAACGCGCCGGCCGCCAATCAGCATGCAGGGGCCTTCCCCCTCGAATCCCGCCAGGTGAGCGCGCAGGATCCGCACGGGCAGCCCTTCGATCGCTCCGATTGCGCAGCCCAGCGCATCCAGCACGCGGATCTTGAGTTGTTCGCACGCAGCTTGCGAGAGGTCTTCAAATCGGCAGTGAATGGCGAATTCCGCGATGCGTTCGGCGTGAGTCATGGCGTGCCCCTTCGTCAACCGGTTTCATCTTCCATCCGGAACCAAAGGTGCGCAATGAATCGTTCATAACGCAACGGAGGACAGGCGTAACGCTTCGGGCCGCACGGGCACCAGCGCCTGAGTCGCCCAAGCGAGGCGAAACGCGCTCGTGAAGGGGCAAAACGCCCGCCCGATGATTAGATCAGCTTGCGTTGGAGAGCGTGGGTGACCGCTTCGAGGCGGTTGTGCGTGCGTAGCTTTTGATTGACGTGATGCAGGTGATTGCGTAGCGTCTGCAGCGTAATCCCAAGCTGCCGCGCGATCTCCGCCGAGTTCTTCCCTTGCGCGAACAGCCGCAAAATTTCCGCCTCGTGCTCGGAAAGCGGAGAAACCGGCGCTGGCCGGCCCGCACCGTCGGCAATTCCAGCGAATTGCCGCGAGAGTTCCGTCATTTTGTGCAGCAGCTCCTCGCGCTTCTTCTGCTCGGAAATGTCCCGAGCGAAATGCACGATCAACGTCCGTCCATTCGTGGGATTGCGGTACACCAGGTTCGAGATGTTCACCCAGATGCGCCGACCGGAGCGAATCCGCACGTGGAGATCGAAATTCGATTGCCGCACCTGCTTCGTCGCGCAGTGCCAGATGTCCCCGTGCGCCTTGCACACCTCGGTGCCCAAAGCCCCGTGCCCTTCAAGCAGTTCGTAGCAGGTCTTGCCGAGCGCTTCCTTTGCACTGTAGCCAAACAGCTTCCCTGCGGCCGCATTCCAGGAGAAAATCTCTCCTTCCTCGCTGACGCTAAATGCCGCGTCGTCGGTCCCTTCCAGCACTTCGAAGAGTTCCCGTTCCAGCATCGCCCCGCCCCCCTGACAAATCCCTCATCAATGACCGAGCAGCAGATCGAGCCGATCGCGCGGTGGCACATTTTGGCACCGGCGCGGAAATGCGGGCGGCCGGGGCGATGGCTGCACGTTCATTCCATGTGCAGTTTCCCCGCCGCCCGCAAGGATTCGAGCAGTAAGTGAAAGTAAACCAGGCCCGCGTAGGGCCGCCACCGCCGAACGGCGCGCAAGACGCCCTCGGAATCCATCGGTCTTCGTCTTCCGAGCCAAAGGCCCAGCCCGTTTCTCGCCCCAACGTCGTCTGCGGGAAAGATGTCGAGCCGCCCGAGCCCTCGCAACAGCACGTATTCCGCCGACCAACGCCCGATTCCACGGAGCTCGAGCAAAGACTCCATCGCCGGTTCGTTGTCCACGGCATCGAGCCCCTCAATATCACAGTCACCGCGAAGAACGCCTCGCGCAAGTTCCCGGAAAGCGTTGGTTTTCTGCCGGCTGAAGCCGATGCTCCGAAACGTGCGCACAGGCAAACGCAGCAAATCTGCCGGCTCAGGGAAACCATAGTGAACGCCGCTTGTGGTCCGGATCCACACACCTCCTAGGTGCGCCAGCTCCCCCAGCAGATTCAGGCCTGCCGCCAGGGTGAATTGCTGGCAGGCAATTGCGTTGGCCAATGCCTCGAAAATCGTCGGAAAGCGCACCGGCTTCAGCCCACGATACCGCTCGGCCAGTGCGCCGAGCTTTGCGTCGCTTGCCGCAATTCGGTAAAACGCGCGCAAATCGGCTTCCAGGCCAAGCATTCGCGTCAGAAGGCGGGCTACTTCCGCTTTCGCCGTCGAGCGCAGGTTTTCACCGATGACTCCAACTTCCAGCCGCGCCGCTTCCCGGCCGCCCTGCTGACGCACTTGAATCTCCGCCGGCCCTCCTTCGAGCCTCACC
Organism: Candidatus Dormiibacterota bacterium; assembly: GCA_035534495.1. Lineage (GTDB taxonomy): Bacteria > Acidobacteriota > Terriglobia > Acidiferrales > UBA7541 > JAKASX01. The sequence goes on along the minus strand of DATLRW010000156.1, from coordinate 29,045 downwards.
ACCCGCCGGTACGTCCCGTTTTCCCAAATATCCACCAAATTCTGGGGCCGCCGCCGCAGCGCCCACGCGGTATATTCCAGTGCGAATGGCGGGACGGGAATCAACGCAAAAGTGAACGAAGAAGGCATGACCGCTTTGGACCGGGTGAGCATTGAGCAGTGGCTCTCAGCTTAAAACTTCGGCACGTGGGTGTCTCCGTAACGAATGTTCCTTCTCCGAGTACAAACGAATCATTGAAAATCATGTTCCGATTGCGGATTCTATCACTGGCGGCCGAGCCAGGAGAGATCGGCGCGGTCCACTTGCCCTTGTGTTCGTCGCTGCCGTAGGGAGAACTCCGATGGAGGAATACACCACTCGTCTCAAGAGCCGCGAGGAAATCGCCGAGCGCACCATCGCGTTTCATCTGGAAAAACCGCCCGGCTTCGACTTCCGTCCCGGTCAGTTCGTTGATTTGACGTTGCTTGATCCGCCTGAAACCGATTCCCAAGGCACGGTACGAACTTTCACGCTCGCCAGCGCTCCCTACGAAAACGAATTGGTCGTCGCCACGCGAATCCGCCAAAGCGCTTTCAAGCGCGTTCTCGCCACTCTCCCGCCCGGCACTCCGCTTCGCCTGGAAGGTCCCATGGGCTCCTTTTTGGTGCATAAGAACCCAGCCCGCGCCGCCGTCTTTCTCGCTGGCGGAATCGGCATCACGCCGTTTCGCAGCATCCTTCGTCACGCGGTCAGGGAAGGCTTCCCGCATCCTGTCTACCTGTTTTACTCCAATCGCCACCCGGAAGACGCTGCATTCCTGAAAGAGATGGACGACCTCGCCGCGTCCCATTCGCAGTTCCTCTTCATTCCCACGATGACCGAAATGGAGCGGTCACAGTTGTCCTGGAACGGAGAACGCCGATTCATTGACCGCGACCTACTGGCTCAGCATTTCTGCGACTTGAAAGGACCGATTTTCTACGCCGCCGGCCCTCCGGCGATGGTTGCCGCGATGCGCGATTTGCTGATCCGCAACGACGTCAGCGAAGGCGATATTCACACCGAGGAATTCGGTGGGTACTGAGACCTGCTTCTAGGCATGGAAACTGTGCACGAAAGATCAAGAGTGTTGGCGGAAAGATATTCGTCGGAGTACGGCTGCCCAGTTATCTATGCCGATGAGATTGCGGAAGGGATTCTGGACAATTTCGCAGTTTCGTACAAGACGCCGCCCGAAGGCCCGCAACGCGCTGGAAATTCATCGCGCTGTGTATCCGGCGGCGATCAAAACCAGATCGACACGAGACAAACGCAGACGCCGGTATCTTCCTGCTTTCCTCTCTGGGTGCGGTGAAGGGGATTCCGATTGAGTGATGAGGATGAGGCGTGCCAATGGCGGTAACCAACACATTTCCGCTCCCGTACGAGCCGGTTCCTTCCCTCGAAAGCTATGTGTCGATGGAAAGCGGTGAAACCCAGGCGAAAGCGCGTCGTATGACGCGGGGACAAATCATCTCGGAGGTCACGAAGTCGGGCTTGTGCAGCCGGAGCGGGGCCAGGGTAAGGATCGGCCGGCTTTTTCGATTTTTTCGCCGCCGCGTCGGTCGTAGTCCATCTGAAAACTGGCCTAATTCGCCGTTGCTCCGCCGAGCCCACGCAAAATGACGGAGGTCGCATGCCGATGCGATATGCTTATGTTGCCATCCCTGATTCACAAGTGCCTCGCGCTACGCGTCCGCTCTTTCAGCACATGCTCGATACTTACGCCAGTGAAACAAATAAGGTGATTTCTCTCTGGCGCGCTTTCGAGTCCGCCGATATGGCTTTTCAGCCGAATGCCCGCTCGATGAACGTCGAGGAGATCATGAAACACCAACTCCTCTCTGAGCGGCGCTTTTTCGGTGAATTTCTCGGCGCGTCCGAGCAGCCGCCGGAAAGCATTCTGCCGATCGGAAAGACTCCGGAAGCCTACGCCGAGCGCATGCGCGAACTAGCCTTGCCGCGCCTCACCTACCTTGCAGAGCGAGAGGAGCAGTGGTGGCTTGGCCACGCACCGTTCTTCGATGTCGAACGCGAGCGAATCTGGATTTTCTGGCGTCGTCTGCTGCACACGGCGCATCATCGTGCCGAACTCGTTGTTTACCTGCGGCTCGCCGGCCGCCGTGTTCCTCCCGTCTACGGCCCCACGGCTGATTTTTCCTGGGAGGGCGCGGATCCCACCACCAGTATCGCCGCCGCTGCCCGCAAATAGCTACTGATCGGAAGCGAACGGAGAGCAGTGCAGGGTGGCGGCGTCGCAGAGGAGGGTGTCAATGACAGTGACCAATGCATTCCTGCTTCCTTGCGAGCCGATTCCCTCTTACGAAAGCTACGTGGCTGCGGGAGGCGGTCAGGCGCTTGTGAGGGTGCTTCGTATGCCGCGGGAACAAATCGTTTCAGAGATCATCAAATCCAGCTTGCGCGGCAGGGGCGGGGCTGGATTTCCAACCGGCTTGAAGTGGGCGGGAGTGGCCCATGACCCTTGTCCCACAAAATACCTGGTCTGCAATGGGTCGGAAGGCGAACCCGGTTCTTTCAAGGACCGTCTGCTCATGCGGCGTAACTCCTACCAGCTTCTTGAGGGAATTGCCATCGCCGCCTTTGCTATTGGTGTAAAGAAGGCGTTCGTGGGTATCAAGAAAAGCTCGAAAAAGGAGGTACAGCGAGTCAGTTGCGCTCTGGAGGAAATGGCCAAGGCGAATGCGCTCGGCTCGGTGCCCATAGAACTGGCGCTCGGTCTGGAGGACTATCTTTTTGGTGAAGAAAAGGCGTTGCTCGAGGTGGTGGAAGGACGCGACCCGCTCCGGCGTGAAGCCGACAATCCGCCGTACGTCAAGGGGCTCTTCATCACGGACCCTTCGGAAGCAAATCCCGCCGTGGTGAACAATGTCGAGACGCTATCAAATGTGCCTCATATCGTGTTGCGAGGTGCTTATTGGTTCCGGGAAATCGGTACACCGGATTCACCGGGAACGATGTTGTTCACGGTGTGCGAGGACGTGCAGCGGCCAGGAGTCTACGAATTGCCGATGGGAACTCCGTTACGGACACTGCTCTATGGGTACGCTGGCGGGTCCCTCCCTGGCCGTCAATTCAAGGCGATCCATTCGGGAGCCGCCAACCCCGTTCTTCTGCCCTCCGATCTGGATACGCCGCTGGACTTCGGCTCGCTTCGCGCTATTGGCTCGGGGCTTGGCTCCGGCGGGTTCATCGTGTACGACGAGACGGCCTGCATGGTTCGCGTTGCGCAGATGCTTGCGAAGTTCCTGTGGATTGAATCCTGCAATCAGTGCTGGTCGTGCAAGCAGGGCGGACTAGAGGGCCATCTGATCGGGGCGCAGAGCCAGGGCCAGGAATCCCCCAACCACGCAAAGCACCGACATCTGCGTCTCCCCCGCAAGCAACCATCCGCCGTGACTGGCGAGCGCTCCCAGTAGATATCCGCCGAAGGCGGCAGGCCCGTAGAGGGTCGTGACAAACATGCCCGACCCGCGATTGGCCAGGGTGCTGCGCAGCGTCTTCACATGGTAGGCGGCGAGGTTGACGTACAGGACGGCGCTGCCGATCACGCCGTAGATCAGCGTCAACATTTCCCGCATGAAGACAGTCTCCGACGGCTGGAAAAACAGGTAGCCGAGAATGGCGACGCAGAAGAACGATACGCTCAGCACCAGCCGTGGCGGAAGGATGTCGCCAACCCAGCCGCCGGCGATGGAAGCCAGCGCCCCCAGCCCATAAAAACTCATCACCACTCCCGCCGCCTCGGGGGCGTAGTGGAGATTCTCGCGAAGGAACGTCGGATACATGCCGAGAAATCCATACATGCTGAGACCATGGATGAGGCAGAGGAACGCCAGCAGGATCGAATTGCGGTTCAGCAGCGTTTGCGCCCCGTTCTCATTTCCCTTTGCTTGAGACACATGATGGGTTTCGCTGAACCATGGGCGCACGATCAGCGCAATCGCGGCGATGGTCAGAAGCCCGAACGCCCCGAAAGCGATCATGGGGGCATGCCAGCTGTGATAGGAGACCAGCAGAACGGTTGCCAGAATCGGACCGATAAAACCGCCGATGCCATAGCAGAAATTGACCGAGCCGATGGCGGCCGCCCGGTACTGCGTGAAATAGCTGGCGGCCAGAGCGAACATGGCGGTGGCGAGCATGGCCATGCCAACGCCCGTCACGGCCAGGCAGAAGAGCATGACCCAGAATCCATTGGCCACGGTCGTGAGCGCGGTTCCCGCCGAAAAAATGGCGATTCCCAGCATGAGAACGGATTTACGGGAGAAACGCGAAAGGAGAAATCCGGTTGGCAGCCCGCCCAGTCCCAGGCCGAGAGTGAAAATTGTCGTGAGAAGGCCGGTATTGGCGAGCGAAAATCCGAATTCCCGGCGCACATCGGGCGCGAGTATCGGAAACAGATACCGGTCCGCGGCCATGAGCACGTACGCCGCGAGCAGCACACAGAACATCGTGACAGCCCGGGCGCGTAGCCCAGTGGTCTGATTCTCAGAAGGGCGCGGCATCTGCGCTGGTTGCCCTCGTCGCTCGGAACGTCGGCGGGTGAGTATAACAGGCCATCTCGGGAACGCCCAGGGGTTCGGCGCGCCGGCCGGCGCGGACATGGCATCCCGTTTGCGGCGCATTTAGAGCAAAACAAGGAACGGCAAGATTCCCCGCTCGCGCGGGGGGAGATAGCGTCGACAAGGACCTCTACGTTACCTATACTGGCCACCATTCGGACACGCCATGGCAACTTCTGTCGATCCCGGGAATCAGAATTTATGCCGAGCTTACCTTCCGAGCGAAAGGAAACGCGGATGGCCGATAGCGGAGATGAGGTAACAGGAAAGCGCCCGCAGTTCAGTCGTCGTTCACTGTTTCGCGAGGCGGGCCAGCTGTTTGTCGGGGCGTCATTGCTGCCTTTGCTGCCCCGCAGTCAGTCCTCGAAGGCGCCCCGTCCCGCATCAACCGACCAGGTCATGCGGAAACTGAGCGCGTATATGAGCGAGGCCAAGGACCGCGCCTTGCCGGACGAGGTGGTCGAAAAGGCCAAGCAGCACGTTCTCGATACGTTTGCGGCCATGGTCTCGGGCTCGGAATTATTGCCGGGGCGCGAAGCGATCAAGTTTGCGCGCGCCTATGGCGGGAAAGAGGTCGCCACGGTGGTCGCTTCCAACCTGGTGTGCGGCCCCATGGAAGCGGCGCTGACGAACGCGATGATGGCGCACGCCGACGAGACCGATGATTCGCACGCCCCGTCCCAGTCGCATCCGGGCTGCGGAATCGTGCCCGCGGCTTTCGCCGCCGGCGAACGGTTCGCGGTGGATGGCATGCATTTCCTGCGCGCCGTCACACTGGGCTATGACGTCGGACCCCGAGTCACGATGACTTTGGGAGGGGAACCGTATGAGTTCTCGAGTCACCATAGCACGCACAGTATTTCGAATACGTTCGGCGCCTCGGCGGCCGCCGCTTGCGCGGCAGGTCTGACGGCCCGGCAGATGCGGTGGGTGCTCAATTACGCCGCCGAGCAGGCTTCCGGACTTGCGCTTTGGGGCCGAAGTCCGCGGCACGTCGAAAAGGCTTTTGATTTTGCCGGCGGCCCGGCTCGCGACGGGGTGACGGCCGCGATGGTCGTTGAATCCGGCTGGACGGGCATCGATGACGTTTTTTCCGGTCCGAACAACTTTTTCCTCGCGTTCGGGCCGGATGCCGATCCGGAAGGGCTGATCGACAAGCTCGGATCGCGGTACGAAGTGGCGCGGACGGACATCAAGCGATGGAGCGTCGGTATACCCATCCAGGCGTCTTTGCAGGCATTGCTGAACATTCGAAAACAGCACCCGTTTTCGCCGGACGAGGTGAAAGAAATCCTCGTGCGGCTCGCGCCGCACGAGGCGGCCATCGTCAACAACCGCGTGGTGCCCAATATCTGCCTGCAGCACATCATGGCGGTGATGTTAGCCGACAACCAGGTTACCTTTCATGCGTCCCACGACGAGGCGCTCATGCGAAACCCGGCGATTCTGCGCGAGCGCGCGAAAATCAAGCTCGTGCCCGATGAAGCGCTCGGGCGGCTCATGCCCGTCAGGCAATCCATCGTCGAAGTGATCCTGACCGATGGGCGTTCCTTCCGCAACCATGTGGTGGACGGGGGAGTGGTACGCAAGGGGGAAAGCGCCGTGCTGGGCACGGTCGCAAACCCGATGACCAACGATGACGTCAAGGCGAAGGCGCGTGAGCTGATGCTCCCTGTGCTCGGCGAGCCGTCCACGTCGCGGCTGATGGACCGGGTGTTTGCGCTCGAAAGCGTGAAAGACATCCGCGAACTTCGCGGTCTACTGCAAAAATCGTAGCAAGGACGATCCATCCGGACCGCGAAGGCGCGTGACGCATCGTGTCATCCTGCGGCGTTTTTTCTTTCGCGGGCTTGCTGCTTGCGCCCGCGAGCGGCCCGGTCATCGGGATGAGCGGAACGGCGAGGAAGGGAGCTGACGGTGACGATCACCAAAATCGCGATTGTCGGAGCGCACGGCGTTGGCAAAACGACGCTGACAAACGAGTTGCGCTCGCGACTGGCCGGAAAAGGGCTGGGGGTCATCTCCGTTGCGCCCGAAATCCCCAGGGAAATCTGCCGCCTGGCGGCCGATCCAGGGTTCTATCGAAGAGGGAAGAACAATCCCTTGAAACAGGCGCTGCTGCTCTTCGGGCAGATTCAGTCCGAGCATTTCTCGCTCCCCGGCGAGGACGGCGTGCTGATTTGCGATCGCGGCGTTCTCGACCTCTGGGCCTACTCGAAATATCTCTTTGCCGATGAGTTTCAGGCCGCCTGCGTGCTGGAACTCTATGAGGCCCTGGTCGAGCGGTACGCTCGAAGCTATCAAATGCATTTTTATGTCCCCGCCGAATTTCCTCCCTCCGACGACGGTATCCGGGAAAATGACCGGAGTTTTCAGGCGGCCGTAGACGAAACGATCCGGGAATTCCTGGAGAAATACTCGGTGCCGCACCGGAAAACGGCAGGCACGCGCGAGGAGCGCTGCCGGCTGATCGAAACGGAACTCCGCGCTCTCGCCTCGCGCCCGCGCGTTCCCGAATTTCCGCCGACGTGATCGCGCTTCATCGCAATCGGGGCTGTAGCGGCAGGCCGCATTGGCGTAGAATTCCAGGAGCAGCGTAGCTGGAAAGCGGAATCTTCCGCCCGGGATGTCCGGGGAATTGGCATGCCTCTCGTTTGGACTATTCTTGCTGTTTTCGGAGCGTTTTTTCTATTCGCGCTTCTGTTGCTGGCCGCCATGCTGTTCAGTCCGCTCGTTTTCAGCATCGACTCGGGAAAAGGACAGGCGCGTGTTTGCTGGCTCGGGGCGCTGGAATATAGCCGGCCCTTCCCGCCGGCCGAAGGCAAAGCCGAACTCCGGTTCGCGGGAAAATCGCTGAGCCTTCCGGCCCGCCGGGCAAAACGGAAGCGCCGGCCGGCGGCGCCAGGTCCCCGGAAGGCCGGAAAGCGCGCCACGGCCGCGCGATTTCTGCGCCGCTGCTTGTGCCAGCCCGAGGTTCGCCGCATTTTGGTGAAGCGAATCGGACGGTTGGCGAAGGGGATGCTGCGCTCGGTCGCCTGGACCGGCCGGCAAGTCAATCTGTCGCTGCCCGATCCCGCCTGGAACGGAATGCTCGCCGGGTGGCTGGCGCAACGCCATGGGGGACGAGGCTCGGCCGTGCGCGTCAACTTCACCGGGGAAAACGAGCTGTTCCTGGAGGTGCGAGTGTATCCTTATCGAATCGCGACGGCGCTGTTGATTTTTTCGGCGGGGTTGCCCTACCGTGCGCTTCTGCGTGAGTGGCGGGCCGCTTCGGCGATCGTTTCCTGACAGCAAGCGTCCGGTTCCATCCATACGGGCAGGGAAGCCGCTGCAAGGAGGAAATCATGAATACGGCACAAAATATCTTGAAAGACCTGGTCGGAGAACTGAAAAGCCTCGCGAAAACGGAAACCGTTGTCGGAGCGCCTGTCACGGTGGGCGAATACACGGTGATGCCCATTTCCCGGGTGTCGCTCGGTGTCGGCGCGGGAGGCGGCGCGGGAGAAACGGACAAGAAATCCGCCACCGGCGAAGGCGGGGGCGGAGGTGGCGGCATCCGCGTCATCCCGGTGGCTCTGGTGGCCGTGCGCGGCGGCGAGCTCAACGTGCACATGCTGGGGCGTGGCGCTTCCCTCGGTCATACCGTGCGGAAGATGCCGGACCTGGTCGAAAGCATCCTCGACCGCTGGGAAGCGCGCCAAGAAAGAAAAGAAAAGAAGGAGACTTCCTGAGCCATCGAATGCGGCGCAGCCACTTTCGCAGCGCCGCCCGGAAAAGGAAGCCTCTGACGCGGGCGGGCGACACTCGCCTGCTTGTTGCGCCTAGCGCAGCCGGCCCGCTATGCCGCCGGCGTTGACGAGTGGCGTCGAAGCTTCCCCGCCGACGACTTGAAGCTCGGCGCCGTGTCTCCACGCCAGATCCGGGAATGATTCCCGTAAATCCGCCGCTTGGCGTTTGCCGCCGCAAGCCGGGCAAACATCGTGGGAGGAGCGATCGGCCCATCCGCATTCCTCGCACTGGCGCAGGAAGCTTTGCAAATGCTCGTCGACCATGAGAACGCGCAGCCTTTCCTTCTGGAGTTCGGCCAGGGTCGCGTCGAGCCCGGTGACCGTGCCGAGGGCGTCACCCAAAAGCGCGTTGACGGCTTCGGTCTCCTGGGCCTGTTGCCATTGCGAGATGGCCGGCTCGATGCGTTCTTCGATGGCGGGGGAGAAGATTCGGCCCAGATCTTCCTCGATCATGACGGCGCGCGAGCGAAGCTCGCTCGGCAGGGCCGCGGCGATGGGTTCAATTAACCGGTCCGAGCCGACCAGGAACAATCCGGCCATATCCGGCTCGCCGTAGAGCGTGGCGGCGCGCTCGGCGATCTCCCCGCACAGGCGCCGATATTGCGCATCCATTCGATGCTCGAATGTGTCGCGCGCCGTGCCTCTGGTCTTCTTCATTTCCCGGGCGCCGCGCAGGGAGGATTCGCGCGCGCGAGCCACCTTTCCCATATCCTTCTTTCGCCATTGCGATATGTCGATCTCGAATTTTCTTTCCTCGAGCTCAACCGTCTGGCCGAACTGGTGGCGGAAGAAACGCGTCCCCGAGCGATCGACGACAACGACAACGGATGGTTTGTGCCGGCTGATAAGGCTGAACAATGGGAACAGGAGCGGCCTTCCCCAATGCAGCTCGTTTTCCACTTCGACGGGCAGTGGAACGTAAGTCCAGACATCGGCCCCCGCGAAAATCACAGAGCCCTTGGGAAGCGACACGTGATCGCGAAGAAACGTCCGAATGCGTTCCCGTTGCTCGCTGAAAAGTTTTTGTTGGTCGGGCGGCAGGTCGCCGGCGGCGGCTTTCCCGGCCGAATTCAGCCATGTCATGTATTCGGCCGACGGACCCCGATTCGACGGCTTGCCCGGATTGGAATTGATGTAGGCGGTAAGCAGGGGAGGGGGCAACTCGGAAAAAGAACGTAGCTGCGTGTTGTCCAGCATGAGCATGCCCTCCTGTGCGGCTTGGCGCTGCCCTCAGACCCGCTTGGTTGTCTTTCGGATAGCCTGCCGAGAATACGCGGCTTTGCGCGTTCCCGGCCCTGCCGCGAACGTTATGGTGCACGCCAGGAGCCGAATGAGCGGGCGGCGCCGAAAGTCCTTAAGTCGTGGTGCCAGTGAAGGTTGAGTGTCCGGTGGATGGAATGGCGGGCGAGGGCCCGGAGGAAATGTACAAGCCCAAGTGTTAAAACTCTCAGTATTTCCGGCTGGTGCGGGTTCGCAAGCTGCGAGGCCGACACAAAAAGGGGATGGCGATTTCGCGACCGCAACAACGCAGCTAGAAATTCACCGTCATGTGGAAATCAGGAATCCTCGTGAGACCGGAATCGCCCTTAGAAACCGGGATCACCCGCCGGGCTGGCCGACAAGCGTGGGTCGGCAGCGACCGGCGGGCGTGCAAAGCGATCCCGGACCGCATTTCGCGGGGGGTATAGGTGGGCATACAAGCGGCACTCGACTTTGGGGTACAAATAGGGCTTGGGGCGATCGAGTCGAATACCGCGGAGTTGGACCTTTAGATCCATAGCTGCTGACTGCATCATACGAATCTGCGAGAGGCTGAGTCAACTGCCTTCTTGTCCCGGACAAAAGTTCTCCGCCGGAGCGGCTCAGCCCGCCTCCCAGGAACCCGCAAGTCGCCTGAGCAGAATGAATTGGCCCAGGTGGTAGGCGTTGTGGTCGGCCACAAGCATCGCCTCGCGGAGAATGGTCTGGCTCTCGCCGCCGGGGATTCGGGCAAAAAGATCGGTGCGAGGGCTCTTGACCAGAGCGATCATCGCGTCCAGGTCGGCATGGAATGCGTGAACGCTTCTCTCCCAGGCGGCCGCGTCGGGAGGCTCCTGCGTCGGCGGCCAGTACCCCTTGGGAAAGGGAGGCGAGACGTGCCGGCTGTTGCGGCAAAATTCAAGAATGTCCCATTGGGCGATGCGGAGATGCTCGAGCAGTTGCCAGGGCGTGTGAGGAGAGCCGGCAATTTTCATTCCGCGAAGATGGACGGGAAAATCCGCAACGGCGCGGCTGAAGCCGGCGTGAGCCTGTTCTTTCGATAACAGATTGACCAGGTGATGGCGCAGGGTTCCTTCCGGATGATCGCCGCTGACACAACGAGCGTCCTGCGCAGACCGCCGCCTGGACGCCTTCTCGGCCTTCGATGGAGGCATCCTCACATCCACTCCTCAACTCACACGGCCGGACGGGAAACCGGCAATGCGCGCGATCCACGGACTCGCGAAGCGCGCGCGTTTTTTCGTGTCAGTATGCCCGGCTCGTTGCGCCCATGGCTCGCCTCTGTTGGAAACATTCCCGGCAGTAGACAGGGCGCCCCTGGGTGGGCTTGAAGGGAACTGTGGTTTCCTTCCCGCACTGCGAACAAGTGGTTCGGGTTTCCATCCGGTGGTTCGCACCCCCGTTGGAGTGCGAACCCGGATTTTGAGCCCGTTTGGCTTTGCAGGCTTTGCATCGCTTGGGTTCATTCCGAAAACCCTTTTCAGCGAAGAACATCTGCTCGCCAGCCGTAAAAACGAACTCGGCACCGCAATCGGCACACTTCAAGATTTTATCGTGGAACTCCATATGCTGCTCCGTGCCCCCGCCGCCCGGGGAACAGCATGCCAGGACGAAGGCTACCTCCGAGGTTGCCCCAAGAAAACAACAGCAATGAGGGAGAAGGTCCCACCCTGCCCCATGGCATCGGATGATGAGTTGTTGAGGACTTCACGGTCCCACCCTTAGTCCTGCTCGCGCCGTAACTTTTTACGGAGACGCTTGCGTGACAGCGCCGCTTTCGCGCGGCGCTTCTCACCGGGCTTCAAGTAGTAACTGTGCCGCTTGATTTCTTTGATGATGTCTTCCTGCTGCACCTTTCTCTTGAAGCGACGGAGAGCGTTTTCGAGAGACTCCCCTTCTTGAATCGTCACTTCAGCCACTCACAATTCACCCCCTCCCGATATAGCCATGCGTAGCGGATTGTCGTCTTAGGACCACAATAGCCTGGAAACGAACCGCTTAGTTGGTGGCTTCCTTCTAGCTGAGCCCCAATGGAAAGTCAAGTAATAATTTACCAGAAAACAGGGCCGCTCACTCCCCTCCCGGCCGGAAGTTGTTACAATGGGCGGTATTTTGGGCTTGTCTACCCGGATCGGCGCGCTAGGGCGTTCAGCAGGCGGCGCGCACGCCGGGGAACCCTCGGGAGCGATTTCCCATGCAGGCGATTCAAGACGCCATCGCCGTCGTGCTGGCTGGCGGACAGGGAGAGCGGCTCTGGCCGCTCACTCGCGATCGGGCGAAACCGGCCGTGCCGTTCGGAGGCATTTACCGGATTGTCGATATCACGCTCTCGAACTGCATCAATAGCGATCTCCGCCGCATCTTCGTTCTGACGCAATACAAGGCGCTGAGCCTGAACCGGCATATCCGGCGCGGGTGGTCGCCGCTGATGGGGATCGGGGATTTCATCGAGGTGCTGCCGCCGCAGATGCGCGTCTCCCAGACGTGGTACCAAGGCACCGCCGACGCCGTCTATCAGAACATCTATTCCATCGGCAGCGAGCGATCGAATTTCGTTTTCATCCTGTCGGGCGATCACATCTACAAAATGAATTACCAGAAGATGCTCGATGAGCACATCGGCACCGGCGCCGAGGTCACCGTCGGCGTGATCCCGGTGGCGCCGGAAGACGCCGCCGGCCAGTTCGGCGTCATCGAGGTCGATCCCCAGGGATGGGTTCTCGGTTTTGACGAAAAGCCCTTCGAGCCGAAGTGCAGTCCGCGCGATCCCTCCAAATGCCTCGCCTCGATGGGTGTATACGTGTTCAACACGCAATCGCTGATTCCCATCCTGATCGCCGACGCGGAGGACCCCGCCTCGCATCACGATTTCGGGCGCGATATTTTGCCCCGCATCCTCGGCCGCCACAGCGTCTGGGCCTACAATTTCATCGACGAGAACCGGAAACAGGCGCTCTACTGGCGCGACGTCGGCACCCTTGACGCCTATTTCGACGCGAACATGGATCTGGTCTCGGTCAGCCCCATCTTCAACCTCTACGACAAGGCTTGGCCGCTCAATACCTGGCAGCACCAGTATCCGGCCTCGAAATTCGTCTTCTCCGACCCAAACCGCACGGGCACGGCCGTGGACTCGATTGTCGCCAGCGGAGCGATCATCTCGGGGGGGCGCGTGAGCCGCTCGCTCCTGGGCTACGACGTTCGAGTCAACAGCTACTCCCAGGTGGAGGACTCGATTCTCTACAATCACGTCAATATCGGCCGCCACTCGCGGATTCGCCGGGCCATTATCGATCGCCACGTCGATCTGCCCGAGCACACCGTGATCGGCTACGATCCCGACGAAGATCGAAAGCATTATTTCGTCAGCGATAGCGGAATCACCGTCGTTGTGCGCGACGAATCGATGCTGGAAGAGCCGGAATAGGCGTACCGTTTCGCTCCAGAAAGGAAAAGGTATGGATACCCGCATTGCCCAAGTACACGCGCGTGAAATCCTCGATTCGCGCGGCAACCCCACCGTCGAGGCCGATGTGGCGTTGTTCGGCGGTGCGCGCGGCCGGGCCGCCGTTCCTTCGGGCGCTTCGACCGGGCAGCACGAGGCGCTCGAGTTGCGCGACCAGGACCCGGCGCGCTACCTCGGCAAGGGCGTCACCCAAGCCGTCGCCCACGCGAACACCGCCATCGCCCGCGCGCTCACCGGCCTGGACGCCACCGAGCAGCAGGTCCTCGACCATCGCATGATCGATCTCGACGGCACGCCGAACAAATCCAATCTGGGCGCCAACGCCATGCTGGCCGTTTCCATGGCCGTGGCGCGCGCCGCCGCCCAGGCGCGCGGCGTTCCCCTCTATCGCTATCTGGCCGGCTTTTCCCACCGCTCCAGCGCCACGCTGCTGCCGGTTCCGTTGATGAACATATTGAACGGGGGAGTTCACGCCGATAACTCGGTCGATTTCCAGGAATTCATGGTCGTGCCGGTCGGCGCGAATCGTTTTTCGGAAGCCCTGCGGATGGGCGCCGAGGTTTTCCACCGGCTCAAGAGCACCCTCAAGAAGCGCGGCTATTCGACGGCGGTCGGCGACGAGGGCGGATTCGCGCCCAATCTGAAATCGAACGTCGAGGCGGTCGAAGTGATTCTCGACGCCATTCAGACCGCCGGATTCGCCCCTGGCCGCGACGTCGCCCTAGCTCTCGATCCGGCGGCGAGCGAGTTCTTCGACGCCTCTTCGCACCGGTATGTATTCCGGAAATCGGACCGGTCCGAGCACACCTCCAGCCAGATGATCGATTTCTGGGCCGAATGGGTGCGGCAATATCCCATCATTTCCATCGAGGACGGCCTGTCCGAGGAAGACTGGGACGGGTGGCAGACGATGACGAAAACCCTGGGAGAAAAAATCCAGCTCATCGGCGACGATATCTTCGTCACCAACACGAAAATCTTCGAGCGGGGCATCGAGCAAAAGGTGGCCAACGCCATTCTGATCAAGCTGAATCAGATCGGCACCCTCACCGAAACGATCGATTGCATCGAGTTGGCGCTCCAGAACGGCTATCGCGCCGTCGTTTCCCACCGCTCGGGGGAAACCGAGGATGCCTTCATCGCCGACTTCACCGTCGGCATGGGCACCGGACAGATCAAGACCGGCTCGGCCTCGCGGGGCGAACGAATCGCCAAGTACAACCAGCTGCTCCGGATCGAGGAGGAACTCGGCGCCAGCGCGAAATTCTCCGGCTGGCCTTCCCGCTAATCGTCAGGAAAGGAGCCTGAGTTATGAATCCAGCGAAACCGCCGTCTCCCTCATCCACCCCCGGCGCCTCGATCGAGTTCGCCATCGAAATCGAACAGACCGACGACTATGCGTTCCGTGTGCGCTTCGACAAGGAGCAGTTTCCCCCGCTGATGATGGACGAGCCCGCCCCGCTCGGCCAGGATAGCGGCCCGAACGCATCGAGGCTTTTGGCGGCGGCTGTCGGCAACTGCCTGAGCGCCAGCCTGCTCTTTTGCGCCCGCAAGGGACGGATAAAAATCGGGCTGATCCGCACGCGCGTTCATGCCCATCTGGCGCGGAACGAGCGCGGCCGCTGGCGCGTCGTGAAATTGCAAGTGGAGATTGATCCGCAGGTTCCCGAGGCCGAAAAGCAGAACGCGCTCCGGTGCCTGGATCTGTTCGAGGATTATTGCGTCGTGACCGAGAGCGTGCGGCGGGGGATCCCCGTGGAGGTTTCGGTGAAGGGACTCGAAGAGCTGCGCGTCCCGCCTCCGGAGTGAGCGAGCCCGTCCCGGCGCGCCCGCTATCGCCGCCATACCGCAGCGGCGAGCCATCGCCCATCCAGCAAACCGTTTCGCGAGGGGTGCGCTAACCGTTAACGGTCACCAAAGTGGAGTTGCCTCCGTACCGCTTCCCATCTATGATTCGGGGAATTTTCCCGGAGAAGCGACACTGGTGCCGATCGTTCACAAAGCCCGCCTGACTGCCGTGCTCGGTCTCGGCATTTTCATCGGCCTCGTTTTTTCGTTCCGAGGCTTCCGCGTCTATCGCGGATTCCACGTCGAGGAAGACATTCCCGAAATTCCCGTTCGCAGAGCCGCCATGGGCCTGGTCCACGTCCACGGCAGCGCCTACGCGCGCGCCCGCTCGATCCCCGAAAAGACCCGGGCGGACGCCCGGCTCACCGGCGCGCTGCGCGGCCTGTTTGCCGTCGCGAAAAAATATCCGGAATTGAAAGCCGACGCGAATTTTCTGAACGGCGAGCAGCGAATCACCCCGCTCGAGGAGGAGATCGCCGACCGGCGCGAATTTTTCAACGACAGCGTGAACACCTGCAACATCCGGATTCGGCAATTGCCCGACCTGTTCGTAGCCATGCTGCCGGGAATGGAGCCAGAGCCTTTGTTCCAGGCTACCGGAAAGGACCGGCAGGACGTGAAAGTGGAACTGGCCTGAGGCCGCGGGGAAAGGAAGATTCGCGATGGAACTGGCGGCGGTGGGAATGAGCGGCGAGATGATCACCATCGGGATTGCGGTGTTGTTTGCGGTGGTGGCGACGGCGGTGGGAAGCTATTGCATCGGGGTCTACAACGAACTGGTGGCCCTCAGGAGCGATTGCGACCGGCAGTTCGCGAGCGTCGACGCGCTCCTCAAGCAGCGGCACGACGAGTTGCCGAAGCTGATCGACACCTGCAAAGGCTACATGCAGCACGAGCAGAAGACCCTGCAGGGCGTCACCGACGCGCGCTCGGCGTACATGAACGCGAAGACGCCCGGACAAAAGACGCAGGCCGATCATCAGATCAGCGGGACGCTGAAGACGCTGTTTGCCGTGGCGGAGAATTGCCCGGCCCTGAAGGCCGATACGAATTTCATGCAACTGCAAGGCCGCATCAGCGGGCTCGAGGCGCAAATCGCCGGCGAGCGCGCCGTCTACAATGAAACCGCCAACGCCTACAATATCCGCATCGCACAGACGCCGGCGAATTTGATTGCGATGCTAGGGCGGTTCTCGCCGCGGCCGATGTATCCTGTGGCGGCGACGGACCGGCAAGACGTGAAAGTCAGCTTCGCCTAGGAAGGCAGGAAGCCATGCACGATCCCAAGGGTGATGAACGGCCCGGTCACCTCGATGATCCTGGCCGCTCGGGCGCCCGCCAGCCGGAACGGTTCGATCCGCGCCGCGCCGACAAGCTCGACGAAGTGTCCCGTTTCGATTATCTGCCGCCGGAGAAAGTTCTCCGCCTCCTCGATCCGCCGAGCGGTGGCTTGATTGTGGACTACGGCGCCGGCACGGGAACCTACGCGATCTGTCTCGCGCGTTCCCGCCCGGACGCCGCTGTAATTGCCCTGGACGAGCAGCCGGAAATGCTCGAACGCCTGCGCGCGAAGCCGGAAGCGCAAAATCTGCGGAATCTGCGCCCGGTCCTCCCGGGCGAGATGGAGGAATTTCGCGGCCGGGCCGACCGCGTGCTGGCGCTCAACGTCCTGCACGAACTCGGAGACGAATCGCTCGCGGAGCTGAAATCGCTCCTGAAGGACGGCGGTTTCGCCCTCTGCATCGATTGGAACGCGGAAGCGGACCGGCCCGTCGGCCCCCCGAAGGACCATGTGTACACGCCGGCCGAAGCAACTCGGCGGCTGGAGGGTCTCGGCTTTTCGGTCGAGCGGCTCGATTCGCTTCCGTATCATTACGCCCTGCGCGTTCGGCCTGAATGCCCGATACCTGATCCGGATACTTGATCTTGATGCTTGCCAAGAGCGGGCGAAGGCGTTTCAGGGCGAGCCGTTGCGGGCCGTTTCCTGTTTCCCGGCTTTCCTTCCACGCGCGACTCTGTGTATCCTGACGAACGATGACGAAACCACCGAAACCAATTCTGCTCACGGTGCTCGATGGCTGGGGCTTTTCGCCGCGGCGCGAGGGCAACGCCATTGCGCTCGCTCGCAAACCCAACTATGACGCCCTGCTCAAACAATTCCCGAATACGCTCATTCAGGCCTCCGGCCCCTCGGTCGGCCTGCCCGAGGGGCAGATGGGCAACAGCGAAGTCGGCCACCTGAATATCGGCGCCGGGCGAATCATTCAGATGGACATCACGCGAATCGATCAGATGATCGCGAAGGGAACTTTCGAGCGGCATCCGTTGCTGCTCGAAGCGATCGAGCGCGGCCGCGAGCATCAACTCCATCTGATGGGCCTGGTCAGCGACGGAGGCGTCCACTCCCACATCCAGCACCTGTTTGCCCTGCTGCGCATGGCGGCGGAAAAGAAGGTCTCGCGCGTCTTCCTGCATTGTTTCAGCGACGGGCGCGACACTCCGCCCACGAGCGGACAGGATTATCTTCGCCAGCTGCAGCAGAAGCTCCGCGAATATGGGGTCGGCCGCATCGCCAGCGTCGGGGGCCGCTACTACGGCATGGACCGCGACAACCGCTGGCCGCGGATCGAGCGCGCCTACCGGGCCATCGTCCACGGCGATGCCGAGCACCGGGCGACGGACCCGATCCAGGCCGTGCTGGCCAGCTACGAGCGCGGGGTGACCGACGAATTCGTCGAGCCGGTCGTCATTACCGACGCGGCGGGCGAGCCCGTCGGGCGCGTTCGCGACGACGATGCCGTCATCTTCTTCAATTTCCGCGCCGACCGCGCCCGTCAAATCACCCGCGCGCTGGTCGAGCCCGGTTTCAATCAATTCGCCGATCCGAGCCGGCCGGGGAATATTCTGCTCGCCGCCATGAAGCAGTACGAAAAGACGTGGCCCTGGCTGCGCTACGTGCTCGCGCCGGAAGAGGTGGAACACATCCTGGCCCAGGTCTTCGCCGAAATCGGGTTTCGCAACCTGCGTGTGGCGGAGACGGAAAAATACGCGCACGTCACCTATTTCTTCAATGGCGGCATCGAAAAGCCGTTCGCGGGCGAGGAGCGCGCGCTGGTGCCTTCGCCGAAAGTCGCGACCTACGATCTGCAGCCGGAGATGAACGCCGCCGGCGTCACCGATACCGTCGTTCACGCCATCGAAAAGGGCGCCTTCGACGCCATCATCATGAACTACGCCAACGCCGACATGGTGGGCCATACCGGCAAGCTGGAAGCGGCCGTCCGGGCGGTTGAGGCCATCGACGCGGGGCTCGGCCGCATCCGCCAGGCCTTCGCGGCCACGCCCGGCGCCTGGATCATCACCGCCGATCATGGGAACGCGGAAACGATGATCGATCCGGTCACCGGTCAGCCACACACCTATCACACCACCAATCCGGTTCCCTTCATTCTGGTCACCGGCGACGCCGATGCCGGTGTCCGCAGCGGCGGCTCGCTGCGCGACATCGCTCCGACGATGCTCGGCCTGGCGGGCGTTTCACCGCCCTCGGATATGTCCGGCCGGGACCTGCGCACGAAAAACCGGTGACGGCCTCGCGCGGCGCATCCGTCACGTAGGGCGCCGCGCCGGGGCGTCCTTTCGCGTATGCTATATTGATCGTCGCGAGAGAGAGGAAGTCGTGGCACTGTCCGAACAGATCCAGAAAGATTTGATCGAAGCGATGAAGGCGCGGGACGAGCTGCGCTCGAGCGTGCTGCGCATGGTGAAAACCGCTCTCAAATTGAAGGAAGTGGAAAAGACGCGCCCGCTCGACGACGCCGAATCCATTCAGGTGCTCCAAACGCTCGTCAAGCAGCGGCGGGAGTCGATCGAGCAGTTCCGCCAGGGAGGCCGCGACGATCTGGCCGACCGGGAAGCGCAAGAAATCACTGTTTTGGAACGCTACCTTCCCGCCGCGCCCACCGATTCGGAGATGCAGGCCGCGATCGAGGCCGCCATCGCGGAAACCGGGGCGAGTTCGCCCAAGCAGATGGGCCTTGTGATCAAGGCGACGCGGGCCCGCCTGGAAGGCAAGGCCATCGACGGCAAGCTGCTGAGCGAGCGGATACGCCAGCGCCTCGAAAAGAACGCGTAGGACCTTTCCTCAAGGTTTCTCTTCCTTTTTTTACATTCTGCCGCGGTTCGGGCCACGTGGCGGGTTGCGCCGCCCGATGGCGCGGGATTTCCCGGGTTTTGACTTCCCCGGCGCCGGTTTCTAGACTTTATTCAAGCCATGGTTACCTCCTATCGGTATAGACATTACCGTTTCAACTGGCGGCAATGGATCACCCCGGCGATCCAGACCCTGCTCATTGCCAATACGGCCGTCCTGCTGGTGGAGATACTCGTCCGGGAGATCGGCGGCAGCGGCGCCGAGTACGCCGTGTACTCGTGGCTGGGACTGGTGCCCTGGGATGTTGTCCATGGTCGCCTGTGGCAGCCCTTCACCTACCTGTTTCTCCACGGCGGTTTTTGGCACCTGTTCTGGAACATGCTGTTCCTGTGGATGTTTGGCTGCGACCTCGAGCGCCAGTGGGGCCAGCGCCGCTTCTACATCTATTACTTCGTCACGGGCGTGGGTGCGGGTCTGGTAACGGTCCTGGTGAAAATGCTGATGGACCCGCACGGCCTGGGCTCGGCGATGATTCCGACCATCGGCGCCTCGGGTTCGGTCTATGGCGTCATCCTGGCCGCGGCTGTGATGTTCCCCGATCGCGAGGTCTGGCTCTTCCCCTTTCCGATTTCGATCCCCATGAAGTTCTACGCCATCATCATGGGCGCGATCGAATTCTTCGGCACGGTCGGGGCCACCAGCGACGGCGTCGCTCATGTGACGCATCTCTCGGCGATTTTCATCGGCTGGCTCTATTTGCGGCGCAGTTCCATGCTCTACCGGGTGCGGAATCGCTATTCCGATTGGAGAGTCCAGCACAATCGCCGCCGCTACCAGGTCTACCTCCGCCGCCATCGCGACAAGCCCCCATCCCATCCCGACGACTGGGTCAATTGAGGGTGGGCCGATACGCGCTCCCGGCCTCGGCGCAAACGATGGCCAACCCCGTGGCCGCGTGAGAGAATCACACTTTGGGATCGGGCAAGGGAAGTCGCGGCCGCCGCGGCAGGCGGCCATGAATGAACGAGAGAGGACCCATGGGTAAAGCGGATATCACCAGGGGTATCTTGGCGCTGCTGGTCGTCGCGCTTCTCACCGCGAACGCAAGCGGAGTGGCGGGTCGGCAAACGCAGGGACCGATGACGCCCCCTCCCCCGTCGCAGCCGCAGCGGGGCGAGCCCCCGCAGCAAGGCCCGCCTCCGCCGCCAGGCGAGCCGGCGCAGCTGCCCGAATCGTCCAAGACGCCGCAATACGCCGTGTCGGTGCAGACGCAGGTGGTGGACGTCGACGTCACCGTCACCGACGACAACGGCGATCCGATTCCGGGCCTGAAAGAGCAGAATTTCAAAATTCTCGACGACGGTGTTCCGCAGACGATCGCGAATTTCGCCCCGACCAAGGCGCCGATCACCATCGTCATGCTGATGGAATTCAGCAACTTCTTTTACGGCTGGTTTGCCTACACGGGCGAGGAGTGGGCCTACAATTTCCTCTATCAATTGAGGCCGCAGGATTGGGTAGCCCTGGTGACCTACGCCATGCGTCCCCGCATCGTCGTCGATTTCACTCACAACCGGTCCAAGGTTCAGGATGCCATCCAGAACCTCGGCTTTCCGGGGTTCACCGAAGCGAATATGTTCGATGCGCTTCTCTACACCTTGAACCGGCTGCAGAACGTCAAAGGGAAGAAATCGATCCTGCTGATTTCCTCCGGCTTGAATACCTTCAGCGCACATACGCTCGACGACGTGCTCAATCGTCTGAAGGAAACCGACGTGACCATCTTCTGCGTGAGCGTTGCCCGCCCGCTCTATGAACGGGCCGACGCGCAGGGCGCGATGGGCCCCTCCCAGGAGCTCGATTTCCTGCAGGCGGAAAATGAATTAAACACATTCGCCCGCTATACGGGCGGCCGCGCGTGGTTTCCGCGGTTCACCGGGGAGTTGCCGGGCATCTTCCAGCAGGTCGCCGCATCGCTGCGCACCCAGTACACGCTGGCCTATACCCCCTCCGACCACCCCAACGACGGGAAATATCACAAGATCAAGATCGAATTGATCGCGCCGAACGGCAAGCCGCTCATCATCGTGAACCAGTATCACAAAAAGCTGAAATACCACATCTACGCCCGCCAGGGATACGTGGCGCCCAAGCCCCAGACCGCCACGAAATAATAAATAGGACTCGTGGCAGGGCTTTCGACGGACGGACGCTCGGCGGGGGCGGGGTTTCCCGCAGGAGCCGCTTTGCGGTCGGCTAGCAGGGTCGCGGCTGTCCGAGCAAGGCCCCGAGCCGGGTGATCAAGGCTTTCAAAACGGTTTCACGCCGCTTCCATTGCTCGCGCAAAGCGAAGTTTTCCGTCTTGTAGACCTCTTTACGCAGTTCGGGCAAATAGGTATCCAACACATCGACAAGAACCTGGGCCTCTTCATGGGTCACCGTCAATTGCATGTGCGCCCTCCGCACCGGCTCGGCCCGCTCGATCCCTCTTTCAGCCCCTTTTCAACCCCGGTTCAGTTCCTTTTCACCCTTTGATAACAGCCATCGGCCGCAGCCGCGCCACGCGGCGAGCCAAGCCGGCGTTGTGCACGACCGCGATGACCGCGTCGATATCTTTATACGCCTCCGGAATTTCTTCGAGAAGCCCGTCCCGAGTTTCCGCCCGCACCAGGATTCCCTGGTCCTCGAGCCGCTTCGCTTCGACGCGCGCGTCGCGTCCCTTCTTCGCCGCCGTCCGGGACAGGGCGCGTCCGGCCCCGTGGCAGACGGTGCCGAAACTCTCCCGCATCGCCTGCTCGGTGCCGACCAGTACGTAGCTGGCCGTCCCCATCGAGCCCGGAATCAGGACGGGCTGGCCGATGTCGCGATACGCCTCGGGGATTTCCGAAGAGCCGGCGGCGAAGGAGCGCGTCGCCCCTTTCCGATGAACGAGAAGGTCCCGTTCAACGCCGTTCATCAGGTGGCGCTCGCGTTTGGCCATGTTGTGCGCCACGTCGTAAACGACGCGGAGCGCCACTTGCTCGCCGAAGATCTGTCGGAACGAAAGCCTTGTGAAATGCGTGATCACCTGCCGGTTCGCCCAGGCGAAATTGGCCGCTGCGGCCATCGCTCCGAGGTAGGCCTGCCCTTCGGGGGAGCGGATCGGCACGCAGGCCAGTTGCCGGTCCGGCAGCGAGATGTCGTAGCGACGCATGGCCGCGCCCATCGTCTTCAGGAAATCGGTGCAAACCTGGTGGCCGAGGCCGCGCGACCCGCAGTGCACCAGCACGACCACCTGACCCGGTTCCAGGCCGAACCTGGCCGCCGTTTCCGGCTCGAAAATCCGCTCGACATATTCGATTTCCAGAAAATGGTTTCCGCTGCCGAGCGTGCCCAGCTGCTTGCGTCCACGCTCGCGCGCCCGGGGCGAGACCTTCGAGGCCTTGGCGCCATCCATGCAGCCGCTTTCCTCCGAAAAGACCAGGTCTTCCTTCTCGCCGTAGCCGTGCTCGACGGCCCAGCGCGCCCCTTGCTCGAGCACCTGTTCGATCTGGTCGCTGCGGCATTCCACGTGCCCTTCCGATCCGGTTCCCGAGGGCACATCGCGGAAGAGTTGGTTCACCAGTTCGCGCAAACGCGGCGCCACTTCATCGCGCTTGAGGCTTGTCGCGATCAGACGGACGCCGCAGTTGATGTCGAAACCCACCCCGCCGGGCGAAACCACCCCGTGCGCCCAGTCCGTGGCCGCCACCCCGCCGATGGGGAAGCCGTAGCCCTGATGGATGTCGGGCATGGCCAGGGAACGGCCCACGATTCCCGGCAGGCAGGCCACGTTCATCGCCTGTTCGATCGAGAGGTCGTGGAGAATCGGCTCGATCAGCTTGTCGTCGGCATAGATCAGGGCGTCGGTCAGCATGCCGGGCCGCAGGGTTCGCGGCACCAGCCAGCGATTCTGGTCGATCCGCTGGAGTTGACTATGATCGATGGCCATGGAAACTTCCTCGCGGCGCCGGGGGGAGCGGGGGCGCCATACCGGAATGCTCACTCTCTACACCATTATATGAATTCAGCCGGCTGAGTTGAACAGGGAGTGCCTGCGCTGGCGAGGCCTGCGTCGGGTATGCTATCTTCCAGATTCGGTGGATTTTTCGAGAGTTGCGGTATTTGGCCGCAATAGACCGCAGCGCCTCGGAAAGACCGCCTGTGATTTGTTGCCGTCGGGGCGTGGCTCAGCCTGGCAGAGCGCCTGGTTCGGGACCAGGAGGTCGGAGGTTCAAATCCTCTCGCCCCGACCATTTATCTCCCACAGCGTCAAGCTGGTAACTGTTTCGGGGCATCGGCTAATACGTCACGGCCTGGCAGGAAAGCCTACGGATAATTGTCAAGACCATCGCGCGGCGGGAACCCGCGGGCGAAATTTGCCGAAGCGGCAGTTTTGCGTAGGCGAAAACCACCGACCTCCTGGTCCCGAAGATTGGCCGCACAGAAAATCAAGGAGTTAGCGGTATATCGCAGAGATAAGCACTGGTGAGCAAATTCCCCATGTTTATTGGTGTTCCCGCTTGTTGCCTGCTTCGCCTGCTCACCCCCGCTGGTCAGGGGGTGGGCACAAAAGTGGGCACGGCTATTTTCGCGTTCGGGCGAATCGAGGGGGAAATTGTCCGGGTGTCCGCCTTGCGTTCGCCCTGGGCCATCCTATGCGCAAGCCGGGGCATTCCAAGCGGCGTCGCCTCCGGCGCTACGCGCGTACCACTCGCAAAACTCCGGCGGATCATCGCCATCTGGCACGGCGTGGCCCATTCTGATACCTTGTGCACATGGCCAAACCGGGAAGCAACAAACCGCAAATCCTACAAGCCCGCGTGATCGAGCTATCGGCCCAAGGTGCTTCAGGCCGCCGGATCGCCGCGGAGCTGAGAATCCACCGCAGCACTGTCGCGCGAATCCTTGCCGGGCCGGAAGCCCAAGGGATCGCGCTCGAAGCGCGGGAGCGGGCAAGGCGGATGGTCGAGAAGGCCGATGAGGCCCTTCACAGATCGCTTGACCGGGGAAGCGCGCGTACCGCAATTGCCGTGCTGAAGGGGGCTGGAGTCTTCGAGAGTCGAGCCGAATCCATCGTAAGGTACCGCTACCAGGATATGGCACGGGTGCAAGCCGATCTGGAAGAGCTGGAGCGCAAATCCCGCGAGTTAGCCGCGGGGAAGTTTGGTCGCGCTCCCGGATTGGGCAACGAACGAGAAAGCGCGAGGATTGAACGGCTGGCATGGGCCGAACGCGAGCGCGCCGCCAATCCGCAACCGAAAGAATCACCGCCCTTCGACCCTTACGCCTTCGCTGTGCGAAGCCGGTTGCGGCGTCACCGGTAGGCTGGCCGCCTTGCCACATCCCCAAAGAACACCAGCAACGGGATCGCGCTTCAGTGCCGCCACGGTTCGTTGGCCCGAGCCGCTTTTTGGCCGTCAATGATCGCCTGGAGCGCGGTCTTGAGAAGCACAATATCCTCGTCGCCGGTATGCCACATGGCGATTACGCCGACGTCGGTGTCAGCTACCGCGACCGGTCGCACGAAAGCGCCTTTTCCACCGTTCGCCGAATAATCCCAAGTCCAGATGTGTCCTCCGGTAGTAAGGTGCGCCACTGTTGTCCCCTGGGAAAGAGTGTCGTAGGTGGAGTAGCCCCATACAATCGAGTAGACCGGCGTATTCGGCGGAAGCTCCGGGTCAACCGGCATCTCTCCGCCCAGGAAACAAATTCCCGCGTACTTCCCTTTGTCCCCGCGGCCTCCCCACCACTCGCCCGTCTTCCTATCCTGGTTTCCAAACCACCAATGACCCTGATTGTCGGTCATGCCCCACATGGTTTGGTTGACGGTACCCGCATCGTTCTGTCCAATTTGGAAGAATATTCTGCATGGCGCCTTTGGCTTTGGCCCTCCGGCCGCCGGAACCGCCAACAGCGCCGTCAGGACTAGCGCCAAAAGTGTTGTGCGCCGTTTCATGTCGCCACCTCGGCTCAGACTACAATCCGCGCAAGGTGCCGTGCGGTCAAGAGCGCGATGGCGCGGAGTGTCCAAGTGCCTACGTGCGCGCACGCGCTTCGCGTTCATCGGCTCGCCGCCTCGTTTCCGCGAGCATTGCTCGATCGGATCGACGAGGGGGGCGTTCGAGAAACTAATTTACGCAGTGCACCGTGCAATCGCTGTAGGCGTTGCCGCAATCGGCCAAGCAATTTTCCACGCGACTCGGATGGTTCTGGTTGTTATCGTAGCAACCTTCCTTGCAGCTCTGGTACACTCTGTAGCATTGTTCGCGGCACATGGCCTGAACGGCCGTCCGGGCTGCCGGGCGAGATGCCCCGGGCCGGACACCACCGAGTGAAAAAACCGTAATAACCGCAAGAGCCCAGGCAATCCGCTTCATTGGCACACCTCCGATTGCCCCATAAGACTCTCACACACCCGATCCGTCAACTCCCCTTCTGCCCGTAGCGGCCGCCGTTCCGATTTCCTTCACGTCGGGCAGTCTCTCCCCGTCGCGCCAGCGATGCACAATCTTCCGGCAATTCGACGGTGCGCGGAAGAGCCGAATGCCTTCCATCTCGGACGCATCGGGCCAGCGGTCCGATTTCACCTGAAGCAGAATCACGTCCTTCGAGCCGATGGCCACCACGTCGAAGACTCCCAAGGATGCGGCCGCTCTGGTACAGGCGTAGCCCGAGGCTTCCAGTAGCCGGATCGAGCGATGCTCGTTGCGGGAGCCTTTGCGCTTGGCGTTCACGGTTAATTTTCTTCTCACGTGCCTACAGAATTACCAATGCGTGGTTGCGCTTCGCGTTCATCAAAAGGGAATGTCCGAATCCTCGGCCCGGTAGTCTCCGCTCGCCGGCTGCGCCGCTTCCGGCTGCACGCTCCGCGAGAGAAACACCTGATAGTCCGGCGACTTGTCCGATTTCCTGTCTCGCGCCTGGAAGACGACGACGCGGCGGCCGTCGATCACGCCGCTCAAATAGGCGACGCCTCCTTTGCTTTGTTTCTTCCAAAGGCTGCCGATTTTTTCCAGCGGTTCGTTTTCGCTCATCGTTAAACCTCCTGCTCGGGACTGGCGCCGCTCACTGAACCCAGGCGGTAACGATGCCGCTGCCCTTGCAGACGTGGCAGGTTCCCGGCTGCCATCGGCTCAGCCCGCCAGCTACCCGCACGGCGCAGCAGAAGCAGCGGCAGGTCTTCTCGCCTTGGCAGTGCCAGCAGGTCCGCTCTGCGGCCACGGGAACGATCTCGGGGGTGTCGAGGGTTGTGCAGCCGTCCCAAGGATGGTGAATCCACTTCCCCGGCTCGACTTCATAGCAGCTTGCGGCGCACGTCGCCGGACGATTGCCAGGATGGTAGGTAGGCTCGGGTCGCCGCTCCTTCGCCTTCTGTGCCATCACCCGCTTCGCCAGTTCCAGGTAGCTCACAGCGCACGCTCCCTTACGACATAAACGACATAAACGACCGAAGCCCGGTCAGGAGGTACCTTTGGTCGTATTGGTCGTTTCGGTCGTACCCCATGCAGCATCCCAGACCTCTGCCTCCCGGCCCCCGGTCTCTAGCTTCCGTGCTTTGGCGAGTCCATGCTCGGCCAGGCAGTCCAGGGCGAGTTGAATTTCGCCCTCGCTCCGATTCCGCCCAAACAGGTCTCTGATTTTCGTCCGGGTCAAACCCTTCGGCGACCGGCGAAGCTCTGCGAGGATGCGGTCGGCCTCGGGGTAGCCAAGGGAGTCTCCGAAAATGAAGCGTGCAGAGGCTTCGCAGTACTGCCAGACGGCCAGTGCCGCGAGCAGGTGATCCGCTCGAATCTCTGGAGAACGGTCAAGCAGGGCGTAAATCAGAGACAGGCGCACCACCTGAGCAGGTGCACGGGATACGACCGAACCGACCAAACCCAGCCGCCCTTCGGAAAGGCTTGGGTACACTTCGCGCCAGGCTGAAGAGGCTTCCTCGTTCCGGCGCAATTCCCGCTCTTGCCCGCCGAAATCGAGCGCGCCCTTCAATCGGCTTGTCAGGCTCGGGTGATCTTCTATCCTGAAGCTCCCGCCGTCAGGCAGGCACCTACTCCGGCCAACACAGGCCCAAAGAAACCGATTGGCGAATCCGTTGCCCATTTCCGTTTGGGACAGATACCGGCGCAGCTCTCCGCGTGTGACGTGGCCGAGAATCGACACGTGCGCGCCAGTCGAACGAGCCGGAGAGTTTTTCGTCAAGAGTCGAAGGTCGCCGTTGTCCCAGCAGTCGCGGAGTACGCAACTAAGCGTGTTTCCTTCGCGGGCCATTACTTTCAGCGGTGACGAAAACTCCGTTTCGATGACGAGCGCGCGCTTGTCGGCAACGCCCTCATCTTCGAGGATGTTTTCATAGCGCGCCACGCGGCCTTTTTCCCGAACGGGGTGAGTCTTTTCGATTGGGTCGCGGACGCACCAGATCAAGCCCTCGCCGCTCGAAAGGCCCCTGAGTATCCGATCGGCCGCCCATTCAGGATTGGCAGATTGCATGATCCGCCGAACGTGACCGAGGCTTGTTCCTTTTCGCGCTACGGAAGTCTCCCCGACCAAAACCGCAAAGAGATTGGTGTGGTGAAGGTCGGCCTCGACGCGGAAGTAAGGTCCACGCCCAACAGCACCGCCGAACGCGAGTAAGAATTGAATAAGTATCGCGGCAGGGTCCGCCTCGGTTTCCGGTTCGATAGTGCGCGAAATCTCTCCAGCAAGACCGTGGAACGCTTCGGGAGCAAGAGAGTCTGGCCATGCTGGCGCGATGGTCTCTGCCAGCTTCTCGGCTGAAGTGTCTGCCGGCTTGTGCGCGTCGCGACGCTCCTCGGCACGAGCAAGTAAAGCGGGATTCGATTCGAGTACTCGGCGAATTTTGGCGGTCGGGTCAGGCGGCTGCGGCATCGGTTGCATCAGACACTCCTTGGAATATCAACGTGCGGCGCTCGGTTGGCGAGGCTAGGGCGAACGCCGCGGCGATGGCCGGATCGGCGCCGAAGGCCAGGTCAAAAGCGGCGTGGTAAAACGTGGCGACGGGCGCGAGCCGCTGGAGTTTTATCCACCCGACCTCACGTTCGGCATCGGTTAATGCGGCAGTAATTTCCTCGCCGGTGCGCCGCTGAAGCGCCTCGACACGGTGCAGGTTATCGCGGTAGAAACATTTCAATTCGCGGAGGCGGTCGTACAGCGCCCAGGCCGCGCTTTCGGCTCGCTGTGCGATCTGCTGTTGCCGCTCGCGTTCGGCTTGCGAGTTCGGCGCACGCGGGCCAGGAAACAGGTCGGCCCAGTCCAACCCTAAAGCACGGAGGATGTCCGCTGTCGGGCATCCTCGCCAACAGCGAATCAAAACGCGGCCGGCCTCGCCCTGGCAAATATCAAACGCAGTCCCGCTCTTGCCGTGATGGACCGGACATGGGCCGCGAAAGCCATCGCGGTAGGGGCGTGCGTGGGCAATTTCGGCAACCTCGGCGGCGTTCACCGGCGCTCCTCGCGCGCCGGGACCGCGCCCTGGGCGATAATTCGGGCGATCTCGGACTCCGGGACGCGGCGCGACGCGCCCATCTTGGTGGTCCGAATCCGGCGCAACAGCGTCCATTTGCGCAGTGTGCTTTCCTTCAAACCAAGCAGGGCCGCAGCCTCGCTCAGTCGGTATTGCCGCTCAATCGCCATGCCTCACCTCCGGTCTTGAGATTTTTATCTATCACCAACCACCAGCACCACCAAAGAACACCAGCGCGACCGTTTTGGTGTAGATGGGATTTATTTTTTTTCCGGGGGCAGAGTCTAAGCGGCCGGAATCCTGCTCGCCGGCTCCAGCCGGACGCGCTCGCCAGCCACCACTTTGACGGTCACTCCGAGGCTTCGTAGCGTTTCGAGTAGGCCAGCTACCACCGTCAAATCTCCATTGCGTCCGGGCCGGTTTCTGCGCT
>DATLRW010000155.1:0-33444 GCA_035534495.1 Candidatus Dormiibacterota bacterium | reverse complement strand
GAAGACCATTGAGAAATTGTTTACCCGCTAGCCACGACTTGGGACGGTGAGAAGGCACATCGTGCAACACACGACGGCGTTCCCACAAGACCTGACAATGTTCGGTCCAACTTCAGTCCAGTTGAGAAGGGTGGTTGCACCGCGTGGCTCCGCGTAAGCGACACCAGATGCGGCACTTGTGTGATTTTGCCTGTTTTCTTGCAAAGCAGGTGCTCTCCCAGCCGAGCTACACGCCCATACGGTGCAAACAACACTCTATCAGCAGCTTACAATGAGCTGCTCAATTGCTCCAACTCTATTTTGGGTCCACTCAGTTCAATATGCAGTCCAATAGCGGCAACCGTCCTTGCCGCGTGGCCATGCCGGAAGCGCCGGGACGCGTTCCCGGCGGCGCCCCGCGTGTTGACGCTACCCAAGAACTTAATTAGTATCGCCACCAGAGACCCTACAGCGCAATATGAGTGAACGCCGGGTGCGGTTATCAAGGCGGTAGCAAAATCGGGAACCGATCGGTTCCGTGTCGATGTTTGTGTTTTCGACCGGGCCCCGATTTTCGATGCTCGCCACTTCTTCGATCCGGCAACAATTCCACCCTTTTTTCCAAAGCCATTCAGAGTGTCTGCCGGAGGGCCGATCGGCAAGAATAAGACCGTTATTTTGGGTGATGATGACCGGCGCGCGCGCAGAACCTTAACGCTAAACCCGGACCTTCGGTACGCGATGCCTGCAAGCCCGCCAGAAACATTCAACGATGGTCCGCGAGCCTCACGGTGGAGAGTTCAATGCGAATCGCAACACTGTTAAAACGTGGTCGCCTCGGAGTGGCGGCAAGCAGCCTTGCCCTTGTACTCGTCACATCGGCTGCGGTATTGCCGAAGCCGCACAAACTTACCGTTGTCCTGGCCGGGCAGTCGATGATTCGCGCCGACACCCGCCTGTATGCGCCTGCGGCTGTGCCGGCGATATCGCCGCTATTGAAGGGCGACGTTGTATTTACGAACTTCGAGGCTACAGTCGCGAAAAAAGGTCAACCCAACGAAATGGCGCCGCAGCACGGCCACTCCATCGCCCCGCCCGGAGCGATGGAAGTGCTGAAGGCCATGGGCTTCAATATGCTTGCGCTTTCCGACAATCACTCATGGGATCTCGGAGTTCCGGGAATTCAGAACACGATACAAGAGGCGAACCGTCTCGGCATCGTTCATGCCGGAACGGGAGACACGCTGGAGCAGGCCGCGGCGCCGGCTTACATGCGTACGCCGAACGGCACTGTCGCCCTGGTGGCGATGGCGTCAGGGTTCATTAAGCCGGGAGCGTCGGCTACCGCCGACCGGCCTGGCGTGGATGAGTTGCGGGTCGGACCCGGGAATGTGCCGAACCCGGAAGATGAGCAACGCATCCTGCGGAGTATTCGCGAGGCCAGCCAAAAGGCCGATGTGGTCATCGTGTATCAACACAATCACGTTTATGACCGGCCTTTTATGGAGATGTTTGCCGAAGAGATGCCCGAGCGTTTAGTGCCGCCGGACTGGATCCGGAAATGGACGCACGAAGAAATAGACGCGGGAGCCGATATCGTGGTCATGCACGGCGCGCCTGTGGTGCAGGGTGTTGAAATTTATCGCAACCGGCCCATTTTCTATGATCTGGGCAACTTCGTCTTTAACTTGCCGCTGACGGAGGCGGAACAGCTTCTCGAGCCAATTGTCTGGCAAAGCGTAGTCGCTACCGTCCAGTTCCAGGAAAAACATCTGGTATCGATCGAATTCCGACCGGTCGTCCTGAATCAGATGGGCCGAGGCGAGGTCAATACGGCAGACACCCAGACGTATAGCACTCCGGAATCCCCGCGGCCCTTCATCGCCACGCGCGGCCTTCCGACTCCCGCCACGGGTTATCAGGCCCATTACATTCTGGAGCGGTTAGCCGACTCTTCGCGGGCCATGGGAACCAGTGTCGAAGTAACAGGCGATACGGCACAGCTTATTCTGAAACGCCCCCATTGAGACGTTAGGAAAAATGCCTTCTTTGATGCGGACACTCGTATGTATTCCGGTTTGATTTGACGATGCCACGATGTAGGGCCGCTCGAGCGAAACGGGGAGGAAAAGGAAATGGGCAGAGAGAAACGGCGCCACCAATCACCCGACGATTCGCGACGGGATTTCCTGAAAACGGCAGGCATGGCTGCCGGCGCAACATTAATGGGGGGGTCGCTTTGGGCCAACGGCCGGCCGGAATTGGTCGCGAACCCGCAATTTGCCGCTTTCCCGCGGATTCAAAACGACTGGATGATGACCCCCGATCAAATCCGGAACTGGGCCTATCTGAAATCCCAGTGGGGCCCGACCTGGGCGGGCGGGGTCGGGTGGCAGCAATTCACAAACTTTCTCATTGAGCAGATACCGGAACGGGGCGGCATCGACCTCGATACCGTGGATATACCCTACAAACATTACATCGTGGACGATTGGCCCGATCCCTCGACGCACAGGTATGGGTCTGGCGTGGAGGTGCTCAATCTCGTCTCCGGCGGCGTGCCGGTGCCGGTGGTTGCTTCCTACGGCGAGACTTCCGGCTTTACGCCTCCCGAAGGAATCACCGCGCCGATGCTCTATTACGACTTTGCGAATCCGCCGGGCGATGAGCAGATCGCGGGGAAAATACTGGTTGTACCGCCCTTGCCCTATCCGGACCCCCCGTATACCGATGCATTCCTCGGACCGTACGCCATGAACGACTACGAATTTCGTTCGCCGGGCAAATGGTATCCCATGTACGAGCCGGTTCCCGCCAGCGTAGCGAGCTCCTACCATTCCCGTTGGTGCTGGATGCAGAGCATGGAGGCGGCCGGCATCGCCATGAAAGGACATGCCGCCGGCATGGTTGTCGTTTACGACCTGTCGCCCGGGGCCGCGTTCGGGCTCACCCAACGGGCTCTGTATACGACAAAAGGCAAGGCCATTGGGGGAAATGTGCCGGGAAAGGATTTTATCTACGTCAACTGCCCCACGCTTTGTCTGGACCGGGTGAACGGAGCGAAGGTCTTGGACAACGCGAAAGCGGGCAAATCCGCCACCCTGACCCTGCGCGCCCGTTTCCAGGACGACATGTCGAAAGCCTTCGTCTGCTATCTGCCCGGGAAGCATTACGGTACTCCGCTCGACGAACAGATCATGCTGGCGACCCACACCGACGCCATGTCGCTGGTCGAAGAAGTGGGTGGGCTGGGCATGCTGGCCGTTATGTCCTATTTCAATCACATTCCCCGGGCGGAAAGGCCGCGAACGCTGGCCTTCTATTTCGACGGCCGGCATTTCATGCCTGGCGGCGAGTCCGCGTGGGCGGCGTACGATTACTACCTTCCGCATCCGGAGCGTCTCAAGCCGATTGTGGCCACGATCGGGATGGAGCATATGGGGGGGCGGCAAACCGTGGAAACCGGCCCGGGCGGGAACGAATACCGTTATTCGGACGAGCTCCCGGAAAATGGCGGGGTCATCACCAGCTTCATCGATCTCTATAACAACAACATCTGGCTGATCGAAACCCTCGCCAAGGCCGTCACCGACAATCATTGGCCCCGGGTGGACGCGAAATCCGGATTCCAGCGAGCACCCGAGATGCCGGAGGCGGGAAATCTGCGGGAGCAAAACTCGATTCCCGCCACCATCGAGAACTATCAACCCGGTGTGAACGGCGGTTTTCAGGGCCAGGTGTACAGCCCGATGAATAAGGGCAGGATGTTCCATATTCCCGGAATCGGTCTTGCCGCCGATTGGCCCGGTGCCTGGACCCAGACCTATTCGCAAATCGATACGGAAGCGGGGCCGAGCGGCTTTGACGCGGACTATTTCATGCGGCAGATAGGCGGCCTGTCTCAAATGACGGGCGAGTTCATGATAGTCAAGCCCGTTGTGATCGACCTGGGGTGGGGCGATCTCAAGTCGGCGATTATTAAACTGGCCGACTCCGATTTCGTCACCCGGCATCATGCGGCGGAGCAGCGGCAACGGCTCGTCGACCAGTACGTGGCCGCGTTCCGAAAAGTCGAGGCGGCGTCGCTCCCGGAAGCCAGGTCTACCCTGAAAGAGTTGGCTGCCAATGTGTCTTCCTGGGTCGCTCGCGATAAACAGGACTCCTTGAGCGCATTGGTCGATGGACAAATCTCCAAGTTGTCCTAAGAGGGCCGCCCGGGCCGCCATCGATTGGTTGAGCGAGGCAGCCCGGATGCGCAAAAAGCCGATTTTAGAAAACGTTTCTCCGTCCCATCGGATGCTCGCCAAAAATCAAGTGCCTGAAAACAAATCCGTTAATCGGATTTTGCGTCGTTGTCGTGCGATGGCCCGCACGACGGGAAGCCTTGCCGTTCAGCTGATTCCGCAGCTTGCAAAACCGGGCGCGCAAACGACCCTAGAGCGTCAAAGGAATCTCTGGTAACATGAAGGGTCTGCGCCTACGATTTCGTTTTCCGGGGAGCGGTTATGGCAAAGCAGTGCGAGATTTGCGGCAAGAAGCCGCAGTATGGCAACAGCATCAGTCACGCGAACAATCAGACGCGGCGCCGCTGGGAGCCCAATCTGCAACGCGTGCATGCGGTCGTCAACGGCGCGCGCAAACGGCTTCGTGTGTGTACCGACTGCATCCGGTCCGGACGCATCACCAAAGCCGCCTAACCGGCTCGGCCGTGCGATTTTCATCGGGCAAGAGATCCTCAGTGTTTCAGCGTATCCTCGTTTCAGCAGCGGTTCTGGCTGTCCTCTGCCTCGCCGCGGGCTGCCAGCGTTCCGCGCCACCCGGCCCCAACGTATGGGCGATGGTGAACGGTCACCCGATCTTGCGGCAAGAGGTCGACAGGTACTACCGCAGCCAGATGGACCAGCGGCAGCAGCCTTCCCCCGAAGAAGAAGCGCTCCTGAAACTGAACATCCTCGACGAACTGGTCAACAACGAGCTGCTCTGGGAGCAGGCGCAGAAGCTCGGACTCGAGGCGACCGACGGTGAAGTGGAACGGCAATTCGCCGAGCTGAAGCTGCCCTATAGCGAGCAGGCCTTCGAGCATCAGCTCGCCTTGCGCGGGATCACGGTCGATCAGCTCAAGAGCGAGTTGCGGGAAAACATCTCGATCCAGAAGCTGATCAACCGGAAAATCGTTTCGAATATCCGGATCAGCGAGCAGGAAATCTCCGCCGCCTACAGCCGCAACCACGACGCCTTCAATGTCGCCGAGCCCGAATTCCACGTCGCCCAAATCGTCGTTACGCCATACCGCGACAAGCAGGTGCGCAACCGGAAGAACGACGACGCAACCACCCTGGGGCAAGCCGAACGGAAGATCCGGATGTTGCTCGGCCGGCTGCGCGCCGGAGCCAATTTCGCCCAGTTGGCGATGGACTACTCCGAAGACCCCATGACGGCGTCGACGGGCGGCGATCTGGGCTTTATCCCGGAGTCGGCGCTGAACCAGGGAAATCCGGAATTGAAGCGGGTTGTGATGGCGCTCAAGCCCGGCCAGATCAGCGGAATCATTCGGACCAAGAAAAGTTTCCGGATCATCCGGCTGATCGCGAAGCTCTCGCCCGGCGAGCGAAAGCTTTCCGATCCCGAGGTGCAACAGGCGATTCGCAATGCCCTGCGCGACCGCATGGAGCAGGTGTTGCGGGCCGCCTACCTGGCCTCGCTGCGCAGCCAGGCCCGTGTCACCAATTACCTGGCGCGCGACCTGCTCGCGTCCGGGGGCGAACTTCCGGCCGAAGAGCCGTCTTCTTCATCATCGGGAGGGAAAGCGCCGGCCCCCGCCCTGGCCCCCGAGGCCGCGCCGGCGGGCGTGCCGAAAAGCGCCCCGTTGCCCTCCGCGGCGAAACCGGCGGCGCGCTCCAACTCCGTTCTCTGAGTTCTTTCCTTACGCCACGACGGCGAGCAGCTCGCCGGCGCCCACGGCTTGCGCTTCGCTGACCAGAAGCCTCTCGAGGGTTCCGGCTTTGGGCGAGCGGACCTCGTTCTGCATCTTCATCGCTTCAATCACGAGGATCGCCTGCCCCGCTTCGACGGGACTGCCCTTGCCGACCAGCACGCGCAGGATTTTTCCCGGCATCGGAGCCAGAATCCGCTGGTGCCCTTCCCGTTCCAGTTCCCCGCGGCTGCGGCGCGACCGGCGTGGATCGCTCACCTCCGCGATCATCCGTCGCGACCCCACTTCGATTTCGAGGCGGGCGCCGCCCGATACGACCCGCGCCAGGAAGGATTTTCCCTCCAGCAGAATCGAAAAGAGACCCGGGGAAATTTCGGCGGCATCGGCATCGATGGGCTTGCCGTCGATGCGGAAGTCCCAGCCGCCGGCGCGGCGTTCCGCCTCGACGCTGTGGTTCTTTCCTTCGATTCGAACGTTGCGCTTCATGGTCGCTTCAAGGGCTGATCGGCCCGGTCAATTCCTGTTCAATTCCTGGGCAATGCCTCGTCAATGCTTCGTCAATGCCTCGTTCGGGTTCCCGCATGTTCAGGCTACCAGCTATGCTTCCTGCCGGCGGGTTTTCCTAGCGGCGCGGCTGGTTTTCGAGCTGATCGGCGCGGGCTTGCGCTTTCCAGCGTGAATCTGTTGGGCCTGCGGCCGCCTCCGCCCGCGCTTCGCCGGGAAGCGCTTCGGCCAGCACCGCGGCCAGTATGGCGGCCGTTTCCATGGCCTCGGCCGGCGGCTCGGGAGCGGCCGGCCGGGCCAGCCATTCGTCCAGCCAGCGGGTATGAAATTCGCCCCGGAGGAATTCCGGTTCGCGAAGCAGGCGGCGGAACAGGCCCAGGTTCGTTTTGATTCCGGCGATCGAATATTCCTCGAGCGCCCGGGACAGGCGAGCGATGGTTTCGGCGCGGTCGCCGCCCCGAACGATGAGCTTGCCCAGCATGGGATCGTAGTCGCCCGGCACCGTCCAACCGCTCGTGACGCCCACATCGTTGCGAATTCCCGGCCCTTCGGGCAGGTTCATGGAGACGATTCTACCCGGCGACGGAAAAAAATGATTTTCAGGGTCTTCGGCGTAGATGCGGCATTCCATGGCGTGGCCGCGGAGGGTCACGTCTTCCTGGCGGAACGGGAGGGGCTCGCCGGCGGCCACCCGGATTTGAATCTTCACCAGATCCATATCCGTTACGGACTCGGTCACCGGATGTTCGACCTGCAGCCGCGTATTGACTTCGAGAAAGTAGAAGCGGCCGGAATCGTCCACCAGAAATTCCACCGTTCCGGCATTCCGGTACGAGGCGGCTTGCGCCAAACGCACGGCCGCCTCGCCCATGGCCCGGCGCAGGGCCGGGTCGACGACGGGCGAGGGCGACTCCTCGACCACTTTCTGATGCCGCCGCTGGATCGAGCATTCCCGCTCTCCCAAATGGACGATGTGGCCCTCGTGATCGCCGAAAATCTGAATCTCGATATGGCGGGGCCTGGGCAGGTATTTTTCGATGTAGAGCCGTCCGTCGCCGAAGGCATTGGCTGCCTCCGAACCGGCGTCGCGCCAGGCGCCATCGAGCTGGGAATCGCTTTCGACCGCGCGCATCCCCTTGCCGCCGCCACCGGCAACCGCCTTCAGGAGAACGGGAAACCCGATCTCGCGCGCCATCGACCGCGCCCCGGCCAGATCGGCGATCGCATCGAGCGCGCCGGGGGTTGTGGGCACGCCGGCGCGGCGCGCCACTTGCCGCGCCTCTGTTTTCGACCCCAGGCGCTCCATGGCCTCGGGCGTCGGCCCGATGAAGACCAGTCCCGCCGCGTCACAGGCGCGGGCCAGCGCCGCGTCTTCGGCCAGGAACCCGTAGCCCGGATGCAGGGCCGAGCAGCCGGTGCGCCGGGCGGCGTCGATGATCTTATGGATGGAAAGGTAGCTTTCGCGGCTCGCCGCCGGGCCGATGGGAAGGGCCTCATCGGCCATCTGCACATGGAGCGAGGTCCGATCGACCTCACTGTAGACGGCTACCGTGAGGATGCCCATCTCACGGCAGGCTCGAATGATGCGTGCGGCGATTTCGCCGCGATTCGCCACCAGGATTTTGCGGAACATAACCGGCAACCGGTTGGAATTTTAGCACGCCCGAAGACGGACTCTCTCCCGCTGGCGCGCGCCGCGGCTAGAGAGGGATATTCCCATGCTTTTTACGGGGATTCGTGTCGCGCTTGTTTTCGAGCGAACGCAGGGCGGTGATCAGCTTGCGGCGCGTTTCGGCCGGCTCGATGACGGCGTCGACGTAGCCGCGCTCGGCGGCGACGTAGGGGTTGGCAAACCGCTCGCGAAATTCGGCGACGAGTTTGGCGCGCATCGCTTCGCGCTCGGCTTCGGGCGCCTGCTCGAGGGCCCGGCGATAGGCGATGTCGACGGCCCCTTCCGGTCCCATGACGGCGATCTCGGCGCTCGGCCAGGCGAAGTTCACGTCGGTGCGGATATGCTTGGACGACATGACGCAATAGGCCCCGCCGTATGCTTTACGGGTAATCACGGTGATTTTCGGCACCGTCGCCTCGGCAAAGGCGAACAGGAGCTTTGCCCCGTGGCGAATGATCCCGCCGAATTCCTGCTGCGTGCCGGGCAGGAAGCCGGGAACATCCTCGAAGGTGACCAGGGGAATATTGAAGGCGTCGCAGAAGCGCACGAACCGCGCCCCCTTCACCGAGGCGTTGATGTCGAGACAGCCGGCCAGAACCGCCGGCTGATTGGCCACAATGCCGACGGGGCGGCCATCCAGGCGCGCCAGCCCGATGACGATATTCAGGGCGTAATGCTCGTGGACCTCGAGAAACTGCCCGTCATCGACGACCGCCGTAATGACTTCTTTGATGTCGTACGGCTGCCTGGGGTCGGAGGGCACGACGCGGTCGAGCGCGGGCACGAGGCGGTCGGCCGGATCGGCGGTCGGCCGGCGCGGCGGGTCTTCGAGATTGTTGGAGGGGAGAAAGCCGAACAGTTCGCGGACGAGCGCCAGGCATTCGGCATCGTCGCGCGCAATGAAATGGGCCACGCCGCTGGTCGAATTGTGGGTGACCGCGCCCCCCAGATCTTCCTTGGTCACCTCTTCGTGAGTGACGGTCTTGATGACATCGGGCCCGGTAACGAACATGTAGGAGGTTCCCTGCGTCATCACGACGAAGTCGGTGATTGCCGGCGAATAGACCGCGCCGCCCGCGCACGGCCCCATGACGGCGCTGATCTGGGGAATCACGCCGCTGGCCAGTGTGTTCCGCAGGAAGATGTCCGCGTAGCCCGCGAGCGACCGCACCCCCTCCTGAATGCGCGCCCCGCCCGAATCGTTCAGGCCGACGACGGGCGCTCCCGCGCGAAGCGCCAGGTCCATGATCTTGCACACCTTGGCCGCATTCGACTCGGAAAGCGAACCGCCGAAAACGGTGAAATCCTGGGCGAAGACGTAGACGAGACGGCCGTCGATCCGGCCGTGGCCGGTGAGGAAGCCGTCCCCCGGCGGTTTTTGTTCCGCCATGCCGAATTCGTCGGTGCGATGGGTGACGAACCGGTCCAGTTCCTCGAACGTTCCTTCGTCGAGGAGCAGTTCAATCCGCTCCCTTGCCAGGAGTTTTCCCGCCTGATGCTGCCGCTCGCGCCGCTCGGGACCGCCCCCGCCCTCCGCCTCCCGGTTCCTCCGGCGTAGTTCCTCGTTGGGGTTGTGAGTGCGCTCTTCAGCCGCCATTTTCTATTTTCC
Source organism: Candidatus Dormiibacterota bacterium (assembly GCA_035534495.1). Lineage (GTDB taxonomy): Bacteria > Acidobacteriota > Terriglobia > Acidiferrales > UBA7541 > JAKASX01. The sequence goes on along the minus strand of DATLRW010000155.1, from coordinate 23,748 downwards.
TTTTTCCGGCACGGCCGGTTTCGACGGTCCAGTGTCCGGTTTCGGCCAGCTCCGGGTCACCAGGATCGAATTGGATGGATTGGCCGGATCGTATTTGATGCTGACCACCTGCCCCGGCACGGGAAGCCGGTTGCCGGCCGAGGGCTGGGCGAAGTCCTGCGTGGTTTCGTAACTCACTCGGGAAATCGTATAGCGGTAGACGACGAGAAGGCGCGGCGGGGCCGGCGCCGGAGGGATCAGAGAAGCCGATCGTGCGTTTTTCGTCGCGGCAGGCGTGACAGGCTCCCCTTCCACGATGTCGAGGATTTCGCATTGGGCCAGGCGGCCGATCCGGTCCACGCGCTCGCGCCGGCGGCGCTCGATTTCCTCGGGATCGCACTTGCGCAAACGGCGAATCAGGATGCCCGCGCCGACTGCGGCCAGCGCGCCGCCGCCGATGTACAGCTCATCGAGTCTGGAATGTGTCAACGGCCGGTTCTTGGCGCGGCGGGTTCGATGATTTCGCCCAGAGACCCCCGCGCTTTCCCCCAGTCTTTCATCAACGTCTCGAGACCACGGTCGGTGAGCGGGTGCTTGAAAAGCTGTTCGAAAACCTTGTGGGGCATCGTGACGATGTCCGCGTCGGGATTGGCGGTATCGAGGAATATTTTCATCGCCCCACTGCTCCGATCGAGCGAATCTCTTTGCCTGTGGCGCCCGGCCGGGACGGCTAAGACCTCCCGATGATATGCCAGATGGACATGGCAGAGACCCGAACTATCAACGCGGCGATGAACCCGAACCGGCGGAAAAGGACCATTGCCGCCAGGTCCATCGTGTAGATCAGAACGAGTATTCCGACCAGTCCCGCCGACACCGGCGCGAGCCGCAGCAGAGCCCAGTGACGTTGGCTGGCCATCGTCAGCGGCTCCCACAGCGACACCACGAGCGCCATCACCCAGAACGTCTGCGAGGGCCAGTGCCGCGACAGCACCAGCGTGCCGAAGAACCAGAGGGTAAAGGACAACGCAAACAGGTAATAGAGAATGGACGCGTTCACTGCCGCGTACAGCTGAAACAGAACCGAGGCGCCCAGCGGCAACGAATGCGGCGGAGCGCCCACGGCCGCCGCGTAGAGCCGCACAAAACCGGTGGCATGATCGATGGCCAGCAGGGCCACGCCGATCACGATCCCGATCCCGAGCGGCGCCCAGATCCGGCCGCGGCGGCTCACCCCCTTTTCCCACATCCCGGGGAACCCGACGACGTGGGCGAAACCGCTGCCCAGAAGGGCGATGGCCACGAAGAAAATCAGCGATTTCCACGAGAACACCGCCTGCTGGGCGGGATTCTGGAACGGGATGTGAACGGCCATCTCGGTGAGCTTGGCCGCGACCAGAAACGCGATGATGCCCAGCAGCGCCTTGTGCGAGGCCGTCATCCGCACGGGGGGCGGCTCGGGCGTCGGCAGGGAGCTGCCGGCTGAATTCACCGGGCGCCCCGCGCCGCCACGGGATTGCGCAGCTTGCCGATTCCTTCGATCGAGACCTCGACCACATCCCCGGCCTTGAGCGGCGAAACACCTTCGGGGGTCCCGGTGGCAATGACGTCGCCCGGCAGCAGGGTCATGACCTGGGAGATGAAGCGGACCAGCATATCGACCGGGAAGATCATGTCGCTGACGGCCCCGTTTTGCTTCAGTTCGCCATTGAGCCGGGTTTGCACGCGCGCCTGTTTCCAGTCGAGTTCGGTTTCGATCACCGGCCCGAGCGGGCAAAACGTATCGAAGCCTTTGGCGCGGGCAAAGAGTCCGTCTTTCTTCTGCAGTTCGCGAGCGGATACGTCGTTCACGCAGGTGAAGCCGAGCAGATACGGAGCCACATCCTCGTCCGGGCCCAGCTGGGAGCAACGGCGGCCGATGACCACCCCCAGTTCCCCTTCATAGTCGATGCGCCCCAGATCGGGCGGCAGCTCGATCGTTTCGCCGGGCGCGATGAGCGAGGAAAGCGGCTTGAAGAAAATCAGCGGATCGGTCGGCAGGGTCTTTCCCATTTCGGCGACGTGCATTTTGTAATTGCGCCCCACGCAGACGATCTTCGAGGGAGCTACCGGTGTGACCAGATGTACCTGGTCGAGCGCCCACTGGCGTCCGGTGCGGGAACCGGCGATGGGCCATTCGCTGCTCACTTCGTGGACGGTATTGCCATCGAGGACGCCCGTACAAACCTTCTGCTCGTTGGAACCAGTAACTTGAAATCGGCACAGTTTCATTTCAAACACCTCATGGGTTCAGGATGTGGAATTACCGGCAGCCAAACGCCTTTGACGCAGGCGCGTCCCCGGGACCTGCCTGCGCGCGAGAGGGTTCGCTCTTCAGGGCGATCCCTGGCCGCTTCCGGGAACATTCACCGTCACCGGCGCGCTCGGCGCGCTCTCATGTCCTGCCGCGCTGACCGCCGTCACCGAATAACGATAGGTGACTCCGGCGGAGACCGTCGTATCGCGAAACTCCGGGACCGGCAGCACGCGCGGGTTCAATCGCATGCCGCGCTCGCCCGGCTGCTGGCTCCGGTAGACATTGTATCCGGCCAGATTCCCCGCGTCACTGATTGCCCACGAAAGGTCCACTTCGAGAGACCCCGACGAGTGCCGCACCGCAATGGCCTCGACGCCCTGCGGCGCGGCCGGTCCGGAAGTGTCGCTCGCCGGTGATGCCATGGAACGGGAACCGGCCGGTTCCCGTTTGCCGTTATTGGCTTGTTGCGGGGCGGCAGGCGGCGTGGCGCTCGGCGGGCGAGGCGGCGCCGGCGCGGCACAGCCGAAAAGCATTCCGAGCGCGCCCAGCAGCAGAGCCATCGGAGCCTGCGCGGATGAACGGACCCGCCGGCGAAGGATTCCCGGCTCACGGTGCAAGCCGCGTGGCGTCGAGCCGCAGGAATGGCCGTAGAGGGTCGGCAATGTGGTTAAAGGATGTAGCGGCTCAAATCCTGGTTCTTGACGATCTCGGCCAGTTGCTTCGAGACGTAGGCTGTATCCACCTTCACCGTTTTCTTCTTCAGCTCCGGCGCCTCAAAGGAAATCTCGTCGAGCACCTTTTCGAGGATGGTGTGCAGCCGCCGCGCTCCGATGTTCTCGGTCTGCTCGTTGACCACCGAGGCGAAGTGGGCCAGCGTGGCGATGGCGTCGTCGGTGAATTGCAGTCGCAGCCCCTCGGTCTCGAGCAGCGCCACGTACTGCTTGATGAGCGCGTTTTTGGGCTCGGTGAGAATCCGGACGAAATCGGCTTCGCCGAGCGAGCTCAGTTCGACGCGGATCGGGAACCGGCCCTGGAGCTCGGGAATCAGGTCGGACGGTTTAGTGATGTGGAAGGCGCCGGCGGCGATGAAAAGAATGTGGTCGGTGCGGATCATCCCGTAGCGCGTGTTCACGGTGGTGCCTTCGACGATGGGCAGCAGGTCGCGCTGGACCCCTTCCCGGCTGACGTCGGGCCCGTGGCCGGATTCGCGGCCGGCGACCTTGTCGATTTCGTCGATGAAGATGATGCCCATCTGCTCGGCGCGCTCGGTGGCGATGCGCGTGACCTGATCCATATCGATCAGGCGGCTTTCCTCTTCCTGCACCAGATAATCGAACGCCTCGGCCACTGTCATTTTCCGCTTCCGCTTGGACTGGCCGAAGAAATTCGAGAGCATGTCCTTGATATTGACGTCCATCTCCTCGACGCCCTGGTTCGAGATGATCTCGAAGGAGGGCATCGCCCGCTCGCGCACTTCGACTTCCACCATGCGCTGGTCCAGCTTGCCCTCGCGCAACTGGCTGCGGAGCTTTTCGCGCGTCCGTCCGGCCTGTTCGGCGCGCGCGGGATCGGTCGAAGGTTCGGTCGAGCCGGGAAGCAGCAGGTCGAGCAGCCGTTCCTCGGCGGCCTGTTCGGCCCGTTCGGCGACCTCGTCGAGCTTCTCCTCGCGCACCATGTCGATCGCGACCTCGATCAGGTCGCGGACCATCGATTCCACGTCGCGGCCGACGTAGCCGACCTCGGTGTATTTCGAAGCCTCCACCTTCACGAAGGGGCAGCCGGCCAGGCGCGCCAGACGCCGCGCGATCTCCGTCTTGCCCACCCCGGTGGGTCCGATCATCAGGATGTTTTTCGGCAGGACCTCTTCGGCCAGCTGCGGGTCCAGGCGCTGGCGCCGGACCCGGTTTCGCAAGGCCACGGCGACGGCGCGCTTGGCCGGCGTCTGCCCGACGATGTACTTGTCCAGTTCAACGACGATTCCCCGCGGGGTCAGCTCGTCGAAACTGGGCAGTTGTCCGGCTTCCTCCGGGCTCGGCCCGGCGGCGGGTAAATAGGCGAGGGAATCTTTTTTTTCGTTCACAGCTCTTCGACCGTGAAATGCCCGTTGGTATAGATGCAGATTTCGCTGGCCAGTTGAATGGCTTCCTGCGCGATCTCTTTCGCGCCAAGTTTCGTGTGCTTCACGAGCGCCCGGGCCGCCGAGAGGGCGTAGGGCCCGCCCGAGCCGATGGCCGTAATCCCGTCGTCGGGCTCGATCACGTCGCCGTTGCCGGAAATGAGCAGGGTCTGCTTGTTATCGACGACGATCAGCAGGGCCTCCAGGTGCCGCAGCGACCGGTCGGTGCGCCAATCCTTGGCGAGTTCGACGGACGAGCGGGCCAGGTTGCCGTGATGCTCCTGCAGCTTGATTTCGAAGCGGGAAAAAAGAGATAGCGCGTCGGCCGTGCTGCCCGCGAAGCCGGCCAGAACCGTGTCGTTGAACAGGCGGCGAATTTTCTTGGCCGACTGCTTGATGACGGTGTCGCCCATGGTTACCTGGCCGTCGCCCGCGATGGCCACTTTGTTGTCCCGCCGGACGCACAAGACGGTCGTTCCGTGAATCGGTGGAAAACGCTGGCTGTTCCGCATCCGGTCATTATACCGCCTCGGCACGGCGCCGCTATCCCGCCTCCCGCCGGCGGTTCGTTTTAGTCGTGGTGTTTCTTCTTCTTTTTCTTCTTATTGCCGCCGAGTTTCGCCCAGCGCTCCTCAAGCGATTGACGCGTGAAGAAGCCGGCTTCGAGGGGGGTGTTGTATTGGCACTTGCTCACAAAGAATTGAAAGAGCTTCTGCCCGTTCCGCGTGCGGGTGTCTTGAAAGGGAGTTTCGATCCCATCCACCATTTGATAGTTGGAAAAGTACTCGGTTTCCTCGGTCCGTTCGTGCGTCGCCGGGTCCCGGCTGACGTAGATGGCGCGCACGGGAAGGTTCGTGAGCTGCGCGACGGCGATCTTCGTCGTGCGCTGCTGGGGGTCGGTCACCTCCACCCAGTCGACCTGCTTGAGATCGACCACGTCGGGCCCATCGTATTGATATTGGATGCCCGGCTCCTTCAGCCAGAAACGAAACAGGTTGTTGATGTCGCGCCTGGTGCCGGCCTGAAAATCGGAGATCTTGGTGGCGGATATGTCGGAAACGCCGCCGTGGTCGAGCGTCCAGCCCTGTTTGCCGTTGTAAACGTCGATGATGTCGCGCTTGGAGGAATATTCGGTGCGTTCCTTATCCGGAAAGATGTTGTAGTCGTAGACCTTCTCGTAACCGCTGATCTGGTCGTGATGTCCGAAAAAGGCCGCCTGCCCATCGCAGGTCTGCTCGCGGACGTCCAGGTATTTCTGGCCGCCGAGCGCCTGGATGGTCTGCTGGATAATACGTTTCGCCTTCGCCGCGCTTTGCGCCGGGCTGAGCACGCCCTGTTGCGCCCACGCGCTCGAAACCGCCAGCAATGCCACGACACCTGCCATCGCCGCTATGGCCCTCTTCATCCGCACAGCACCGAACCCCCGTTTACATTGAGGATCTCGCCCGTCATAAAGGTTGCCAGGTCGGATGCCAGAAACAGAATGGGTCCAGCGATCTCCTCGGCCGTTGCCGGCCGTCCCAGCGGAATCTGGCCCTGCACGAATTTCCTCCCCGTCTTCGATCCCAATACCGGCCTGGACATCTCCGTGTCCACCCATCCGGGGGCGACGCCATTGACCAGTATGTTGTGTCGGGCGAGTTCGGTCGAAAGCGCCTTCACGAAGCTGATGACGCCCCCTTTGGCCGCCGCAGAATGCGAATGATACGCCTCGCCCCGCTGCCCCGCCGTCGAGCTGATCGCGATGATCCGGCCGGCGTTCTGCGCGATCATTGCGGGGACCGCGAAATGAACCAGGGCGTAGACGCTCTTCAGATTCACGCGCATCATGTCTTCCCACTGGCGTTCGGTCATCTGTTCGATGGGAAGGTCTTTGCTGTTCCAGGCGCCGGAATTGGCGACGACGATGTCCAGCCGGCCGAGCCGCTCGATGGCGAAATCGACCAGCTTGCGCGAATTGTCGGCGACGCGCAGATCGGCTTGCATCGCTTCGACGCGCGTGCCGTGCTTGCCGGCCTCCTGCTCGACCAGGTGGGCCGCCTCCCTGTCGCGGCGGAAATTGAACACCACATCGGCCCCGGCCTGGGCGAACAGTTTCACCGTGGCCGCTCCAATGCCTCGTGAGCCCCCGCTGACGAGGGCCGCCTTGCCTGCCAGGGAGATCATCGATCCTCCGAATTCCCGGAAAGTTCCGCCGTGGGCGAGGAGCCGCGGGTCCTCATTCGCGTGCGGCTGGCGACGCGAACCAGTTCCGCAAAGAGGGCCTTCGCCAGCCGTATCCCCGAATCGTTTTGCCCGGGCGTTTCGTTCCGTTGCCGCTCCGGGTGCCATTGCACGCCGATCACCCAGTGCGAGGGATCTTCCAGCTCCACCGACTCTACCACGCCATCGGGCGCGCTTCCGGTGGCTTGCAACCCCCGCCCGATCCGCCGGATCGACTGATGGTGCGAGCTATTGACCACTGCATCCGTCGTCTCGGCCAGGCGCGCAACCGTCGAGCCGGGCACGAACCGCGCCGGATGATGCGGCTCCGGAGAGCCCGGCATGTGGTCCCATCGGTGGGTCAGGCTGCTCGGCAGCTCGTTTTGGATGTCCTGGACAAGGCTTCCGCCACGGAACACGTTCAACATTTGCGTCCCGTAGCAGATGGTCAAAACCGGCTTCCCCTCCTGAAATGCATGATGCAGCAACGCCTGGTCGGTTTCCTCGCGCTGCCGGTCGGCTGCCGAGGTTTCCGGGCCGGGCGTCTCCCCGTAAAGGGCCGGACTCACGTCCGCCGAGCTGCCGGGAAGAACGAAGCCGTCCAGTTCCCGGGCCAATCGAGCCAATTTTTCCGGCTCGAACAGCGAGATGAGTTGCGCGTTTCCCCCGGCCGCTTCCACCGCTTCGACGTACGGGCGTATCTTTTCCGGGATTTCGGGCCGCTCTTCGCTGGCGCTCCGGTAAGGGATGCCGATCCGCGGTGCTTGAGGGTTCATGAGAAGGGGTTGAGGCCTGCTACGAGCACAAAAATCGTAGCATTAAGACCGGGCCGGGACAACTACGTCCCGCCCTTGGCGGGGTGAAAGCCCTTGCGCCATAGACCGCAAAACAAAGTCATGCGGTAGATGCCGGTTCTTTCTTCGAGCCCTTGGGGGGCATTTCCGGCTAAAATGCCTTGCCGGCCGCGAGTTAACGATGTGACGGGCTGGCGAGGGGAATTGTTCCATGAATGCTTCCGAACGAAAATCAGCCGATTTCGGCGGTCTTGTGGTGGCGGCATTTGAAAGCCGCCGCACGAAAGAGATGGCCGCCTTGATCGCCAATTCGGGCGGCGTCCCGGAGGTCGCTCCCTCCATGCGGGAGATCCCCATCGAGGAAAATCCCGCGGCATTCGCCTTTGCCGAGCGACTTTTCCAGGGAAAACTCGACGCCGTCGTTTTCATGACCGGCGTGGGGACCGAGACGCTCGTTCAGGTGCTCGAAACGCGCTATCCGCGGGAGCGAATCGTCCGCGCCCTCTCGAACCTGTTCGTCGTGGCGCGCGGACCCAAGCCCGTCAAGGTCCTCCGCTCGCTTGAGGTTCCGGTCGCGATCGTTGTCCCCGAGCCCAATACCTGGCGCGAGATCCTGAAAGCATGGGAGGCGCCGCAAAAGCTACCGCTCAAGGGCAGTCGCGTGGCCGTTCAGGAGTATGGCGTTTCGAACGTGGACTTTCTCGACCAGCTTCGGAAACGAGGGGCGGACGTATTGGAGGTCCCTGTGTATCGCTGGGGCTTTCCGGAAGACCTCGATCCCCTGCGGCACGCCTTGAATGCCATCGTCGAGGGCCGCGCCCGCGTGGTTTTGTTTACCAACGGCGTGCAGGTCGAGCATCTGCTTCGCGTAGCCGCGGACCAGGGACTCGAGCCGAAACTGCGCCAGGCGCTTCGCCACTGCATGGTCGCCTCGATCGGGCCGACCTGCTCGGCGGCCATAGCGGCTGCGGGGCTTTCCGTGGACTTCGAACCTTCCCACCCGAAAATGGGTTTTCTCGTGCACGAAGCCTCCGCAAAGGCGGGCCAGTGGATCGAGCGCAAGGGCAATCCAGGCCAGGCCGGTTCCGAGCCGGCCTGACATGGCCATATTCAGTCGCAGCGCCCTGTTTAGCGAAGGCGAGCGGGCGATCACATGTTCGTGAAGATGCCATGTTCGTGAAAACGCCGTGTTTGTAAAAACAAAAGAGCGCGCGGGACGCACGCTCTTCTACCTCTGCATCCCCGAAAACGGCGGAAGCGGCGGAAGAAGCTGGAAGGCGGTCGAGTATTCGGTTTGTCTCGGCGAAACGCTCGACCTCAGCGGCGCGCAATGGGTCGAAATTCTTCGCTCCTCGCCGACCTTCCGGTCCGTTTCGCTCGAAGCCGTCCTGGATGTTTTCGAGCGGTACGTTGCCGGGCACGGCCTTTCGCCCGAGATCCTCGACGGGTTGCGGGAAGCCGCGCGGGACGCCGGCCGGAAATCCCGCCGGCGGGCGCTCGGCGAAAGGCGATCCCAGGAAGAGGCGCGAGTGTCGGCCCTGCGCCTGCTCGGCCTTCCGCCCGGTTCCTCGGACGAGGAGATCGAATCGGCGTTCCGGCGGGCGGCTCGCCGCCATCACCCGGACGTCGGGGGCGACTCGGCGAAATTCCGGGCGATCGTGGACGCGCGAAATATGCTGCTCGGCCGCAACACGCGCCAGGGCGAACCGGCGTAAGTTCCTCCAGGGAGGGATGCGCATGGACCGCTTCGCAGGGGGTCAATTCCATGTCGGCTACGAACAGCGCGTTGACCTGGCCGGGCTGCGCCAGAAGCGCCTGGCTCGCGCCCAAACCGAGTGCGAAGGGGCTGGGCTGGACGCCCTGCTGGTTTGGAAGGACGAGAATGTCCGCTACCTCACCGACCTCCGCCCGCAGCTGATCGCCGGCAAAACGACCGTATTGAACGGCGCGCTGCTGATCCCCGGCGTTTCCCCCATTCTGTTCTGCTCCGGGGGCGAGCGCGACCGCGCCGAGCGGAGCATGCCCTGGATTCAGGAGATCCATACCATCCCGATCATCGAGGAGCGGCCGCTGATCGAGGGTTTCGTGCGCGAGATTCTGAAGCCGGTGTTGCGGCAGCATGGCCTCGAGCGGGCGCGGCTCGGGATGGATGAGGCCCCTGCCAGTCTGTTTCAGCTCGTATCCGCTCATTTGCCCGAGGTTCGGCTGGAAGATGGCGATACGCCCATGCAGCGCGCGCGCATGATCAAATTCCCGGAAGAGATCGCCTTGCTGGAAGAGGCCACGGCGCTGGCCGATGCGGTGACGGCTTCCGCCGTGAGCGCCGTCGCCGAAGGTGTGCGGGAGTGCGAAGTGGCTGGCGAGGCCATGCGGACGCTGTTTCGCCTGGGCGGCGAATATGCCCATGTGATGACGCCATTTGTCGCCTCGGGCGAGCGCATGGCGCCGCCCCGCCGCATCAGCAGCGATAAGCTGATCCGCCACGGCGACCTGGTTTTCATCGACATCGGAGCCAATTGGAACGGGTACTTTGGAGACGTGGCGCGCGCCACCGTTTGCGGCCGGCCTTCGACGAGGCAACGGGAAATTTTTACCGCGGTATACGAATCGCTTCAAAACGGCATCGCGAAAATGCGGCCGGGCTGCACCAACCGGGACGCCGCGGAAGCGATCATCCGGACGGCTGAAAAATATCAGTTGGGCGGCCGTTTCCTGTCGCTGTTCATCGGGCACGGGGTCGGCATGGGGGCGAACGAACCCCCCTACATTGGGGAAACGTTGCCCGGCGCGCCCGTCTATGAATTCCAGCCGGGGATGGTTTTTGCCGTCGAGCCGCTGATCTGGGTCGAAGGGGTGCGGGGCGGGGGCGGTGTGCGCCTGGAAGAGATGGTGCTCATCACCGATGGCGACCCGCACGTCATGTCGCGCGCGCCATTCGAGGAAAAGCTTCTGCTGAAATAGCCGGCGAGCGGGCCGGCGCTAGCGGCGCCAGGCGATGCGGCCGGCGACGACGGTCATCATTGGCGCGCCGTGGAACGAGCGGCCGTCGAAGGGCGAATTGCGCGACAGGCTCGCCGATTCTTCCACGTGGAACGTCCAGGGGTGGTCGAGCGAGAACAGGGTCAGATCGCCCGGCTCGCCTTTGGCAATGCGCCGCGTGATGCCGAGAACGCGCGCCGGGCCGGTGGTGAACAGCTCGACCAGGCGACCCAGGCCGACGCGGCCCGAATGATAGAGCTGCTCGATGGCGAGCGAGAGGGCCGTTTCGAACCCGGTCATGCCGAAAGCGGCGTGGTCGAATTCGACGTCTTTCTTGGCCGGCTCGTGAGGGGCGTGGTCGGTGGCGATGGCATCGACCGAGCCGTCGGCCAGGCCGTCGAGAAGGGCCTGGCGATCCTGCCCGGAGGCGATGGGCGGATTCACCTTGAACCGGCTGTCGTACTGAACGTCGTCATCGGTGAGCGTGAAATGGTGCGGGGTCACCTCGCAGGTGACGGCAAGGCCGCGGCGCTTGGCTTGGCGCACCAGATCGAGCGACTCGGCCGCGGAAAGGTGAGCGATGTGTAGCCGCCCTCCGGTCAGCTCGGCCACCTGAACGTCGCGCGCGACGCAAATGGATTCGGTGGCCGCGGGCATGCCGGAGAGGCCCATCCGCACCGAGCGCGGCCCCTCCCGCATCACCGCCCCGGCAAATAGTGACGGCTCCTCGCAATGATCGATCACGGGCAGGTTCAGGGCGCGGCAGTATTCCATGGCCTGGCGCAGAAGCTTGGCCGTCGCCACCGGATGGCCGTCGTCGCTCACGGCGACGATTCCCGCCTCCTTCATGGCGGCGATTTCCGCCAGCGACTCGCCGCGGCTTCCCGCCGATACCGCCCCGATCGGCCAGACGCGGACCGGAGCGGCGGAGGCTCGCTCGACAATGGACCGGGTCACCGAGGCGTTGTCGTTGACCGGATGCGTGTTGGGCATCGGGCAGATGGCCGTGAATCCGCCGCGGGCGGCGGCGCCGGCGCCGGACTGGATGGTTTCGGAGGACTCATCGCCCGGCTCACGCAGATGGCAATGCAGGTCGATGAACCCGGGAGCGACCACCCACCCCCTGGCGTCGATCACTTCCGCGCCGGGAACCTCCAGGCCTGGCTTGAGATCGGCAATGAGGCCGCCGTCGAGCAGGATGTCGAGCACGGCGTCGGTTTGCGTTGCCGGATCGACGACGCGGCCATTCTTAATCAGAAGCATGAGGCAGATCCTCGATACCGCCCGTGCCGCCGATGAGCAGGAAGAGCAAGGCCATGCGAACGGCCAGGCCGTTGGTCACCTGCTCCAGAACGCAGGATTGCGGGCCGTCGGCAACCGGCGACTCGACTTCCAGCCCGCGGATGATCGGTCCCGGATGGAGGAGCAGAGCGTCGGGCCGGGCGCCAGCCAGGCGGGAACGGGTCAGTTGGAATTGGCGGATATATTCATCGCGCGGCAGAGCGGGTTCGTTCAGCCGTTCCTGCTGGACGCGCAGGGCAATGACGACATCGGCGCCGTCCAGGGCTTCTTCGATGCGCGAGCAGCGCCGCACGCCCGGGGCGAGCAGCTCGAGTTCGCGAGGCAGCCACATGGCCGGGCCGCAGAGGGTAATGCGGGCGCCGAATTTCGAAAGCAGATGGATGTTCGAGCGGGCGACGCGGCTGTGAGAGATGTCGCCCAGGATGGTGACGGAGAGTCCCTCCAGGCCGCCCCGCCGGTCGCGGATGGTCAGGGCATCGAGCAGAGCCTGCGTCGGGTGCTCGTGGAGGCCGTCGCCGGCGTTGATCACGGGAATCGCAACGTGCCGGGCGATAAAATCCGCCGCGCCCGAGGCGGCGTGGCGGAGGACGATGCAATCCGGCTTCATCGCCTCGAGCGTGTGAACGGTGTCGATGAGCGATTCGCCCTTCTTCAGGCTCGAGGAGGCCGCTTGCAGCGACATCGTGTCGGCGCCGAGCCGGGCGGCGGCGGTGGCGAAACTGATTCGCGTGCGCGTGGAAGGCTCGAAGAACGCCAGCGCGACGCTTTTCCCCCGCAAGGTCGCCAGTTTCTTGAGCGGATGGCGCTGGATCTGCTGAAATGGCTTCGACTGATCGAGAAAAAAGGTGATCTGTTCGGCCGACAAAGGCTCGATCGCGAGGAGATGGCCGATCCGTTCGGGCATCAGGCTCCTTTAGGGAACGCGGTCAATCAGCATGACCCGTTCCTCCCCGTCGATTTCCTGCAGGCGCACATCCACCAGCTCCGAAAGAGTGGTCTGAACGACCCGGCCGACAAAACTGGCTTCTATGGGCAGTTCGCGATGCCCGCGGTCGATCAGGACGCATAGCCGGATGCGGCGCGGGCGCCCCAGATCGAACAGCCCGTTGATGGCGGCCCGGATGGTGCGGGCGGTGTAGAGCACGTCATCGACCAGGAGAATGTCGCGGTCATCGACGGCGGGAATATCGCTCGCGTGGACCTCCGGCTGCGTAGCCGTGGTCGAGAGGTCGTCCCGATACAGGGTGATGTCGATCGATCCCACGGAAATCGGGTGGCCAACGACCGCTCCAATGTTCCGGGCCAGCCGCTCGGCCAGCGGTATTCCCCGGCGCCGGATCCCGACCAGGGCGAGACGGTCGATATCCGCGGTGCGCTCGACGATTTCGTGCGCCAGCCGCTGCAAGGTGCGATCCATCTCGGTGGCCGACATGACCTGCTTTTTCTCGACGACCGGCATGGCCGCCCATCGTAGCATACGCCCGAGCCAAGGCGCATCCGCGGGCACTTCTCCATCGTGATAAACTAACGCCCAGGCTGTGGAACAGCGACCAGACCTGCGCGTCCGCATCGGCACCATCGAGCTGGCTAGTCCCATCATTGCCGCCAGCGGCACATTCGGCTATGGGCTCGAATTTGCCCACTTGACCGATCTCAACCGCTTGGGCGGATTTGTGACGAAAGGGCTTTCGGTCAAGCCCATGGCGGGAGCGCCTGCGCCCAGACTGGCCGAGACGGCGGCGGGGATGGTCAATGCCGTGGGATTGCAGAACATCGGCGTGCGGGCGTTCGTCGCCGAAAAACTGCCCGCCCTGCGCTCCTATCGAACCTCGGTGGTGGCCAACGTCTTCGGCTCGACCGTCGAGGAATACGTCGAGGTCGTCCGGGTCCTTGAGGACTCGGAGGGGGTTGCCGCCTACGAGCTCAACGTCTCCTGCCCGAACACGGATGAAGGGGGGCGGGAGTTTGGGATCGACGCGGGGTTGACGGCCAAGCTGGTCGAGCAAGCGCGGCGGGCATCGCGCCGGCCCCTTTGGGTCAAGCTTTCGCCCCTGGTCACCGATATCCGGCTGATGGCCCGGGCAGCGGAGGAAGCGGGCGCCGACGCCCTCACGGTCGCAAACACCTTCCCGGCCATGTCCCTTGACATTCAGACGCGGAAATCCCGGCTCGGCCGGCTCTCCGGAGGGCTCTCCGGCCCCGCGATCAAGCCTCTCACGCTCAAACTGGTTTACGAAACCTGCCAGGCCGTACGAATTCCGGTGATCGGCGTTGGCGGGATTGAGACGGCCGAGGATGTGCTGGAATACATGCTGGCGGGGGCTTCGGCGGTCCAAGTGGGTACAGCGCATTTTGCCAATCCATGTATCAGTGTGGACCTTGTCGAAGGGGTCGAGAAACTCGCCACCAAACTTAAGGTACGGTGTATCAATAAATTACGAGGTGCTTTATCGGCATGAGCCGGTTGCCAGACCCCCCGCGGACCCTTATACTTTTATTATCCAACCGAGGGGCTCATGAGGTATTTGCTAAAAGCTCGCAAACCTGTGTCGGCGCTTGCCTGCGCCGCGGTATTCCTTTTCGCTACCCCTCGCCTACTTCGTGGACCCCAACCTTCGCAGCCGCAAGGAATGCAGTCCTGCAGTCTGGTTCTCGGTCATGGCACCCCGGCGCAACCGAAACCGCATGAGTGCTGGCATGCCGTCGCCAGCTGGTACGGGCCCCAGTTCGAGGGCCGTCCAACCGCGGATGGGACAACATTCAATATGTATGCAGCCACAGCGGCGCATCGGAGCCTGCCGCTCGGGTCGGTTGTCCGGGTTTCCAATCCCTCCACGGGCCGGAGCATGGTGGTGACGATCAACGACCGTGGACCCTACGTTCCCGGCCGGGGCTTGGACGTCTCCTATGAGGTCGCCCACATGCTTGGCTTTGCCCAGCGAGGGCTTTGCCGGGTCGAAATCGAACTCTTGCGGCTTCCCGATAGCGATTGGATTCCCGATCAGGTTTCCGCTCAGGCCCCTGCTCCGGTCCCCGCTCCGGTTTCCGCGCCGGTCCCCGCTCAGGCCCCTGCTCGCGTCAAAGTAGATTGATCGCGACCTTTTCGGCAGGACCGGGTAGGATTGGCCGAGAAACGGTTCTGCCACTTCCCGATGAAAAACGTCCTTGTCGGCACCGCCGGCCATATTGACCACGGCAAATCCTCCCTCGTCGAAGCCCTTACGGGCACAAATCCGGATCGCCTGGAAGAGGAGAAGCGCCGGGGGATCACGATCGATCTGGGATTTGCCTTTCTCCGGACAAATGAGATGAATTTGGGATTTGTCGATGTCCCCGGGCACGAACGTTTCGTGCGGAACATGCTGGCCGGTGCCGGTGGAATCGATCTGGTGTTGATGGTGGTCGCCGCCGACGAATCGATCAAGCCCCAAACCCGCGAGCACTTCGACATCTGCCGGCTGCTCGGTATCCGGACGGGTCTTGTGGCGTTGACGAAGGCCGATCTGGTCGATCCCGATACGCTAGGTCTGGTCCGCCTGGAAGTCGAGGAGTTCGTGCGAGGCTCCTTCCTCGATGGAGCCCCCATCCAGCCCGTCAGCGCTCGAACCGGCGCCGGGCTGGACGAATTGAAAGCCATTCTTCTACAGGCCGCGGCCGGCGTGCCGGACCGCTCAGGTTCCGGCTATTTCCGCCTCCCGGTTGACCGCGCCTTTGCCATGAAGGGTTTCGGCACCGTGGTGACCGGGACGCTGGTTTCCGGCGCGGTTAAGACCGGCGACGAACTGGAACTGGTGCCCGGAGGCCGGCGCGTTCGCGTGCGCGGCATTCAGTCGGCCGGGGAAAGCATCGAGCAAGCGGCGGCGGGCCAGCGCACGGCTTTGAATCTGGCCGGGGTCGAACTGGGCGCGGTGAGCCGGGGAATGACCTTGGCGAGCCCCGGCCGCTTCATCCCCACCCGGCAGCTGGACGCGCGCCTGCATCTTCTCGCTTCGGCCAAGCCATTGAAGAATCGGACCCTGGTCCACTTCCATCAAGGCACGGCTGAAACGGTGGGCGAGGTGGTGCTGCAGGAAACGGAGGCGATCGAACCTGGCGCATCGGGCTACGCGCAGCTGCGTCTGCGCGAGCCGTTGCTGCTGCTGCCGGGCGACCGGTTCATTCTGCGGCAATTTTCTCCCATGACCACGATCGGCGGCGGGGTCGTACTCGACAATGCCGCGCCGCGCCGCCGGCGCCGGGACGGCTCGGTCTTGCCGCTGCTTCAGGCGTTTGAATCGGCGAGCCGGGAAGCGATCCTGGAATCCCTGGCCAAGAGCGAGCCGCGCGGCCTGACCCGGGAAGGGGTTGTGGCGCGGACGGCCTGGACGGAAGAAGAGGTTCAGTCGGTTGCGGAGAAACTCGAAGGGGCCGGAAAGCTGAGGATTGTCAGCCGCGAGCCGTGGGTGATGGCACCTGCGGAGGCGGTCGCCGGCTGCGGCGAACGCATCGCCGCGGCCGTCGAACGATTCCACCGGGAGAATCCCCTGGCGGCGGGAATGCCCAAAGAGGAGCTGCGCGAACGCGCCGGACGCCATCTTCGCCCCGAAATTTTCCGGGCAGCCCTCGACGAACTGGTTCGGGCGGGCCGGGTGGACGTGGCGGGCGACCGCGTGATGCGCGCGGGGAGGAAAGTCGTTTTCACGCCGGAGGAGGAGAGCGCCAAACGGGAAATCGAGCGTGCCTTCGAGCAGGCGGGCCTGGCCGTTCCCCGCCTGGCGGAAATTCTCCCGCGGCTGCCGGTGGACCCGAAGCGAGCCGAGAAATTAGTTCGGATTCTGGTCGGCGAGCGGGTGCTCGTGAAAATCAGCGATGATCTCCTGCTCCACGCGCGCTCGGTGGCCAGGCTGCGCGAAATGCTGGCGGGCTATAAGCGCAGCGCCGGCGACAGGATCTCCGTGGCCGCCTTCAAGGAGCTGGCGGGGATCAGCCGCAAGTATGCCATCCCCCTGCTCGAATACCTGGACCGCGAACGGGCGACTCGACGCGTGGGTGAGGAGAGGTTTATACTTTAGAAAGGCGGAACCGGGCGGTTCTCTTGCCCGGGTCCGGAGGCTTCTATGGATTTGAGTTTGCCACACATTCTTTTGCTGCTGTTCATCGTTTTACTCTTGTTCGGCGGTAGGAAAATTCCCGAAGTGATGCGGGGCCTGGGGCAAGGCATCCGGGAATTCAAGCAAGGAATGAGACCTGAAGACACAGTACAGGTGAATCCTCCTGCTTCGGCGCCTAGCCAGCCCAGCCCCGAAAAGAAGTAAGGCGCTTCGCTTCTCTCCCGCAGGGAAAGATCTCGCTCGAAGTTTATATTCCCATGCAGTCCGCGCGGGCGATGATTCCCTGGACTGCTATTTTTGGGGGCAAGTTTTGAGGTAATCGAGTTCCCTTTTTCCCGGCGCTTGGAGTACACTTTTGGCCCCTCAATGAATCGGATCGCAGCCATTGTCGCCGCCGCTGGAATGGGCACACGGATGGGCCCGGGCACGCCGAAACAGCTTCAGGAGCTCGATGGCGTGCCGATTCTGATTTTCACCCTGTGCCGCCTGGCCGCCAGCCCCCTGATCACCGAGTTCTGGATCGCGTCCCGGCAGGGGGATGTGGAGGCGCTGACCGAGCGGGTTCGCCAGGAACGGTTGGATCGGCCGGTGCAAGTCGTGGCGGGCGGAGAAACGCGGCAGGAATCGGTCGGCCGGGCGCTCGCGATGATTTCCGGCGACGTGGAACTGGTGCTGGTCCAGGACGCGGTTAGGCCCTTCGTGAATCGGGAGATGGTGGAGCGGGTGGTTGCCGAGGCGCGCTCGTGCGGCGCGGCCATTGTCGGCATGCCGGCCATCGACACCGTCAAGGAAGTCAAGCGGGCGAGCCTGCCCGAGGATGCCGCCCTGATCACGGCGACGATCCCGCGCGAGCGGATCGTTCTGGCCCAAACCCCGCAGGTTTTTTCCACCGGGCTTCTACGCGAGGCCTTCGCGCAGGCCGAGCGCGACGGCATCACCGCTTCCGATGAGGCGGCCATGGTCGAGCGGCTGGGACATGATGTCCACGTGGTGCTGGGCTCGGAGCGCAACCTGAAAATCACCCGCCCCGCCGACATGGAGCTGGCACGCTTCTACCTGGAGCGGGAACGCAGCTCGCAATGAGCCCTGCCCATTCACCCTCCCCGCCGGTTTCGCGGGTCGGGATCGGCTACGACCTGCACCGGCTCGAGACGGGCCGGCGGCTGATTCTGGGCGGCATGGCGATCGAAGCGGATCGCGGACCGGTGGGCCATTCCGACGGCGATGCGCTGGCGCATGCCATATGCGACGCGCTGCTGGGCGCGGGCGGCCTGGGAGATATCGGCACGCATTTCCCGGATAGCGATCCGCGCTGGCGCGGCGCACGGAGCCTTCTGTTTCTCGAGCGGACGGCGGCGCTTCTGGCCGAAGGCGGCTTGCGAATCCTCTGGATCGATGCCGTGGTCATTGCCGAGAGGCCGAAGCTGGGGCCGCATTTCCCCGCCATGCGGGAAGCGCTCGCCGGGGCGCTGGGCATTCCGGCTGAAACGATCAACTTAAAGGCAAAGACGAACGAGGGGCTTGGGGAACTGGGGCGCGGTGAAGCCATTGCCGCGCAGGCCGTCGCCGCGCTGGCAGGCTGACCTGGCGGCCCGGCTGCGCCATATCCTCCGCTTTCGTTGCAATCCACCATGAAACTGATCGGCATCCATGCGGTGCGCGAGGCGCTGGCATCGGGAGGCGCACTCGAGCGGGTCATTGTCGCCCACGGCCGCCACGGCGAGCGCGTGCAGGAGATCGTCGAGCTGGCGCGCCGGCGCGGCGTTCCGGTGCGCTTCGAGAACAGGGAACAGATCGACCGTCTGGCTGAAACCGCCCACCACCAGGGGGTGGTCGCCCTGGCGGCGGCCAAACAGGTCCTTGCCCTTGAAGACTTGCTGAAACGAGCGCGGCGGCCCGGCCTTGTCGTTCTGCTCGATGGGGTGGAAGACCCGCGGAACCTCGGCGCCATCGTGCGAACGGCGCTTGCCGCCGGCGCCGATGGGCTGGTGATTCCTGAACGCCGGGCTGCCGGACTCAGCGACACGGTGGCGCAGACTTCGGCCGGGGCGCTCGAGCACCTTCCCGTGGCGCAGGTGAAGAACCTGGCGAGGGCGTTGGAGGATATGAAGGCCGCCGGCTACTGGCTGATCGGACTCGACGAGCGCTCGGGACAGCCCCATACGGCCGTCGATTACACCGGGCCGGTGGGTGTGGTGATGGGAGGCGAGGGAAAGGGTTTGCACGAACTCACGCGAAAACTGTGCGACCACATCGTCTCGATTCCGACGGTCGGGCCGGTGCGGTCGCTCAACGTTTCCGTGGCCGCCGGCATCGCGCTGTTCGAAGCCGTTCGTCAGCGCAACGCAAAAGCGGGCGTGCCTGCCCCAGGCCCCTCTGCGGGCCGCGCCAAAAGCCCCGCCACAAGCCCCACATCCAAAAAAGCTCGGCGGAAATTCTAAGCAAAAGCGCCCTCCGGCCTGATTCGGGCAAGCGCCGGGGAGTCCCTGCCCTCGCCCGCCTGTTCTGCCAATGGGTTGGCCGGCGCCCGCGCCGGAAAACCGCGAGGCTTGCTTACGAGTCGTAGCTGAGGGTCGAGAAGACGTCGACGCCCTGGAGCTTGGAGCGGCCATTCAGGAAAGTCAGCTCCACCGCAAAACAGGTCCCCACCACCTCGCCGCCCAGTTGGCGAATCAGATGCACGGTGGCCTGAGCCGTGCCGCCCGTGGCGAGCAGATCGTCGCAGATCAGGACGCGCTGGCCGCGTTGGACGGCATCCTCGTGAATTTCCAGGCCGTCGGACCCGTATTCGAGCTGGTAGCGGATTTGCGCGGTTTTCCAGGGCAGCTTGCCCGGCTTGCGCACGGGGATGAAGCCGGCTTGCATCTCGTAGGCGAGAACCGGGGCGATGACGAAGCCGCGCGCCTCGATGCCGGCCACGACGTCGACGCGAAGCGAGCGGTAATGATCGATCATCCTTTTCATCAGGGTTCCGAACCCGGACCGGTCCTGGAAGAGCGTGGTCAGGTCGTAGAAAAGAATCCCCGGTTTCGGGTAATCGGGAACCGCTCGAATCAGTTTCTTCAGGTCGTCCATTCCGCTCCCTTTCTCAGTTGTTTTCGTGCTCGATCGAAAAATCGTCGCCGTAGCGGGGCAGCATCTCGGCGGGCTCCTCGGCGACTTCCCACACTACGGCGGATGCCGGGCCCATTTCGAGCTTCTGGCGCAGCGCGGCGAGCTGCTCGCGCGAGCCGATGGCATAGACTTCGACGCGGCCGTCGCGAAGATTCTTGGCGTAGCCGGCGACGTTCAGCCCCTGCGCCATGCGGCGGGTGTAATGGCGGTACCCGACGCCTTGCACCGATCCGCTCACAAAAAAAGTCCGGGCGATGCGCTGCTCGTCCATAGTGGAGGTTCTCCTGCCGTGTCCGGCGAACGATGGATTTTACCAGAGCCACGCGTCATCCGGCGGCCCAAGCCGCGGGACCCGGGCGCGACTGGAGAGGCCAGGGACCGATATGCGAGAATCGGACGGGGAAACAATGAGACGAGCAGCAATATTTGGACTGGCCGTGCTCCTGGCGACGGCGGCGGGGTGGGCGCAGCAGACCGGTCCCATGCAAGCCCCCCTGAATCCCCCGGTCATCAAGCGTATTCCACTGTTTCCGAAACTGCCGCCGCCCCCGATGTCGCCCGACCAGATCATTCAGCATTTCATCGCCCACGAGACCGAATACAGGGCCGCCTACCAAACGTACGGTTTCCGGCAAACGATTCGCGTGGAGGAGCTGGGGGCGGACGGCAACCCGACCGGGAACTTCCAGGTGGAAGCGGAGGTGTATCCGCGGCCGGGCGGCAAGCGTTTCGACCGCATCGTAAATGAAGGCAAATCGAGCCTGCAGGTCCTCTCCCTGGCTCCCCCGGATTTGGAAACGATTGCCGCGATACCGGCTTTTCCGCTCGCCGGCGATGCCTACGCGAACTACAAGTTCACCTACCGGGGCACCGATAAGCAGGGGGAGCTGATGACCTATGTGTTTGAGGTCCAGCCAAAGATCCTGCAGCCGGGCCGGTTCTACTTTTCCGGCATCGTCTGGGTCGACACGGTCGATTTGGCCATCGTGAAGAGTTACGGGCGTTTCCTGACGAACGGGCCGAAACCGTCCGACGCGCTGCCTTTTACCTATTCGTTTCTCGACATTTACCGGGAGAACGTCGCCGGGAAATACTGGTTTCCCAGCTACGTTCGTTCCGAGGACTACGACCGGCAAGGCAAAAACGAACTGCCCATCCGCCTCATCGTGCGATCGAGCAATTTCCGTCCGGGCGGGCCGATGCTGCCGCCGGCCAAGCCGCAGTAACCCGCCTGCCGGCCTGCCATAGATGAAGAAAATGAGGGAGAGCCGACGCTTCTCAGCGGATGCTGGGCTCGGGCGCGGGTTGCTCGGTGCGGGCTTCCGGGCGGCCGGCGCGGCCGGCGATGTCCTGCCGGAAACGGTAGAACGGGTTGACCGGGCCGGGTCCCTTGCCGATCGAATAGCCGTGCAGGATGGCTTGCGCCACATAGGCCTTGGACAGCGTGACGGCCTCGGTGAGCGCGCGGCCGGAGGCAAGCTGCGCGGCAATGGCGGACGAGAAGGTGCAGCCGGTGCCGTGCGTGTGGCCGGTCTTGACCCAGTCCCCGCCGAAGGTGACAAGTTCGTTGCCGTCGAAGAGAACGTCGATGGGCTTTTCCATGTGCCCGCCCTTCACGACGGCGGCGCGGGCGCCCATCTCGACCAGTTTCTGCGCCGCGGCCTTCATCCCCGCCAGGTCCTTGACTTCCATTCCGGTGAGCAACTCGGTTTCCTCGATGTTGGGCGTGATCACCGCTACCCGCTTCATCAGCTCCTCGCGCAGGAATTTCAACCCGCCCGAATCGAGCAGCTCCGGACCGCCGCTCGACGGTTTGACGACCGGGTCAAGGACGACGCGGGTGAGCGCGGCTTGATCGAGAAAATCGGCCACGGTCGCCGCGTTGCTGCGGTTGGCCAGCATGCCGATCTTGACGGCGGCGATTTCGAAATCTTCCTGCAAGGCGTCGAGCTGCGCGCGAAGGGTGGCATGCGGAACCGGATGCACGGCCCCGACGCCCTGTGTGGACTGGATGGTGAGGGCGGTGATCGCGCCCAAGCCGTAGCAATCGTGCACGGCAAAGGTCTTCAGGTCGGCAACAACGCCCGCCCCGCAGGAGGGATCGAAGCCCGCTACGGTCAGCACGATCGGTGGTTCAGGAGAATTGTTTAGCAAGATTCTTGCGTTTCCCTCCTCACTCGCACTGTAAGGAACATTCGCGGCAAAGCGCAAGGACAAAATGAGCGTTTCACCCGGGCCGGGCATCGGGCCCCCGAGTGGCGAAGCCGGCTGGCGGTTGGCGGAACTCCGGGGAGCGTTCTAGGGGAACATCCCGCGGCTGGTCGTGGCCTCGGCGACGCGGCCGATGGCGAGGACGTAGGCTCCCTGGCGCAGGTGCGCGTGGTTTTTTTGCGCCGAAACGACGACCTCGCGGAAGGCGCGCCGCATCACCCCGTCGAGTCTGGCGTTCACTTCATCCTCGCTCCAGCAGTAGCCCTGCAGATTTTGCACCCATTCGAAATAGCTGACGGTGACACCGCCGGCGTTGGCCAGAACGTCGGGGACGACGAGGACGCCCTTGCGATGGAGGACTTCGTCGGCGTGGGGGGTGGTCGGGCCGTTGGCCCCCTCGACGATGATCCGGGCCTTGATCTGATCGGCGTTGGCCAGGGTGATGACGTTTTGCAGCGCGGCGGGAACCAGAATGTCGCACTTGAGAGTCAGCAGATCGTCATTCGAGATGCGCGACGTGCCGGGCATGCCGACGACGGTGCCGGTGCGGTCCTTGTAACGCTGGGCGCGCAGGGGATCGATGCCGCGGGCGTTGTAGGCGCCGCCGCGGGAATCGCTGATCGCGACCACTTTGGCGCGCTTCTCCGCAAAGAGCCGGCAGGCGACCCGGCCCACGCTGCCGAATCCCTGGATGGCGACGGTCGCGCCGCGCAGAGGGATTCGCTTGAGCTTGCAAGCCTCCTCGGCCATGGCCAGGACGCCGCGGGAGGTCGCTTCATGGCGCCCTTCCGAACCGCCCAGGCCAATGGGCTTGCCGGTGACAACGGCGGGCGAGGAATGGCCCACGGTCGTGGCGTAGGTGTCCATCACCCAGGCCATGGTCTGCGCGTCGGTATAGACGTCGGGCGCGGGAATGTCTTTTTCCGGGCCGATAATGGGAAGAATTTCATAGGTGAAGCGGCGGGTCATTCGCTCGAGCTCGCCCTTGCTCATCCGCTTGGGATCGCAGATCACCCCGCCCTTGCTCCCGCCAAAGGGGATATTGACGGTGGCCGTTTTCCACGTCATCCAGGCGGCCAGCGCCTTGACTTCATCGAGGGAAACCCCGGGATGGTAGCGGATGCCGCCCTTGGCCGGGCCGCGGGCCACGTTGTGCTGGACGCGGAAGCCGGCGAAAACCTTCGTCTGGCGATTGTCCATGTGAACCGGGATGGAGACTTCCAAAATGCGCCGGGGAGTCCGCAGGACCTGGCGCAGGCCGGGATCCAGCTTGAGAAGTTCGGCGGCCATATCGAACTGGAGCTGGGAAATATGGAAGAGGTTCAGGTCTTCCCGAGGGGGCATGCGGGTGGAGAGCGCGGGACGTGTGACGGTGGCCATCGAGATCTCCTTGTGCTTCAGGCTGTTTCAGGCTTGGGCGGAGCGACGCTGCTTGGCGATGTAGCGCATCCGGCACTCCTGGGAACAGAAGTGCAGGGTGTTTTCCCCCTCATCCAGGCGGTGGGAAATGTCCTCGGCAACGTAGGTGCCGCACCATGGGTCGCGGTGCAATGTTTTTGTCGGCGCCGGCTCTGGCGGCGGTGCCGGCTGTTGCCGCCCGACGCGCCGGGATCTTGCCGCCCGGCCCGACATCCTTCCGAAAATTCGCCGCACCATCCATACGGC
>DATLRW010000154.1:0-4320 GCA_035534495.1 Candidatus Dormiibacterota bacterium | reverse complement strand
CCGCCGCGCCGCAATTTCCGTATTTCGCCAGGAAAGAAGACGCCGTTCGCCTGGCCCGGTTTATCAATGACTCTTATGCGGAGTACGTCCGCCGCTATCCCGACCGTTTTGCCGCGTACGTGGTCACGCCATTACCCCATGTCGAGGAGTCCATCCAGGAGATGAATCGCGGCCTCGACGAACTGGGAATGGTGGGCGTTACCATGGGCACCTCTGTACTCACGCAATCGGTGGCCGACCCGATGTTCGATCCCTTCTGGGAGGAAATGAACCGGCGGGGCGTCATCCTCTTCTTCCACCCCTCCGGCCTGGGGGCATGCTCGGCGCTGGTGCGGGCAAAGCACCTGACCTGGCCCATTGGTGCATCGATCGAGGACACCATGGTGGCGGCGCACCTGATCGTCAATCAGATCCCCAAACGGTATCCGAAGGTGCGAATCATCATTCCCCACCTCGGTGGCGAGATCTGCATGCTGATGAACCGGTTGGATATGCAACGGAAGCTCTACATGCCGGATGACGCAGAGCAGCCCAGCGTGACCGCCAAGCGGTTCTGGTATGACACCGTATCTCACGCTTACCCGCCGGCGCTGCGCGTGGCCTGCACATCCTACGGCGCGGACAGGATGGTGCTCGGGAGCGATTATCCTTACGAAGTCGGCCACCTATACCAGCGCTGCGTGGACTACGTGGCCGATGAGGCTGTCGGGTTGACTTCCGACCAGGTCGAAATGATTCTCGACCGGAACGCACAGGCGTTATTCCATCTGGTTCCCCGGCCGGTTTGATGGCGGGTGGCCCATCTTTGCGCGACAGGGCGCTTTTTGTTGTAAGCGGCGGGGCATAGTAGCAGCGCATCCCTCGCTGCGGGAAAACTCGCCGCTCTAGAGGGTCTGCTTCAGTTGCAGTTCGATTCTTACCTTTCGCCCCATCCGTTCGACCCCCAGTACCGGTGAGTGACCGCCCTGGCAAAGCAGATCGCGAATCTGATCGAGAGAGAGATCGGAAGCCTCTTCCCCGTCGATCACCAGGATCCGGTCGCCCGGCTCGAGCCCGGCCTGGGCGGCGGGCGAGCCCGCACGGACGTCGCGCACCTCGAATTGATTGAGATTCTCTCCGGTTGCCGTGATGGTCGCCCCGCTCGCGTCGGCTTCGATGGGAAAAACGAAGTCGCGATTGGGCGCGGCGAAAATGCAGTTTTGGGGAAAATCGAGCACCAGCCGGAATTTGCGCAAAATCCGGCCGCCAATCCAACCGTCTATGGGCCCGGCCACGGACGCCCCTTTGAATTTCTCGAAGGCAGCCCCCGAAAATGCTTTATTCCGCTCGACGATGGAGACGATCGGCCGGGAAACGCGGACCGATCCCACCTCGATCCATTCCCCGCGCATGAGTGTCGCCGCCTGCTGGCCCGAGGCGTCAACCACTTCGCCCGGCATCGTCTTGCTCTCCGGCGGAAGCATCCGCTGCGCGGAAAGAAACGAACGGAAAACGACGAGGCCGGGGCTGCCGCCGGTGTTCAGCGCGAAATCCCCTTCGATCGTCCGCCCGCCCGAGCGAATCTTCGCTCGAATAGTGGGAAGGCCCTTCACCCACTCGATGGGTATCTTTTTCATGTGGCCGGGGCGGCGGTAGGAGTTCGGACGGTACAGCTCAATGGACAGGCGGGAATAGTCCAGCTCGGCAACCAGTCGGGCGAGGAGGTCGTTGCCGATCACTCCGCCGACGCGAAGCCCGTACCATGGCCCCAAAGTCTGGAAGGAATGAACGAGCAGATTCGGTTCGAGCAGCTGGATGCCGGGAAGGGTGAGTGTGGCCGAACCGCCGGCCTCGTTCCCGTTTCCGGCATCTGGCGCGAAAAGCGAAGACTCGGCGGCCGTGGCCGGCGACGCGGTGTCCAGCAGCCAGTTCGATGGCCTGCCTCCGCCGACCTGCACGGGAACGAAGACCGCGTTCGCGGCCAGTTCCATGGGCACTTCGGCGGCGCTGCCGCCGCCGGCAAAGCGCGCGGTGGGCGCGGCCGGAGCGGGTCGCTGCCCTCGAGCCGTCAAGGTCAAGACGGCCGAGGCCAGCAGGAAAGCGCCGGTTGCCAGCCAGGTGGGAAGCGCAGAGCGCAAGCGGCCTGCCGTTTTAGGATTGCTCGCCATGGAAAAGGAGTTTACCGGAAAATGACCTGGCCGGTCCGCCGGTCATTTGGCGTAGGGGTGTAAAAGGGAGCAAAAGGGGAATCCTGCTTAATGAACGTCGCCGCGCCAATGTACCCCTTGGCCGTCTTTCCACGCGCCGGAAAATATCAGGTGCACATGCCGCGCCAGCACGGCGCCGCCGCCGGCCTTGGCCCACTGATCGAGTGCGGCTCCGCGCTCGGCGGCGCGAGGATTTTTTTGATTCTGGGCCATCCTGGCCGCCATTCGCTCCAGCCATTTCGTCCAGTTGAAAGTCTGCATATCGAGGTAGCTCAACCCGGAAAGCTGTGCGGGAAGCTCGGCCCGGGCGGCGCGGAAACTTGCCGTGGCCGCAAGGCCCGTCGCGGGCGCCGCGGCCGTGACGGCCCGGGCGCCGCGGCGCAATAGCGCTTCGTTTCTGCCGATGAGCACCACGTGAGGAGTCAAGGCCAGCAGCATGGATTGAGGAGCGGCGGCCGGTTTTGCTCCCGCGGGCGAAGACTTGTCTTGCGCGCCGCCCGGGGCAGCGCCGGTGGATCTTCCCGCCACGCGGAAGTAGCGGATTTCCCCCTCCTGTCCGGCGGGTTGAAGGAACGGAGCCAGTGTGGTCGAGAACAGGCTTGCGGCAGGCAGCGGGTTCACCGTCAACGCCAGCAGAGAAGAGCCTTCGCCGGCGGTCAGGCGCGGCCAGATCATCGCGTACTCGCCGCCCAGGGCCGGCATGACGGTGCTCGAGAGAAGGCCCGAAATCATTTCCAGACGCGCCGCCCGATCCGGACCCAGCGCCGCCGAAAAGGCGTTGGTGAACAGGAAAAGGACCGCGCCGATATTGAGACGGGAGACGATGATCGAAGCGCCCGCGGGCGCCGCGGCCAGGGTCTGGAAGGACGATACGTTTGCCCCGAACAGGTCGAAGAGGCCCCCGGGGGACGGGTTGCCGAGTATCGCAAAGTGGATGAAGGCGGAGGGCTCGTTGAGATCGATCGAGCCGCAGAGCAGATGGATGCGTTGCAGGTTCAGCGACTGCAGGAAAGCCTTGGTATCGAAACCGGGTGCCTTCCGCGGAGCCAGTGACGAGGCTTCCGGCACGCGCATGAAAAATTCGATCGGCGGCTGGCCCGTGATTTCGGCGCGGGCTTCCGCAAAGGCGGCCAGCGTGGAGAGCGACTTCGATCCGGCAGGCCCGGAACCGAACTGGCGGGCGAGCGCGCGCAGTGTCGCCGGATTGCCCGATGCAAGCAGCAAGCCCGACCGGGTAAACCGGACATTCGTCATCGATTTCGGGTTCTTTTGCAGGTCCGCTCGGAGTTCCTGGCCCGTCTTGCCCTCCATCTGCACGACGAGAAATCCGCTGGCCGTGGTTGTCGGTCCGGTAGGGGCTGAACTGCCCTGGGTCGCCAGCCGGATGCCGAAAACGAAAGGATCGGCCAGTAATGCCTCGATATCCTTCCTGCGGACTTGCGAAAGCTGTGGGTTCCGGGCGGTCGCTTCGACCAAGCCCTGCACAATCCATTGCCGCATCGGCTGAAAGCCGGGATCGTTCCATAGCGAAACAAGACTGTTTTTGCTTCCGGGCTTGAGCGAATCGGCGCCGCGCCAGTACATGTAGAGCAGCGTATCCGCGGGAAGGCGAGCGGCAAGATCGCTCGTCTGCGCCCGAGCGGCAGGGGTTGCCATCAGCACAAAGGTGACGATCAAAAGGCAGGTGGTCTTGAGTCGTGGCATAAGAGAAGTGATTCTATACCGCTTGGCCGGCCCGTCGGAACGAAAAGGCTTTCACCCCGGGCTGGGGGGAGGAAAGTAAAAGCGCCCCGCTCCGGCTGTGCCGGGACGGGGCGCTGGATGGTTGCCAGCAGGGCCGAGAAGGAGAATCCTCAGTTTGCCGCCGGCGACGCCGAAGCTTCGCTTGGCTGTTTGGGAGCGGACAGGTAGCCGACAGCTTCGTTCTTGCTCATTTGGAACACGACGATCTCGAGCGGGGCCATCGCCTGGCTCGTGTAGAACTGGACCGGCTCGTAGAGCGTCTTGTCCTTTTTCTCGATGCGCTTGTCGTCGACGGTGACATACATGTTATAGCGCCAGTGCTTGGTATCGACGTGGGTGAGCTGGACCATCACCGGGCCGATGCGGGTGGGGAACTTGGCCTTGTGCAGGT
>DATLRW010000153.1:0-25790 GCA_035534495.1 Candidatus Dormiibacterota bacterium | reverse complement strand
CGTCCTTCGCGCTGCTTCCACTGGCAATGGGCCGCTTCGGTAATCTGGAGCGTTCGCCTGGCAACCTCCGTCCAGGAGAATAAATCCCCTCGGCTGAGCCCACGAGCAATCATGTCGCGGCGCAAGGCCTCGTCGGTGGCGGCCCGGCGAATTGCCGCCGCGAGCCGATCCACATCACGCGGATCGACCAGCAAGCCCGCATCACCCAAAACTTCGGGGATCGACGTGACGTTAGAGGCCACCACGGGAACCCCACAGCGCATTGCTTCCACCAGCGGCTTGCCAAACGTTTCCGCCAGCGAAGGATAAACGAATACGCGTGCTGCTGAGTATACGGCAGGCATCTGCCGGTTCGGTATAGCGCCGAGGAACCTCGTTCTCTGTCGAATTCCCAAATCGCCTGCCAGTTCCTCCAGCTTTTGCTGGTAAGAGTTGTCATCCCGGCCCACGAACACGAGGTCCAGATCGAAATGCCTCTCTTTGCTCAAGATGGCGAAGGCACGGAGCAAGGTTTCCGGATTCTTGTATGGCCAGAGGCTTGATACGAAGAGAATATAATCCGGGCGCAGACCGAAATCCGCCAGGAACCGATCCCGTTGCTGTTTGGACACGGGCCGAAACACCTCGTCCACGGCCTCCCATACGACCGAAACTTTTTCTTCTGAAATGCTCATAAACCTGCAGATGTCCGCTTTGGTCGCTGCCGAATTAGCCACGATGTGGTCGGCGCGCCTGGCCGAAGCCGCGAAGGCGTACCTGCGGTACCGGCTGCGCGCCCACCCAATCAAATTGGGGGTGAGGATGTGATGGAGGGTGTTAATTTTGAGCACCCGGCAGAATCCGCCGACGGCCGGGCACACGTTGCCGGCCGCGAAGAGAGCATCGATTCCGTACCGGCGCATCTGGGCCGGGATAATGCCCTGTTGGGCCAGGATGCGGAGGCCGCGGTGTTCGTTCGAAATTCCACAGT
This sequence comes from Candidatus Dormiibacterota bacterium, assembly GCA_035534495.1. Lineage (GTDB taxonomy): Bacteria > Acidobacteriota > Terriglobia > Acidiferrales > UBA7541 > JAKASX01. Next base: position 24,820 of record DATLRW010000153.1, on the reverse strand, counting down.
TGACCAGATGCAGGTTGCGGTGGTGTCCATCCACGAAATAACGCCGATTCCGGGGGCTGGTAAGTGCGTAGAAATCATGTTGCGGCCCCTCCGCCGGGAGCGACGCGACCAGGTTGACAAGGTAATCGATGGCGCTGGTTGGGCGTTCCGGGTGCTCGAACAGGGTGTCGATGGCAATCTTCATTTGGAATTCACCGTGAACGGAACCTCCATCTCCGGCAACCGGTGGGCGTCGTCTTCCTTACGTTCGTGGGCCGCATAGATCTTTCCAACGATCTGAAGCACCCTGTGACCGTCGGCAAGGGTTGCGGGGGGCAATGCATCCTGAGCCTTGTCCGAGTCGTCAGGCAGGGCAGCCGTGACGAAAGAGTCCCACTCGTGATTCCACGCGCCGACCCCGCTTGCCTCGGCCGGGAAGGCGACTTCCTGCACCTCCGGTAATTTGCCATCGCGGCGCCGCACAAAGATCAGACGCTCAGGTCCGTAGCTTCCGCCCAAACCCTCCACCGTAATCGACCCCTCGGTGCCGAACACTTCGAAGGAAAACAGGTTTTTCCACTGCGTCCAACTGGCATGGAGCGAAGCCGTCTTTTTCTGGCGAGTTCGCAGCAGGAGAAAGGCGTTGTCCTCCGCCTGGCTTTTCGGGGCGCCCCAGAAGAACGATCCGGTGAGGCCGACGGCCTCGCTGAAATCGCCTAGAAAGGCGCGGCTGAGGTCGATGAGATGGACCCCCTGATCCAGCAGTTCCCCTCCGCCTCCCATTTCCGGGTCCATTCGCCACTCTCGCTCGTACCCGGGCCTTCCGCCATGGCCGTACCGGCCGCGCAGGTACATAGGTTCCCCAATCCTGCCCTCCCGCATCCATTTCCAGCCGAGCTGCACCGCCGGGTGATGGCGCAGCGTGTAGCCCACGAGCGCGACCGGGCCGTGTGCGCGGGGGAATCCGTCCGACGGACCCTGTAGCCGGCCCGCACCCTGCAGGAGTTCCTGGGCTTCCGCCGCGGTTCTCGCCATCGGCTTTTCGCAGAAGAGGTGTTTTCCAGCACGCAAAGCGGCTGCGGCGACAGTCGTCAGGAACCGGTGTGGCGTCGCGACAACGACAGCGTCTACATCGTCCGCACTCACAACGTCGCCCCAGTCCGCGACGGCCCGAGCGCCGACTTCCCGCGCAAGCTCTTTCGCCCGCTCATGGTCGGGGTCGGCAATCAAGCTCACCGAGCATGCCTCGTTCCAGTGAGCCGACCGCGCCCGGACACCACCCATGTAACCGGCACCGACGATTCCAATTCTCAATTTAGGTTTTGTCATGGTCGATGAGTTTTCCCAATGTGAATTCATCCAAACGGCGGAGGGTCAGCCAGGGTTGGCGCATTAGACGGTCGATCTGTTCCTGATCCCATGTTTCCCAGCCGTCGTGCTGTGCCGACAGAAGCTTTCCGGTAAGCCCGCCCGAGCCGTCCGAGGCCAGGAAAATAGCCAACGCCGTGGCCTTGGCGAATGAAGCTGGGGCCGGGTTCTGCGCGGATAGCGCCCCTTCGATTTCCACTTCCCCCGCTCTTTGGCCCGCGGCGATGATCTCCTTCAGCATTTTCGTAGGCAGAATACCCGGTGCGATGGCATTTACCTGAACGTTAAAGAAGGCGACCTCTTCGGCCAGTGTCTCGGTGAGCCGTACGATGGCGGCCTTGGAAACAGCGTATGCGCTGAAATTCGGCCGAGCGGCGGTCGCTCCTCCGCCGGAAAGATTGATGATTTTCCCTTTGCGCGCCGCGATCATGTGCGGCAAGACTCGCCGGATGCAATGGAAGGTTCCGAGGAGGTTGGTTTGGATGGTCTGCGTCCACTCGAGTTCGTCACTTTCGGCGAGCGGACCGATGGGGCCCTGGATAGCGGCGTTATTCACGAGAACATCGATTTTGCCGTAAGCGCTGAGCGCGGCCTGAACGAGCGCATCGACGGCCTTTGGATCGCCGATGTCGCCCTTCACGGTCAGGCAGGAATGGCCGGAACGGCGGATCGCTTCCGCGGCCTGTGAAAGCTCGCTCTCGCTGCGCGCGCAAAGCACCACGCTGGCTCCCTCGCGAGCGAACGCCTGCGCCACATGCTGCCCGAGGCCGCGCCCCGCGCCAGTGATGATGGCCGCCCTTGCACTTAGTCTGGTCACTCGTTGTAGCTTTTAGGCAGGTGTCCACCGGCGCGCATAGATCGTGACGTCGTGCGTCGGGTCCTGCAACGCCAGGGGACGTATATCCGCGCAAACCTCGTAATCGAAACCCTGTTGCTCGATCATCGCCAGAACGCGGGCCAGATGGGAGGGTTCTCGCCCGGGCGGATGATGGTACTCGATGGCCATCTGCTTCACGTTTGCGAGGCCGCTGTTTCGGGTAGCTTCGGCGAGCACACGTTCTTCGGCCCCTTCGATATCCATTTTCAGGAAGTCTACGACTCTTCCCTTTAGGAAACGGGATAGGGGCACTGCGCGCGCGGTGATCCTGGAGTTATGTCCATCGAGCCGCCCCGGCCACACGCTCATCCGCAGCTCTCCTGCAGTTTCGCTATGAACATAAAAGTCCACCTCGCCTTCCATATCCCATAGGGCGCACGGGTGCAGGTGGATGCCTTCGAGACCGTTGCGGATAACATTTTCCTTTAGGGTGCTGAACGTGGGCGGGTCGGGCTCGAAGGCTTCTATGGTGCAGCGCGGATATAGCGTCTTGAAATAAAGAGTTGCCATACCGATGTTTGCCCCGCAGTCTAGGATCAATGGGGTTTCGTTTTCCGCTCGGAAAAAATAGGCGTGCCGAATGAAGATTTCGTGATACACCTGCCAGAGGCTGGCCGCGTCTAGATAGCGGACGCGGAAATTCTTCTTTCCCACGGCCGGGGCGCTTCCGCGCAGGATGGGCGGTGCCAGCCCGACGCGAACGAGTTGGCAGAGCGTTTGAATCTTTTCATGCGTGGGGCAACGCTCCAGGGCGACGAATGAAGCGTCGTGAACCACCCGGCCTATGTTCAGAAACCTCGATTTCAGGCCCATTGTTTTTCGGCTGTCCGTCGGCTTGCCGGTGAGGCGGCGGGGAGGACGAATGTCCCGGCCGGCGTCTCCCTGCGCCTCCCGTACCTCGTGACTATGGCCGGGGCCAGCGCGATCCCGATGAGTAGGAAGAAGGGAATAGCTCCCATCGGTCCCTCGAAGAAATCTCCGAACATTGATTCCGTCAGGAAAGCCATCCAGCAGATCAGGCCGAAGGGCTGGCCCGAGGTTCTGTAAGAGCGCCAGAGAAGCCGGAAGAGTTCGGCTTGTAGGAGCACGACCAGAAACACCCCGAGCCAGCCAGAGTACACGAGTGCGTAGAAAAAATCGTTGTGGGGAGTTTGGATGAAGTTGCCGGGAGCGATAAAGGGATTTAGATTGCCGATCGGGTAGCCGTAGCCAAATCCAAGCAGGGCACGCGTAGGGTTAGTGTGTACCGCCTGCCAGATCCCCGCCCACCACACGAGGCGGAACGTCGCCGTTCCCGCAAAGCCGACAACGGCTTTCTGCGAGGATAGGTTGGCGGCCAAGCTTCTATCGAACGGGGCCACTGCCCTGGCAGCCACGTAGTCGATGGAGATCTTGCCGCCCCTCGTTGCGGCTGCCGGGAGACTGGCGTGGAAAATATAGAGAGTCCCGAGGAGCGCAACGAGTATGGTGCCAGCAACGACGGCGTGCTTGATCCTCTTGGTAAGCCACGCGAGGGCTAATACGCCTACGGCGAAGCCAAGCCACTCGTCTCGCATCTGCATACCGAGCATCACGATCGCGTTCAGCGCAAGCAGGTGCCAGACTCGTTTGGCCTTTGGCTCGAAGGCGAGCAGGCCGAGCAGGGCGATCCCGGAACCTAGAGGCTCCGAAAATAAGGGGACCTTGCTGGCCGCAATCGCAGTGCCGGGCATCGTCCAATGGAGCCGACTCAACAGGAACACATAAGCCAGGCCGTAACATCCGTTCCACCACGCGAGGGCGCGAACGGCTCGGCGCAGGAAATCTCTCTCTTTCAGGCCGACCCAAACCCCCAGAAGCAGGAAAGGAGGGTAGTAATTGAAGGCGGTATCGCGAATGGCCGTGAACGCCGGGTAACCCGATACAATTCCGCGGAAAGCCTCGAAGGCTCCGTCGCAGAGTAGCAGCAGAAGCACCCATTCGAGACGCCGGAGCCGCTTCGCGCGCTGCACCACATGCAGCCACAAGCCCTGCTTTGTTCTCGGTCCAAAAAGCAGAAAAGCCGCCAGGGAAATCTCTCCAATATAGAGGCTGATCCATGGCAAGCCGAGATAGGCGAAGGTTCTGCCCAGACTCAGATAGCCGACTATCAAAAGGGCGGCAATCTCTGGCCAACCGGCGCGGGCGATCTCTTTGCGCGCAGGCAGCGCAGTCCGAATGGCAGGCGAGCAAACGATATCGCTCATGACCTTGAATTTCCGGAACGTCGGTTCTAGGGTCTCAACCGACTCAGGCGCCAGAGATAGACTGGCGAATTCAAGAGGCGCCAGGAAAGCACGTCGAGCCAATCGGCAGGCATGGGTCTAATGGTCGTAGCTTTTCTGAACCGGCGCATCTCTTCCTGGATGCTCGATGCCTGGCGCACGCTCAACTGCTTGTTGTGGAGACGGAAGGCCGCCACCGTCGGCCGCGGGAGCTTAGCGGCCGGGCGGCCGGAGGTAATGAATCGATAGAAGAAATCGACGTCAGAAAAGAAACGGTACACTTCGTCGAAGCCGTTCAGCTCTTCGAACGCGATTCTTCGATAGATTGCCGTCGGCTGCGTAAACCCGAGTCGGCCCTTGAACACGGGACTCAGGCGAGCGAGCCCCGCGAGCCGCGGCGCCGGCGGGGATTTCTGCATGAAGAGGAATCTGCCCTCGTAGTCCACAAAATCACAATCCCCATAGACAAGGCACGCTTTTTTTTCTTCCCCGCGTGCAAGTAGCCGTGCGTACGAACTGGGATAAACGACGTCATCCGAATTGAGGTAGGTCACCCATTCGGAGTCGATTTCGCGGAGCCCGGCGTTGATGGCCCGGTACATATTGCCCGGCGGTACGTAGATGGTTCGCACGCTCCAGTGCTTACAGAGTTCTAGGGTTGCGTCTGTGGAACCACTATCGGCGACGATAACATTCAGCGTGACGCCCCTCTGGCTATGCAAGGCGCACAAGGTCCAGTGCAGCGTGGATGCGCTGTTCAGGGTAGGAACAACCACTCCGATTTGCGGTTTGGGCATTGGCGCTGGCGGCGTGAGCGCTGGAACTAGCCAGAGGTGGACGGCACGACCCTTAATATGTCGTCCCGTATCTCTATACTCGTCCGTTGACCTGCTATTTTTCTGATCTTTGCGATCAGTGCTTCGGGCGTGGGGTAGGTGGGGTCAGTACCGAATAGACGCATATCATCAACGAGGATAACGTGCGCCCCAGAATTTGTGAGAATACAGGCGATCTCCTTCATGATGGGGTTACCTTCCGCTCCTTGGGCTGTATCCCCTCCGGAGTAATGGGCATCAAGCCAGAACAGTGCCGAACATGTTAGGCGCTGTGCTATGCGGGGCAACTCCGCACCGCTGTCCCCGCAAATCAGGTTAATGCGACTGTCACCCGCAAACCTCCGCCTTGCGGCGGCGTGTAGTTCCGGACTTAGCTCTATGGAATATATTTGATCGAAGTCCCGCTTGAGCGTTGCAATCATATTCCCGCGGTAGGTCCCGGTTTCCACGAGGCATCGCAGGCCATATTGCCGGGCATACCCCCGAATCGTTTGAGCCTTAAACAGGCCGGGTGGCGGAAGCGGGCTTCCCGACAGTTGCCAGAGGACCAGATTCACTCTCCTGGCAACCGGCTCGAGTATGGGGATCCTCTGAAGCATTCTGGACCGGCTCCATTGCGAGGCCAAAACCTCTCTGGGGTTCCTTTCAAGCCTCATCGGTTCCTCTCATGGACAGGCTCATGCGGCAGAGCTTGATTCCAATCGGCTGAGACGAGGACAGCCTCAATGGCCATACGTATCCTCGACCGGCGCTGGCCGGACAGCGGCAGCAGTTTCAGGTGCGGCTGGGGCGTTGTGGCGCAGGTACCAGGCGAATGCGGCCACCGCGACTGCGAACGTGAGATCGTAGGCCACCGCGGCGCCGAGAACGCCTGCTTGCGTAACCAGCACGAACCCTGCGAGAACCGCTGTGGTGGCAGCGATGAGTTCGCAGCGCAGTACCAAGTCACCCCTGGATAGGCCGAAATAGTACATCGTCAGAATATGCGCCGTATAGGCGAACGCCGAACCGAGAACGAACACCCTCAGGTCCTGCCCTAGCGCGCCGTAGGCGGAGCCCGCTCCGTATAGCAATCGCAGCGATTCAGTAGGGAAAACGAGCATTACCCCCAGGTAGGGGAGGAGAACTAGCGCGCCCAACAGGCTGTAGCGTCGCACGGCATGCAACCTCTCGGTCGGCCTGCTCCGCCCAGCGGCAACGCTGGGAAGTATGACGCTGCCAACAGCGAACATCACGGGATTTGTGAACCGCGCCAGATTCAGCAAGGATTGGAAGGCTGCCACTTCCACCGTCCCGCGGAGCGCGAGGAACCATAACAGGGACTGACCCATGAATGCTTCCGCGAGCTTGGCCAGCAGCGCCCAGCGTCCCACGCCCCAGAAGCTTGGAATCAGGCGTGCGGCGCCGCAAAAGTGTTGAAAGCGCAACTTCAGCTGAGACATCTGTAACAGCCAAGCCGCCGCCGAAGTCGCTGCCATGACGAAAAACGCGGACGTGAGCGTCAGCCGTTGCACGGCGAACAGGTAGGCGATAAAAGCCGCCTGGCCCAGGTAACTCAGCGCGTCGCCCCACACCACGTCGCGAAGCCTCAACCTGGAGATCAATGCGCGCCGGGTGGCTTCCTGAAGCTGCCAGAACAGGAAGGCCAAGAGTATCCAGGGAGCCAGCCAGATTTGGTGAAAAAGGATGGCGACAACCCCCGCCGCCGCCCCAAGAAATGTTCCGAGCCACGAGGTCAGCATCAGCGCCCGGCCGGCGAGCGGGCGCAAGTCCGCGTCGGTCGCGACCGCCCCTTGAAGGGATAGTCCGTAGAGAATCGCCGCCGCGTGCAGGCTGTACATGAACAGCATTAGCGCGTAAAGCAGTGCGTAGATGCCGTACTCGGAGGGAACGAGGGCGCGCGCCAGCAGAATGGTGGTGATAAAGTTTCCGGCGGATACTGCACCCTGGTCCACCATCGACCAGAGCCCTGGGTCCAATGTCCACCGGCGCAGCTTGTCTTTCACTTTCATCGGGAACGATCTGTCCGGTCTTCACGGCACATCCTCATCGGCCGGAGCCGGCCAGGGCGGCGGGAAGGGTTTTCAGTAAAATTTTGGTGTCGAGCCATAGGCTCCAGTTTTCGATGTACTCGAGATCGAGCGAGAGATTGCGCTCGAAGGAGGGATCGCGGCGCGCGTAGACCTGCCAGAGGCCGGTGATGCCGGGCTTTACGTCCAGGCGGCGCAGATGCTCGATCTGGTAGCGCTCATAGTCGTCGAGCGGATGCGGGCGCGGGCCGACCAGGCTCATATCGCCCCGGAAAACGTTCCAGAGCTGGGGCAGCTCGTCGAAACTGTAGCGGCGCAACATGCTGCCGATGCGCGTCAGGCGCGGATCGTTGTCCATCTTGAAGAACGGACCTTCGCGCTCGTTCAGTTTTCGCAGGCCGTCTTTCTGGGCGTCGGCGTTGGCGACCATCGTCCGCAGCTTGTAGCAGCGGAACCGGTGGCCTTTTTTGCCGACCCGCCAGGAAGAATAGATGGCGGGGCCGGGCGAATCGAGTTTGATCGCGATGGCCAGCAGCGCGAGCAGCGGCGCGATCAGCACAAGTCCGATGGCCGACCCGAGCACGTCCGCAGCCCGTTTCACGAACAGCCCGAAGCCGGGAATCGGTTCCCGCAAAAGCTGCATGACCGGAAAGCCGCCGATCTGGCGAACGGGAACCCACAAACCCAGGCCATCGAACATTTCCGGCACAACGTTCACGCCCAGATGGCGGCGCCTGGCTTCGAGCACGATCTCGGCAACCATTTCCCTGTCCGATGGGGTGGTAATGAACACTTCGTCGACAAAGTGTGTCAGGGCCACGCGCGGCAGTTCGGCGACGCCGCCGAGAAAGCGCGCATCGCCGCTGGGGGTGCGATCGAGAAAGCCCTTGACCACGTAGCCGAGAAACTTGTTTTCGTCGAAATAACGGGCCAGGGCCTGGCCCACTTCGCCGGCGCCTACGATCAGGATGTTCCGGCCATCTTCCCCGTTCATCACCCGCTGCTTATCCACCTCCCGCTTCCAGAAACGCCAGGCGGGAAGGGTGAGAGCGGTGAGAAGGCCGGTGGAACCGACGACCATCCGGGAGATGGATTTGTCGCCGGACAGGTAGATGAATGTGGTCAGGAAGAGGGTCGCGAAAAATACCGCTTTCAGGACCGAAAAGCTTTCATCGAGCGGCCCGAAGGTGCGCTCGGGCCGGTAGAGTCCCTGGTTCTGGCAGAATACCCCGACCAGCAGGACGTAGATGCCGAGAAATCCCCAATAATGCCCGGCGCCGGCGCGGTCTGCCAGGCGCCCGTCGCCGGAAAACCGAAGATAGAAGACCACGGCTCCGTTCAGGCCGACCAGCAACAGATCGACCAGCAAGGGTGCAATCCCGGACCAGGAAGCGCCACCGTGCCCAAACGGGGTTCGCGTGGCCGGCTGGACCGGCGGAACGCTTTGCGGATGCGCGACGGCTGCTCCAGTGGAAGATCGCCACGCGGCAGGCACTGGATTCGATTCGGCCATGTTTTCGCCTAACGGGATTTCTATGATTTAGGAGTGGATTGCTGCGGCTAAAAGCTCTGGGCCGGACTGCGAATTTCAGGAAAGATTTCTCCGCTTCGGGATGGCAAAGAGCGCCATCCCTACGGTCGAAATGACAGACACTCAAACTTTTTCAAGCGGGTAGGTGCGCAGCTTGGCCATCTGCAAAGTGATCTCCCAGAGAAAGCGCGGGTTGTTGACGAGGTAGCGCTTCCAGAGCCGGCGCGGTTCCTGGATGAGCCGATGCAGCCATTGCAGGCCGGCCGCCTTGACCCAGTCGGGGGCGTCGCGAATGGAGCCGATCAGATAATCGAAAGCCGCGCCCACGCCGACCATCAGCCGCGTTTCGAACATTGGCGAGTAACGGGCCATGAAGCGCTCCTGCTTCGGCGTGCTCAAGCCGACCCAGAAAATGTCCGGCTTGAGCCGGGCCACTGTCCGGGCCAGGGCTTGCTCCTCGCCGGCGTTCAATGGCCGGAAGGGCGGGGTATAGCTTCCGACGACCTGCAAGCCGGGAAATTGTTCGGTGAGGACCGTTTTCAATTGCTCGGCGACGCCCGGCTTGCCGCCGTAGAGAAAATGCGTGCGTCCTTCCCGGGCCGAAATTTCGCAGACGCGCCGCATCAGGTCGGGCCCGAAAACGCGGCGCATCCGGGAAAATCCCTGCAGCCTGCCGATCCAAACCATGGGCACGCCATCGGGCGTGCTCAGCAAGGAGGAATTCAGGATGCGGCGAAGGCCCGGGTCCTTGTGCGCTTCCATGACGCCGTGCACCCCCGTCACGCAAACGTAGCCGCGTAGGCCATCGGCGAGCGCCTTCCGGAAGAGGCCGGCGGCCTCTTCCAGGTCGACGGCGCTGATGCCGACGCCCAATACATTGGCCCGCGGGATTTCAGCGAGTGGCACGACTGGGTTCAAGCGTTGGGACTCGTCCCTGCTTCCGGAGTTCCTGCTCGATCCATTGATAGGTGGTGCGCAGGCCCTCTTCGAGCGGGATTCGCGGCTCCCAGCCGAGCGCTTTCCGCAGAAGCGTGTTGTCGCTGTTTCTGCCCCGGACGCCCTGCGGGCGCGACAGATCGTGCCGGATCCGCAGCTTCTTCCCCGCGACCTCGGAAACCAGCGCGAGCAGCTCGTCGATGGTGACCAGGCGATCGGTTCCGAGGTTCAGCGGCTGCCGGTGGCTCGAAGCCATCAGCCGAACCAGGCCTTCGATGCAATCGTCCACGTACATGAAGGACCGCGTCTGCTGCCCGTCGCCCCAGATTTCAATTTCGTCGCCATCGCGGGTCATGGCCACTTTGCGGGAGAGCGCGGCCGGGGCTTTCTCCTTGCCTCCCTCGTAGGTGCCGAGCGGGCCGTAGACGTTGTGAAAGCGAACGATGCGCGTCTCGAAATCGAAATCCTTCTGGTAATAGAGGCACAGCTCTTCGGTGGCCAGCTTCTCCCATCCGTAGCCGGGCTCGGGATCGGCCGGGATGGCGTCTTCCTCCTTGAGCGGCGTCACCTCGGGGCTTTTTTGCAAAAAGCTGGGGTATACGCAGGCCGAGGAGGAAAACAGGAACCGCTGAACGCCGTTCAGGCGGCTGGCTTCGATCATGTGCGTGTTGATGAGGATGTTGTTCCGGAAAATATCGGCCAGATAGGCGGTGATGTAGCCGATGCCGCCCATGTCCGCCGCGAGGTTGTAGACCTGATCCACGCCAATCGTCGCCTGCAGACAGCTGTCCCAGCGCCGCAGATCCAGAATCTGAAAATCGTCGGCCGCCGACGGCTCGAATTCGGGATATTTCAAATCGACGCCTCGAACCCAAGCGCCGTCGGCCTTCAGCCGGCGAACCAGATGGTGGCCGATAAAACCGCCGGCCCCGGTAACGAGAATGCGTTGCGTTCGTGTTGCCATTAAAGTGCTCTCCTTAGAGTGCGGAATGTCTCCGGGCCAATGGCCCGGAAATGTCGTTGCGTTCCATTCTTCCTTTACGCCCCGTTGCCGTTGCCGGTCCCGACGCGGGCCTCGGCGATTTGCGCCAGGGCCTTTTCGGCGTCGCGATTGAACTGGCGAACCGTCTCGCGCGTGTACTGATGATCCACCATTTTCGGCAGGAACTGCGGGGGAACGGTGATGATGTGTGCGCCGGCCAAAGCGGCATTCTGGATATCCATGACGGCGCGGATGCTGCCGACGATGATTTCCGCCGGCTGGTTCCAGTCGTCGAGCCAATGGCGTACGTTGCGAATCACGACGGCGGGATCGTTGCCCTCGTCGGCCACGCGCCCGGCGAAGATGCTCACGTAGGCGGCGCCGGCCTTGGCGGCGAGCACCGCCTGATTGAAGGAGAGGATGGCGGTGGCGTTCACCCGAATGCCCTCCTCGTGGAGCGCGTGAACGGCGCCGAGGCAGCTTTCGCCGTACTCGTTCACCACGGGAATCTTAACAGCCACGTTGCCGGCCCATGAAGCGAATTCCCGCCCCTGCCGGATCATCTCTTCGGGATCGTTTGACGCCACCTCGACGCTCAGCGGCCGGTCGCCCAGCAATCGGGAGATGCGCCGGGCGCCTTCCTCGACGTCATAGACGCCGTCCTTGAACATGATGCTGGGATTGGTGGTCACGCCGTCGACGACGCCCTGGCGCAACCATTTTTCGATTTCTGCGAAATTGGCCGAGTCCACGAAAAATTTCATGGCTGTTCTCCTTGCGGGCGCTGTTGGCCCGTTTCCCCGCTGGATTTCATGCCCGCCATCCGGCCGGCTCGATGGAGTCGGCCGCCACATCCACCAGAATCGACTGCTGAATCAGATCGACGGAGAGAACGACGCGCAAGGTCCCCTTCCGGCGGACGAGGATGCCTTCCCGGCCGGCCAGCGGGCCGGCGGTGATTCGGGCGCGGCGGCCAACGGTCAGGTACGGGTGCGGCGAAGCCGCTATGCCCGCCGAAAGCGCCCGTCGCAGGCTTTCCACTTCCTGCTCCTCGATTGGAACCGGCGCGCCGTTGAACCCCACCAGGCGAACGACGCCGGGTATCTGGAGGACCCGGATGCGGTTCTCGGCGGCGATGCGCACGAACGTGTAGCCGGGGAAAAGAGGGAGTTCTACGGCGTGGTCGCCGTTCTTCCACCGGCGAATCGTGAAATAGAGTGGAAGGAATGTTTCGATCCGCCGCCGGCGAAGCTGTTCGGAAACCGTCTTTTCGTGCCGCGAGCGCGTGTGCGCCGCGAACCACGAAGGATGTAGGCCATTGCTGAAGATGGCCTCGCCGGCCGCCGGGCAGTTTTCCCGGGTGATGGGCTCGCTGCCACTCGCCGCGGTTTCGCCATAGCTCCGCCCCGTCACTTCGTAAGGCATATGTGACTTAACCCCTTGTACATCAGCATATTGCCGACGAATTGCCTTCTTCCTTCACTTGCCGGATGGCTCTTTCTCCATCCGGCAGAATCTATTTCGCGACCGTGGTCTTGGCTTTCCCGTTGGACGATCCGTTCCGCGAGCCCCAGGGCAGGCTGGAATGCACGTCCGACCAGACCACAATCGCCGCGGCTTTGCGCGGATCGTTCGGGTCAACCGCTTCCCAAGCCGAACCGGCCAGAATCCAGGCCGCGCCGAAAACGAACGACAACATCGCGCCCAGCGCCATAATCAATCCCCGCGGCGGAAAGGACTTCCTGTCCGGCACGAGCGGCGGATCGAGCACCTTCACGCTGGGAACCTCTTTGGCCTCCTGCACCTTGGCCAGTTCGTCTTCCTCGGTCAGCGTCTCGAAAACCGCTTCTTCCACCTTCATCTGCCGCAGCAGGTCGGCGTAGGTGACGCCGAGCAACGGCAGTTCGCGCAGGGACGGATAGATCTGCCGGGCCGAACTTTTCTGGTCGGTGTTCTTGCCGGCGATCTTTTCGAGGGAGCTGCGTAATTCATCGACGCGCGCCTGCAGCGATCGCACGCGCACGTTGTTGTCCGTGTAGATCTGGCGAAAGCCGTTCAGTTCGGATTGGGCGGCAATCAGCTGGCCTTGGAGCTTGGCCGCGGCCTCCACCATCGCCTTGCCCTGCTCGGGGATGTCGATGGCGCCCTTTTGACTGGCGAACTGGCTGAACCGTTTTTCGGCGCTCTCCAGACTGGTCTTCACCTGGCGCAGGCGCTGATCGAGGAAAACGCGCTCGCGATGCGCCGAAGATGTGTTGAGATGCGTCGTCACCCAGTTCAGCTCGTTGACGTACTCCTGGGCCATGGCGGCGGCGCGCTTCGGGTCGTGGTCGGTGACGGTGATGGAGATGATGCCGGTCTTCGAATCCGCGGAAATGGAGGTGTGCTTGGCCAAATCCTTGCGGGCGTCCTCGATGTAGCGGTCGTGGTAGAGCTGTTGCAGATGGAATTTATGGATCAGATCGTCCCGTACCGTCTCGCTCTCCAGGATGCCGAGGAATAGATCCCCATTCGTCTTTGTGCCAAGCGCGCTTTCGGCCAGGCTCGTCAATCCGCTGCCCACTTGATTCGACAATGCTGCGAGCATGCTGGCGCCGACTCCGGAACCCTGGTCGGGGGGCATGAGGCGGGCGGTGGACTGGTAGCTCTTGGGAATCAGGAAGGCGATCGCGCCGGCGACAACCAGCCCGCCGAGGAACGCCCACAGCAGGAACCGGCGCCGGTTCCACAGCAGCAGCGCCCGGGCCGCCCTTCGCTCGCGGGCTTCCTGGATCGACTGCTCGTCGATCGCCTCGATCCCCAGTTCGTCGGGCTGGCGCGGCTCGAAATGGTTCCTCACCGGTTTGGCTGGAAGGTCGCTCAATCCTTTTTCCTTGCCGAGTCGTCCGGGCCCTGTGATGAAATCCGGATCAACGTAGACTCCAGCGCGGCCAATAGGTGACCTGCACCGAAGTGGTGAAATCGGCAGTGGGTCCGGGCCGCAGAATGGGGAAATCCCACTTTTCGTACTGAAAAAGTCCCGACACGCTAAAATCCGGCCGAATCCAGAAATTCGCTTTCACGCCGCCGTCGTTGATCGTTCCCCCGCCGGGAACGAAATCCCCTGCCACCTTCTCGTGCCGGTATTGAAACTGGATGTAGCTTTCAGGCGTTTGCCAGTAGGTCAGCCGCGCCTGCTCGCCTTGTGCCTCCCGGCCGATCCAGCTCGTCATCAGGTTGCCGGCATTTCTGAGGCCGTAGCGGTAGGTGCCGTCCGAATAGAAATAGCCGTGCTGATACTCGCCGCCCCCGATGGGGAGATTGGTGTAGAGGCCTTCCAGGCGAAGATCGAATTTCGGCAGGCCCGGCAGCCGGTCGAAATAGAGACCGGCCAGGTTGGCCGACTTGTCCAGATAGGCGATCGGCGAAACTTCGTCGTCGCTATAGGATTCGATGTAAAAGGTCGCCCAGTTCCGCATCAGGGGCAGCCGGTAGTTCATGTCGAAGCCCGATTGCCGGTCGCCGGGCTTGCCGGGCGCGCCGGCAGCCGTATCCCCCAGCGAGAACACGCTTCTCAGATACGTGTGCCAGGTGAGCGGGTAGCCGGGCCCCCCGTATATGGTCGTGCGGTCGAATCCGAATTCGAGATTCGGGGTCGGCTTGAAGCTGAACTTTTCTCCGTGAATGATCGGCTGGGGACTGAGCGTCTGGCCCCACTGGCCGACCAGGCCCAACGGTGTCTGCTCGAAGTTCACGCCGTTTTCCTGCCCGATCCAGAATTGCACCCGCATCGGACCGATCCAGCTGAGCAGGAAACTGGGCAGTTTGAATGGCGCAACGCGCTCGATCTGGAGCATGTTGAGCGGTTCGGCGTTGTCCGAGTAGTTCAGCGAACTGCCTGAGGCGGGACTCCACCACAGGGTCTGCTTGCCGGCCGTGACCTGCCAGTTCCGCCAGGCCATGCCGATGTAGCCCACGATCGGATCGAAGCGATTGACGGCGGCCGTAGCCATGGCCGGCATCGCCGGCAGATCCTGGTTTTGGGAGATGAATGTGCGCGCGGCCTGGGGCAGCGGCGGCGCCGAAGGCGCGTGCTGAAATTCGCCGTCGATGTAGCCGACTAGCGGCCCATAGGAGGCCCAGCCGGTGAATCCGGCGATGGCGTTCACGCCCTCTTCGTATGGCCGGCCATTGTCGTTGTAGATGGTCTGGCCGAAATTGAAACCGTCGGTCAGCGGCTGGCCCTTGATTCCCATCATCCGCGCGTAAACCGATTCGAGCTCGGCGTGGCGATTCGATCCGTTTCCCAGCCGGTCGAGATCGCCTCGGAACTCCTTTTCCAGCGCCCGCACGATTTTCCCCGCGCCCCGCGGCCCGTCGCTGCCCTCTTCGTCCCCGATCCGGTTTTCGGCCTGCTCGAGCATCCGAACGCATTGCAATCGCGTCCACGGCCGCATCCCCAGCATTTCCGTGCGGACGTAGCCCATCGCCGCCAGCCGCTCGAGGGCCGGATAGACCCAGCTATCCAGGGGAACGTAGGGAGAGCCCATGTCGGCGGCCGGCAACCGTTCGCCGGCCCCGCGCAGCGACGGGAAGAAATTCCATGCGCCGCCGCCCAGTTCGGGATCGTGATGCGCCAGAAATACGTGGCGGGCAACCAGGTAGCCGATGGTGCTGCCGATCAGCACGTCGGAAGGGAAGTGCTTCTTGGCCCCCACGCGCGAAGCGCTGATCGCGGACGCCAGACCATAGGCCAGGATTTTGGTGAGTGGGCCGGGATACTCGTGTGCGATCATTCCCGCCATCGCCCACGCCGCCGTGGCGTGCTCGGAGGGGAACGAAGTCCCCCCATTCCAGAAGTCGCCCGCGCCCGGCTGCTGCGGGCGGGCCCGCTCGAACGAATATTTGAGCGCCTCGGTCGCCAGCAAGCTGCTAAGGACCGATTCGCCGCCCAGGAAGCCGGCTTCGCGCATGTGATCGTTGTGGGTCAGCAGGCCCCAGAAATACATCGCCCCGGTGCCGCCGGCCATGGCATAGGCGCCGTAAGTCGAGAACTGGTCGAAATGCCGCAGCCGGCTCGGTGAATTCGATAAATGCCTGCTGAACTCGCGGTCGGTGACAAAAAGCCCCGCGGCCATTCCTCCGAGCGGCAGGAGCCAGCCCGCATCGGCCAGCCGCAGATGCGCCGGACTCGTCCATATCGCGCGCTGGTCGGAGAGGATGCGACCGGCGGGCGGTGGCCAAAGCCGGTTGCCGTATTCCCCGGGAATCAAGGGAAACGGAGCGGGACCGTTGCGGGGATGGAGTTTTTTCGCCGGCTTCTTGCCGCGCGCAAGGTTGGCCGCGACCCCAGCCCTCTTTCGGCCGGCCGGCCGGGTCGCGCCCGATGACGCCTGCGCCCTGGCCCCAGCCGCGCTCGCTAGCAGGATTGCCGCCGCGCAAACCATAGTCTTTCTCGTGTTCACTCGCCTGGCCCGATTCTCAGTAGTAATGAGCCACCAGCACCGCCGAAGTCACGATGGAGGAAAGCACTTGAGCCGACTGGAAGATGTTCTTCCATTCCGCTGGTCCGCCGACCGCTTTCTCCGGAACAATGATGGTGTCGCCTGGATACAAAGTGGCGTCGAGAGGATTGCCTCTCCACAGGGAGAAACCCTCGGAGCCGACGACGCTTCCATTGGCCCGGATCACGAAAATCGCTTTCTTGTTCGCCGTCGTGCTTGGTCCGCCGGCCTGGGATAGATACCACTTGGCGCTCTTTCCCGGCCGGAAGGCCACGGCCGTCGGGTTGTAGACCTGCCCCTGGACCATCACCGCGCTCGGGCGTTTGGGAACGATCAGCACGTCTCCGGCTCGCACCTGGATATCCAGCGGAGAGTTAGCCCAGCGGCGGATATCGGCAGAGATGCGGATGACGACCCGCCCGATTGGGGGATTGTCGACCAGGGTATCGAGCGTCGATTGCCATTGCTGATAGGCGGCCTGCCCGGAAAGCTTCTGGTCACGGTCGGATGTCGTGGATATCTTCGTCAGCAGTGCGTTCTGCGATTGCCGCACGCGGGCGATCAGGTCCGCGTAAGACTTCATCTCCATCTGGCGGACATCGCTGCGCTCGAGAAGGGCGCCGTAGGGGTACGCCTGCCGGGTGAATCCGCCGGCCTGCTCCAGCACCGTGCTGAGCTGTTCCCCGGGCTGGATGCCGTAGCGCCCGGGATGCTTGACCTCGCCCTTGATTTCGATCGAGGCACCCAGATCGTTCCACCCCTCAACCTGGCGAATGGTGAGAACGTCGCCGTTGCGAAGCAAGGGGTTGCTCGCCGGTTTGTCGACAAGCGCGGCGCTCAGATCGATTTTCAGATGCTCGCCGGAGATCTGTCCCTGGTTTTCCCACAGGTAGCGCGTCAGATCGGCGCTCCGCTGGTCAGCGCTGCGCTTGAGTCCCCCCGCGACCTGGATGAGATCGGAAACGCGCATGCCGACCGCGAGCGGGTAACGGCCGGGATGGGACACTTCGCCCTCGACGTAGACGGTGGTGGGATCGGACCGCGCCAAATTTTCCTGCACGAGCACGCTGTCGCGCGGCCCGAGCAGGAAATTGGCGCGTGGATCGCCCGCGAGAACCTTGGTCAGGCTCACGCTGATGACTTTCATCCGGCTGTCGGGCAGATAGTGAAAAACCTGCACCGAACCCATGGACGCGTCCGGCCTGACGCCGCCGGCCAGTTCAATGGCATCCCGCAGATGGACTTCGCCGGAGGTCCGATAGAGGCCCGGATCGCGCACGGCCCCGCCCACGCTGACCGTCGGGACGTCCTGAAAATCGTAGCGGCCGAAGATTCGCACGGTGTCGAGCCGATCGAGCTTGGGCGCCCGGGTGGGATTCTGCAGGGCTTCGACCAGATTGAAGCTCTCGACCACCGGATGAAAATCCGGCGGCATCAGCCGGATGATTTCGGCATAGTCCGAGGGCTGCGGTAGCAGATCCTTGTAGGAGGCAATCAGGTCGGCGAGTGTCATGCCGGGGTGATAGGCGTATTTGCCCGGGCGCAGCACGTGCCCTTCCAGGTACACCGCGTCCTGGTTGTAGGGAGCCATGGGGAAAACGTGGATGATGTCGCCGTCCTCGACGTGGAACGCCGCCATCTGCTTTTCGACGGCCGCCGGATCGGAGGAATGGGAGATGTCCAGGCTGAGCATTGTCCGCCGCTCGTGCGCGACGAGCCGCTCCACTTCGATCTTCTTGAGCGTGGCCGCCGGCAATATGCCGCCCGCCAGCTGAATTACATCGGCGAGGGTTTTGTCGTTCCGCAGTTCGTAGACGTCGGGCCGGCGCACCATCCCTTCGACCGTCACTTCCGGCCCGACCGTCGGCACGCGCACCGTGTCCCCGTCGGAAAGCGGCAGGATGTCGTTCCTCACGCCGTGCAGCAGCAGATCGTAAACGTCGATCGTCTGCAGCAATTTGTTCCCGCGCCAATGCTGGAGTATCCGCAGGGAACCGTTCGGAGTCGGGCCGCCGGCGGCGAATTCGGCGTTGAGAGGGGTGGAGAGCGAGCTCACATCGTAGGCGCCCGGATGCTCGACATCGCCAACGACGTATACACGCACCGTCCGGAGCCTCGTCACCGAGACGTCGGCGGAAATGGTTCGGTACTGCGTGCGCAGCAGCTGTTGCACCTTCTGCTGCACCTGGCCGAGCGTATCGCCGCTCACCATCACCGGGCCTACTTCCGGCAACGTCACCCGTCCCGTCCGGTCTACCACGCGGGACAGCCGTGCGGAAGCGCTGCCCCAGAGATCGATCGTCAATCCGTCGCCCGGCCCAACGACGTAGCTCGGGCCCATCGGCAAATCCATGGGAATGATCTGATTCGAATCCCTTGTGTCCTGAAAAACCTCCATGCCAAACCGCTCGAGGGTGGTTGGTTGTGGCGCGGCCTGCATGTACATGTCATAGAGGGACGGGATGTCGGCGAAGGGGTCCTCGCGCGCGACCAGTTCGGGCGGCTGCGCAGGGTATGCTGGCCCGCTGCGCCATCCATAGCGGTCGGAAGGCATGTAGCCATTTGAGCCGGGTGGGTACGACAGCGGGTTGTAAACAGCCGGCTGCGCTTGCCTGGACATCGCCCCTGCGCCGTTCGACGGATACGACAGTTGAGAAAACTGTTGCGTGAGTCCAAATATGTCTTCCGAGCCTTCCGGACCGCTGATGGCACTGCCCGCGCCGAATCCCTGCATCCGTTGCCATCCGAGCGCGCCGCCGCCGCCTTCCAGGCTCCCGGCTGTTCCATCCATGGGAGCCATGGAAGCCATGGCGCCTGCGTTTGCCGCAGTACCCGCCGCTGTGGCGCCCGACGGCCCTGGCAGATTGCCCATTCCGCCTTCGAGTGGCAGTGAAGTGAAGACCTCCTGCCGGTTTGCGGGCGGAGTGGCCGGCGCTACCGGGGCTGCCTGCGGAGACGGCGGATAGGCGTAGCTCGGCAAACCGCCCAGCGGCGAAGATTGGACCGGAGCGGGGAGATTGCCGGTGGGTTGCGTGCAGCCTGAATCCTGGCTCGATGCGCAACGGCCTGCTGTCTGCATCGACGGCATGGGTGTGGCCTCTCCCTGCTGCTCGAGCCGGGCAAGCTGCAAGGCGCGCTCCTGGATCAGTATCTGCCGCTCTTTTCCAAGTTCGGAATCCGGATTTACCGCAGGCACCAGGTACCCGTAACGCTGCAAAAGCCGGGTGGCCGCCGCGCGGAACCTGAGATTGCTGTCGAGCTTCTCGTAGAGGGCTTCGTTGGTTAGATCCTCTGCGGTTAACACCTGCCCGAACTCCGTGGCCTGTTCCGCCAATAGCCGCTTTAACTCGATCATCAAGCCGGGATTTTCAACGAGCACGGCCCGAATCTGGCTGGTGGATGCAGCGACCATATCCAGGTTTGCGGCCTCGAGAGGGGCGGCGCTTGACAGGAGCACTCCGGGCGCCTGCCGGGACGGCTCGCCGGCTTGGCCCTGCGACCGGGACCCGTTCCGGGACGGCGAGGTTTGCTGGCTTTGCGGGGATGACCAGGCAGGCGCGCAAACCGCCAGGCAAGCGGCGAAAAGGGTCGCGGCGGCAAGTCGCGTGTAGCACGATTGGCGAACTGCTTTCTTGTTTTGCCTTCCCAAGCGCGACATGCTTACCTCCTACGCTCGCTCGCCCTGCTTCTGAGCGCCGAGAGCACACCGCCTTCCGACGTTTCGATCCGGGCACTATGAATCTCCGGCGAAACCCAGTAGTAAATCGTGCTGTTTCGATCCGGGGCGATTGCCAGCACGCGAACTTCCGGATGGCTGGCGAGGACGGAATCGCAGATCGTTGGGCGCTCGTCGGAATCCCCAAGCGTGACGATCAGGAAATCGGCCTGGGTTCGCTCGAGGGCTTCCAGAATTTCCGATTCCTCCCAGATTTCGCCGCTCACTTCAATATCCGGTTGCTCGCCAATCGTTTCCATGATCAGATCCCGCATCAATCTCGGCCGATTGGCTACCAGGACACGAACTTTTTTCATCCCGCACCCACGTTGGAAGACAGAAAAACAACCGGGACAAAAGTACGCGTCGGGCCAGGGAATCGGGAAGGCTCAATTGGGAGCTATCTTTGAGTACAGATAGGGCTTAACGGCGGGTACTCATTCTCATGGTTAGCGTTCCGCCGGAGGGGCTAATTCGGATTACCTGGAGTACTACAAAAGTACCTATGCATTGCTTGCCGCAGTTAGGATGATCCGGTTACATGACCTCTTCCAGAACCTGCGCGGCCGACAAACGGCTCTCCACGCCTACCTTGCGCAGGATTCTATGGATATGATTCTTTACCGTTTGTTCGGAAAGACTTAGGTGCGACGCGATTTCCTTGTTGGTGAGGCCCTGGGCGATTAGCGGCAAGAGTTGCTGCTCGCGTCTGGTGAGTCCGTGTCTGGCATGGAGTTGCGGATTGGGAACCGGGCTTTGGCGGGCAACGTAGTTGAACAGGGAAAGACAAAGCCGGGGAGGGCATACGGCCTCGCCGTGCGCCGCGGCGCGAACGGCCGTTACCAGATCGGTGGCCGAGGCATCGCTCAACAGGTAAGCGACAACCCCGACTCGTATCGAGTGAAAGAAGATCCCCGGATCATCCGGCATTCCGAATATCACGACACGGGTTTCAGGGGTTCGACTGCGCGCTTCGGGAATGAAAGCGGCCCAATTGAAGCCCGGCATGGCCCCATTCAACAGAACGACTTGAGGATGAATGGCAGCGATTGCCTGCAGGCCGAGTTGCGGCTGTTCGGAAGAGCCGATGACATCGATATCCAATCGGCTCTTGAAAATATGGGCAAGCGCTTCGCGAAGAAGCCGGTTAACCGCTAGAACGTAGACCCCAATTTTCTCGCCCATCCGAATCCTCCTGCCGACGGTGTGACTGCGGTCAGATTGGTTGTAGGTGAATGGGCTATATGGCGCTGCGCCGGAAGGAGGAATGTAAGTCCCAAGGACAGCTTCGCCATTCTCACGGCGCGAAGCCAGCGAAACCCATGGCTGTATCGGTTCTTTCCGTTTATCTACGTTTCTAGCGATAGGCTGCCATCTCCGAATGCCATTCCCCGGGGCATCCGAATCACGGCGGTCTGTATCGCCATATCACCATCAGCAGAAGTTATATGTCAAGAGAATTCCCCAGGCTTAGAACACGGAGGACGGAGAAAGGTTTTGCATAGCGAGCCTTCTGCAGCAGACGTAAATTCTGTGATTCAAAAAGATTGAGAATTAGGGGTTGTGAATGGACCCGGACGATGGGCAGAGCAAAACGTTAAGTCAGCCTTGGATTTAGCGCTCAACGCCTCCGGTTTTCAGGTTCGTTCCGGGCGAGGAAGGTCAACGGGCGGAGCCGATTCGACTTCGCCGGGCGGGTAGTCCGGGAATATCTGCCCTGAAATCGAGGCCTCCGCGCGGTTGCGCCCGTTCTGTTTGGCGCGATAGAGGGCGATGTCCGCGGCGCGGATCAGATCGATCGGCGCCAGTGGATTGTCGGAGGAACTGAAGGAGGCGCCCAAGCTGACCGTCACTTTGACCGGGCCGGCGGAGGTTTCAAAGAAACGCTCGCCGATGTGGGCGACAATACGCTCGGCCAGCGCAGTGGAGGCATCCCTTTCGATGGCGGGAACGACGATGATGAACTCCTCGCCGCCGCACCGGCCGACGACGTCGTAGGCGCGCACGGAAGCCAGCAGCCGCCGGGAAATTTCGGAGAGAACCTCGTCCCCCACCAGGTGGCCGTAGCGATCGTTTACCTCCTTGAAATGGTCCAGGTCGACCATCAACAGGCTGAGGGACTGGTGGGCGCGATTCGCGCGGGCCAGTTCGCGATCGAGGATGCGTAGCAATTCGCCGTGGTTCCACAGGCCCGTGAGCGGATCGTGCGTGGCCTGAAACCGAAGGGCTTCACGCGCGGCAATCAACTCGTCTTGAGCGGCGAGGATGCGGCGGCCGACGTAAATCCGGGCGCGCAATTCGGCGGCGTCGAAGGGCTTCACCAGGTAATCGTCGGCTCCGGCATGCAGCGCCTCGAGCAATTCCTGTTTCTGGCTGGATCCGGTGAGCAGAAGAATATAGATGTAGGGATGGGTCGAATCCTGGCGCACCCGGCGGCATATCTCGATGCCTTCCAGTCCCGGCAGCATCCAATCGAGCAGCACCAGACGTGGAGCGTCGCGGGATTGCAGGATGCGCCAGGCGTCCGCGCCATCGGAAACCGCCAGCACGTTGTAACCCCATTTCGTCAGAAACGCTTTGACAACCCGCCGCGCCACGGGGTCGTCTTCGGCGATGAGTATGCGCGTATTCCCGTCCTTGGCGGGGTTCAAGGTGTCGGAAGAGTCGGATGGAGATCGCGTCTTGTCCGTCATTTCAGAATTCCCGAGCGAAACGGTTCCAGGCCTTCGGTCAGTTGCCTCAATTGGTCCTCGAGCAGCCGCAAGGAATTTGCCGCCGTCGAGGCTTGATGGCGCGCCGCCATCTCCAACTCCTCAGCGGTATGAAAGGCCGGTCCGGCGGCGAAGTTGCCAATCGCCCCTTTCAGTGTGTGCGCCACCCGCTGCAGGGCCGCGAAATCGGCCTGGTCCACGGCTGCCCGCGCCTGATCGACCAGCGTGGGTGCCTCTTCGTCAAACAGACGGACCATCTCCGCCAGGAGCGCGCGATCCCCCTCCAAACGCTCGAGCAACGCCTCCGAATCAAATGGCTGCCTGGGCTCGAGCGCAAGATCGCTGGAGCGGTTTTCCGGTGTGACGATGGGCAACAAAAGGCGTGCGAGGACGGCGGCGAGCTGATGGGGAACGATCGGCTTGGCCAGATAATCGTCCGCTCCCGCCGCCAGGCACCGTTCGCGGTCGCCCTTCATCGCGTGGGCGGTGAGGATGACGATCGGAACATGCGCGCCGGTGGGCCGCTCTTTTTCGCGAATGAGCCGCGTGGTTTCGAGGCCGTCAACGCCGGGCATCTGAACGTCCATCAGAATCAGTTCGAAAGACTGCCGCGAGAACAGATCGAGGGCTTTGCTCCCGTCGTTTGCGGTCACCACCCGGTAGCCTTGCTTTTCGAGCAGCCGCTCCGCGAGCCGTTGATTCACGGCGTTATCTTCGGCCAGCAGGACTCGCTTGCCCTCGGCGGCAGGCGGCATGTTCGCCAAATCCACCTCCGGTTCGGGGTGTTGCGATGCCGGATCGGCGCCGCCTGTGCTCACCTTCAGGATGGCATCGAGCAGTTCGGATTGCTGCACGGGCTTGCTCAATAATGCGCCTACGGCGATGCTGCCGATATTGTCCTTCTTCTCCGGACCGTCGAACGAGCGAAGAAGAATGACACGCGCGCAATCGAAATCTCCGCTTTCCCCCAGTTGCTTCGTCAGTTGGACACCGTTTCCCCCGGGCATCTGGGCGTCGATAATGGCCAGATGAAATGGCTGGGAGGCGGCTTGCGCGCGGCGAAGCGCTTCGAGCGCCGCGGCGGCGCTTTCCGCTTCCTCCGATTCCATGCGCCAATGTCTGAGCATTTCCGTGAGCACGTCCCGCGTTTCTGGATTGTCGTCGGCAACGAGCACGCGCAACCCCTCGAGCGCGGCCAGCTCGATCGCCTGCGGCGGCGCGAAATCGGCGGCCGGCGTCCTGAGAGGCAGCGTGAAATGGAACGAGCTGCCCCGTCCCACTTCGCTTTCGACCCAGATCCGGCCGTTCATGCGCTCGATCAGATGCCTCACAACGGCCAGTCCCAGGCCCGTGCCGCCGAATTTCCGCGTCGTTGACCCGTCGGCCTGGGTGAAGGCTTCGAAGATCCGTTCCTGCTGAAAGGCAGGAATGCCGATGCCCGTATCCCGAACTAGAAAGTGTAGCAGGATGCCGTCTGGGGAAGCGCTTTCCGGCCAGATGTTCACCAGAACGTCGCCCTTTTCCGTGAACTTGATCGCGTTGCCCACCAGATTGAAGAGGATTTGCCGCAAACGGGTCGGATCGCCCACCACCTGGCCGGGAACGTCGGGACGGACGCGCCAAATGAGCTCGATTCCCTTGCGAGAAGCCAGACGGGCAAGCGATTTGATCTTTTCGCCCAGGTCCTCGCGCACCGTAAAGGGGATCTCCTCGAATTCGAGTTTGCCCGCCTCGATCTTGGAGAAATCCAGGATATCGTTGAGCAGGGAGAGCAGGGAATCGGCCGAGGATTTGGCGAGGGTGAGATATTCGCGCTGCTCGCCGGTCAGCGGGGTTTCGAGGGCAAGGTCGATCATGCCGAGGATGCCGTTCATCGGCGTGCGAATCTCGTGACTCATGTTGGCCAGGAACGCGCTTTTGGCCTGACTGGCCTCTTCGGCGGCGCTCTTGGCGCGTTCCAACTCCACTTGCACCTGGTTGCGGGTCGTGACGTCGCGGGCGATGGTCAGCCAGGCGGGCCGGGCCTCGTAGACGATTGCGCTGGAGAGGATCTCGACGTCCATCTGGCGGCCGCCGCGCGTCATGTGGACGGCGTTGAATCGGCTGACGGGGTTGTCGTCATCGTGGTC
>DATLRW010000152.1:0-53293 GCA_035534495.1 Candidatus Dormiibacterota bacterium | reverse complement strand
TGGCTTCCTCCTGCCTGCGTCGTGCGATTTGCTTCCGGCATGGCGTATTGCCGCATTGTAATGCGGCCGCCGGCTCCGGTGGAACCGAAACCGTTTGTCATCTTCCCTTTACTTCGCGTCAAGAACCTATTCACACCCGGTCTTGCATGATAGAATCCGCCTGTAGATTTTTGCGGCGATTTCGTCCAGAGGCGCCGCCATGGCCGTATTCCCTCGCGCTTACCCGTCGTCCGAAGAGGCACACCATGAAGCCCAGGCTCACGAAGCGAAGCGGACGCGGCGGCCGAAGCCAACGGGGAGACGCCACTCGGAATACCGATCCTCCCGGCAATTTCCCCGTCGCCGGCGTTGGCGCTTCGGCGGGCGGACTGGAGGCTATCGAAAAATTCCTGAAAGCCCTGCCGGCGGATACGGGCACCGCCTATGTGCTCGTACAGCATCTCGACCCGACGCATGAAAGCCGGCTGACCGAAATTCTCTCTCATTCCACGGCGATGCCCGTCGTGGAAGCGAAGCAGGGAACGGAGGTCCGGCCAAACAGCGTTTACGTCATTCCTCCCAACAAAAACATATCGATCACACGACAGAAGCTGCATCTCGAACCGCGCCGGAATTCCAAAACACAACACATGCCCGTCGACTTCTTCTTCGGGTCGCTGGCCGGCGACCGGAAGCATCAGTCGATCGGGATCATCCTTTCCGGAACCGCCTCGGATGGGGTTATGGGAATGCGGGCGATCAAGGCGGAGGGCGGCATCACGTTTGCCCAGGATCCCGGTTCAGCCAAATATGCCGGAATGCCGGAGAGTTCCATCGCCTCCGGGGCCGTGGATTTCGTTCTGCCGCCGGAAGAAATCGCGCGGCATCTGGGCCGCATGGGCAACCATCCCTATCTGACAACGTCGGAACCGGGAGGAAAAGAGCCGGAACAAGCGCTGCCGGGCGACCGAACCGCCGATCAGCTGTTCGGCATGCTCAAGAAATCATTTGGCGTGGATTTCACCAATTACAAATCCACAACCGTGAATCGCCGGATTCGGCGGCGGATGGCGCTGGGGGGCATCGGGAACCGGGAAGAGTATCTCGACTACTTGAGGGGCAATCCGGAAGAGCTGCGCGCGCTGTTCCAGGACATGTTCATTGGCGTCACCGAGTTCTTCCGCGATCCCGGCCTGTTCAAAACTCTCGAGCGAAGCATCTTTCCCTCCATTGTGAAGAATCGCGCCGATGACGCGCCGATCCGCATTTGGGTTCCCGGATGCTCGACCGGGGAGGAGGTATATTCGATCGCGATCTCGCTGCTCGAATACCTCGGCAACCGGGCATCGAGCACTTCCACTCAGATTTTCGGCACCGACGCCAATGAAGAAGCCATTCGTGCGGCCCGACGCGGAAGATACGGAAAGGAAATCTCGGAGAGCGTCGGCCCGGACCGCCTCCGCCGCTACTTCACCAAGGATTCGGAAGGCTATCAGATCAGCAAGGCCGTCCGCGATCGATGCGTTTTCGCCAGGCACGATATCACGCGCGACGCACCCTTCCGGAATCTGGACCTGCTGAGCTGCCGCAACCTGCTGATCTACCTGAATACCCCCGCCCATCAACGGCTGATCCCGCTCTTTCACTTCACGCTCAAGCCCACGGGCTTTCTGGTGCTGGGTTCGGCGGAAACCGTGGGGGGATTCGGCGATCTTTTTAATTTGGCCGATCGGCACTACAAGATTTACTCGAAACACCTGACAGCCTCACGGCCTTACTTCGAGTTCCCCCATGAGTACGCCTCCGAGCCGGCGGCGCAGCCGCAAGCCTTGCCCGTGCCGCCGCGCAGTGGCTTCGACCTGCATCGCGCCGCCGCCGACCAGATACTCCTAAGCCAACACGGCCCGCCGGCGGTGCTGGTGAACAAAAACATGGACATCCTGCACTTCCGAGGGCACACCAGCCCCTACCTGGAGCCGGCGCAGGGCGCCGCGAGCCTGAATTTGCTCAGGATGGCGCGCGAAGGGCTGCTGGTCGGGATCGAGAAGGCGATAACCTCCGCCCGGAAGAAAAATGTCCCCGCTCGGCAGGAAGGCCTGCGTGTGCACTCCCCAGGCGGAGAAAGAATCGTGGACATCGACGTTTTGCCGATCCATGCGCCGGGCACCGGGGAAAGCACGTTCCTGATCGTCTTCGAGAACGAAGGGACAAGAAAAAAAACGGCGGGGCAGTCTCGCGGGGGACGAACGAAAACCGCGGCCCGGCGCATCGCCGACGACCGGGTCGTCCAGCTCCAGCAAGAGCTCGCGGGGACAAAGGCATATCTTCTGTCGGTAATCGAAAACCAGGACTCGGCCAACGAAGCGCTGCGGTCGCTCAACGAGGAACTCCAATCCTCGAACGAGGAGCTGCACAGCACCACCGAGGAACTCGAAACCGCGAACGAAGAGCTGGAATCGGCCAACGAGGAACTCAATACCTTGAACGAGGAGGTCCATCGCCGGTCCGCCGAACTGGCCGAAATCAACGAGCGGTTGCAGCGAGAACTGACCGCGCGGCAGCAAGCCGAGGAGCGGTTTCATCGGATGGTGGAATCGGCGCCCGACGCGATGGTTTTCACCGACGCGGAAGGGAAAATCGTGCTGCTGAACGGGCAGACCGAGGAACTGTTCGGCTACCGGCGGCAGGAGTTGATCGGCCAGCCGATCGAGATTCTTTTGTCCGAGCGCTGGCGCAAAGAATACGTTTCTCGCCTCGCCTCCTACATGCAGAACCCGCCGTCGCCACGCGCGGAAACCGAACTGGATCTGTGGTGCCGGCGGAAGGATGGCAGCGAGTTTCCCGCCGCGATCAACCTGAGCCCGCTGCCGGCAGAAGAGGGAAGCCCGTTGACATCGAGCATCATTCGCGATATCAGCCGGCAAAAGGCGATGGTGGAACGCGCCAATCAGGCCTTACGGCTCGAAGAGCGCAATCACATGGCCATGGACGTGCACGACACGCTGGCGCAGGGGCTGACCGGCATTGTGCTTCAGCTCGAAGCGGCCGAGGAGGTATGCAAGCAAGAGCCACCGGAGGCCATGCGCCACATTGTCCGCGCACGCGAGTTGGCGCGATCGACGCTCGAGGAAGCCCGCCGCTCCGTCCTCGTGCTTTCCGGCTCTCCTCCCGGAGAGAAGGGCTTGGGCGATTCGATTCTCGAAATGGTGGAGCGCTTTCGTTCCGAAACGCCGGTCCGGCTGGAATTTTCCCTCACCGGGATTCCGCAGCGCCTGGATGTGACCGCCGAAGAAAACGTGCTCCGGATCGCCCAGCAGGCGGTCACCAACGCCCTGCAACATTCACAGGCGAACTGCATTCAAGTGGAACTGGCGTTCAATACCGTCGAAGCGCAGCTTTGCGTGACGGATAACGGCCGGGGGTTCGTCGCCTCCGCCGCTCGCGACGGATTCGGCCTGCGGAGCATGCGCGAACGCGCCCGATATCTCGGCGCAACGTTCCATCTGTCGAGTCAACCCGGAGAAGGGACCCGGATCGAAGTTCAGATTCCCATCTCTCCATCCGCGGCCAGACCGATTTGAAGACAGCCCACTCAGCTCGGAGCAAACGAATCCGCGTCGTCATCGCGGATGACCATCCGATCGTGCGCGAAGGCCTGCGGGCCGTACTCAAGACGCAACGGGATATCGAGGTGGTGGCCGAAGCCGCCAACGGCCCTCAGGCCATCGAACAGTTTCTTCTCCACCGGCCCGATGTGCTGTTGCTCGACCTTCGCATGCCGGAGATGGATGGCATCGGCGTTCTTCGAGCCGTCCTCGAAAAGAAGCCCGACGCCAAGATCGTCGTGGTCACCCACTACGGCGGCGACCAGGATATCTACCGGACGCTGCACGCCGGCGCGAAGGCGTATTTGCTGAAAGATTCCCCGCGCCAGGAACTTCTCGAGTGCATCCGGGCCGTGCACGCGGGCCGGCGGTGGATTTCACCGCCGGTGGGCGCGCAGTTGGCCGCGGGGATGGAAATGCCGCAGCTCACCCGTCGCGAAGTGGAAATTATCCGATTGATGGCAAACGGCAAGAGCAACAAGGAAATCGGCGATTCGCTCGGGATCAGCGATAACACGGTAAAAGTTCACGTTCGCAACATGTTCAGGAAACTCGGCGCCACGAGCCGCACGGAGGCGCTTCGAATCGCGCTGCTGCGAGGAATTGCGCATCTGGACGACCATATGGCAATCTGAACGCTCTCCGGCCCGTCAGGCGAACCCCGCATTTGCGGCCATCTCCCCTCCGGAAGCGCGGACCCACTAATACCTAAGCAGTATATTTTTCTACCCCCCATTGAGAATTGATCCTTTCACACATCACGGGGTACCTTCTGACCAAAGCCCCTGCCCATGGCCCAACCATCACGAGCAGGCTGAGGGGGGTCGGCGGGGATAGCGAAGCAGGATGCATTACCCGGGGAGCCTCCCTGAGGGCCTGGCCGAAGTAGCATCCGGACAGGCCAGGCCCAGGGAGGATTTGGAGACTATCGATGGTCGAGCAAGGTCTCCTTCCACGAGCCAGTCAACCCAACGAAACGATAAGCCAAGGGAGCAAACCATGGAGACTGGAAAGTGTGGTGTCCTGTTGGTGGACGACACGAGTTCGGACGGCTCGCTCCTGGTCAAACAACTGAAAACGATTGGATTTCGTTGTTCTTTCGCCCGCTCATTTGAGGAAGCCAAGGCCAGGCTCTGTGCCGAGGATTTCAACATTGTCCTCAGCAAGCTCAGCATGAATGGGGGCACCGCATACGAATTGCGGCCCCTGCTGATCGGACGGCCGATCAGCTTGTTTTACTCGCTCTCTGTCGAACAGGATTGTTGGTGGATTCCGGGCGTGCGTGAGGGGGTCGAGTGCCTGGGTGAACCGGCGCTGCGCCCGGACGACTTCCTCCAGCTGCTTGTAGTGGCCGCAGGCTGCACGAGCACAGGCACGGCGGCTTCAGCCAACTAAAACGCCTCGGGCCCGCGCCGGGAACCTGGGGCGGATTTTCCCCTGAACCGGACTTTCGGACCGGCCGCCATGGCCCGGGCTCGCCGGAGCTAGACACCTGTCCGAGACCCGGGCCCCGCAGGAAACCCTTGTATTGACGCTGTGATTCCAAAGGGACTACAATTTTTGAGGATTGGGGGGCCAGGCCATGTCCGGTCTCAAGAAGCTACTCGTCTCATCGTTTTTCCTTGGACTTATCTACGCCTACACCTTTACCTTGCCGGCGCAAGGCCGGCAGAACAATTCGGCCGACCAGGCCGCCCAACCCCGCAAGCTCAGCAAGAAGCAGGAACAGGAGTTGATGAAGGAGTTGGGCAACCCCTATAAGAATTGGATTAGCGGTCCCATTTCCTACATCATCACTCCCGCCGAGCGCAAAGCCTTCTCGCAGCTGCAGACCAACGGGGAACGCGAGCAATTCATCGAGGAGTTCTGGGCCCGGCGCAATCCCAACCCCGGCACGGAAGATAACAGCTTTAAAGACGATTTTTACCAGCGGGTGGCTTACGCGAACGAGCACTTCGCCTCGGGCATCCCCGGCTGGAGAACTGATCGCGGCAGAATTTACATCATGTGGGGTCCACCGGCTTCGATCGAGGCCCACCCCACCGGCGGCACCTACGAGCGTCCCGGCAGCGAAGGCGGCGGACAAACGGAAACCTATCCCTTCGAGGACTGGACCTATAATTACCTGCCCGGCATCGGCAACAACGTCGTTCTCGAATTCGTCGACCCCACGATGACCGGCGAGTATTACCTGACAACCGACCCATCGAAGAAGGACGCCCTGCTCATGGTTCCCGGCGCCGGCCTGACGACGGACGAGGCGTTGGGGTTGGCAAGCAAGACGTCCCGCTTCCAGCGCACCGACGGAACGCATCTGGCGAACCCCGAAGGCGGCGGTCCCGAGCCCGCGTCACTCGACGAATTCAACAGGCTGGACCTCTACGCGAAAATCTTTTCGCCGCCCCCGGTCAAATTCAAGGATTTGGAAGCGATCGTCACCTCGCGGGTGCTGCGAAGCGATTTACCCTTTCAGTACCGCTTCGATTTCCTTCGCATCACCGACTCGACCGACCTGGTCCCCGTCAGCGTCGAGGTCCCGAACAGGGAGATGTCGTTCAAGGATAAAGAAGGGGTGCAAACGGCGACGCTCCATATCTTTGGCCGCATTTCCACGCTGGGGGGCCGCATCGCGCAGACTTTCGAGGACACGGTTCAGCAGGACATTCCCTCGTCGCTATTCCAGAAGTCGATGGGCGGCCGGGCCATTTACCAGAAGGCGATGCCGCTGCGTCCCGGGCTGTATCGGCTGGACCTGGTCGTCAAGGACGTCAACAGCGGCAACGTCGGCGTCATCAGCACCCGTTTGCCCGTGCCCCAATACACCGACACGAAACTGAGCGCCAGCACGCTCATTCTGGCCGACCAGATCCAAGGCGTCTCCGCTCGCGATATCGGTGTCGGCCAGTTCGTTCTCGGCGACGTCAAGGTGCGGCCCCGGATCGGCGCGACGTTCCATTCGAACGAGACCCTCGGGTTCTACATGCAGGTCTATAACCTCAAGATGGACCCGAAAACGCATCACTCCGACGCCACCATCAATTATTTGGTGACCAGCGGCGCCAAGACAATTTTGAACCAGAAACAGACCTCCGCCCAGCTGGGCGATACGGGCGAGCAGCTCACCATCGAAAAAAAGATGCCTTTGGTTGGATTGCCGCCCGGTCATTACAAACTCCAGATCACCGTTCGGGACAATGTGACCCAGAAGGACATCGTTCAATCCGCCGATTTCACCGTCAAGCCCGCGGCGAAAGCGGCGTTGAGCGAAGCCAAGGAATGATGGAAAAGTAGGGAGCCGAACTCATGCGCCTGCGGGCACTGCTACCGGCCCTTTTCCTGGCGATCTGCTTCCCCGCCGCCCCGGCGCGGGCTGCAGGGCGGAGCGGGAAAGTGAGTGGAATTGTAGTCGCTCAGGGCACGCCGCAGCTCGGAGCGACGGTGATCATCACGCCGGAAGGCATGCCGGGACAGGCGACGCGGCTGGTGACCAACCGGCGCGGCGTCTTTACCTCGGCCGCCCTGCTGCCCGGCGCCTACTCGGTGCGGGCCCGCGTGGCCGGCTTCCTGCCTGCGTTTCAATCCCGCGTCCTGGTCCTGGTGGGGCAAGTCACCCTGCTGCGGATCCAATTGGGATCTTTGTTCTCCTCGATCGACCGGTTGCGTCAAGGACCGCTCGATAAGGGCGCTCCCGGCGAATGGAATTGGGTGCTGCGCTCGGCAACCATCACCCGCCCCGTTTTGCGGTTCGCTCACGGCCGGGTGACGATCGGCCCCGAAGCCAGGCACAAGGCCCTGGTGTCCCGCGGCCGCGCGGAACTGACGGCCGGGTCGCTTTCCGCCTGGTCCCCTGTCAATCCGCAAACGATGGGCTCGACTTCCTTCTTCTATGACCGCGGTTTCAGCCCCACCAGCCATCTATTGATCGCCGGCCGCTTTGGCTACGACCACACGACCGATTCGGCCTTCGCCGCCACCTGGGTTCGGTCGACCGACGCGCAGGCCGGCACGAGCGATTCGACCACGATCATCTTCCATGAGTCGCAGATGGAACCGGACGGGTCCTCGTTCCGCGGCATGGAGATCGATTCCCACCGCAAAATGAATCTGGGTGGCCGGGTGGAGATCGACTACGGCGGTCAGTTCGTGCTCGCCACGATGAACGGCGCCGCGACGGCCGCGCGCCCGGAAGTGCGCCTGCGCTTCGTGATCGATCCGGCATGGACGGCATCGCTTTTGCTGGGCTCGAATCCGTGGTCCCGGAACACGGCCGATTCTGGCCAGGTGCTCGATCATTTCGCGACGCCGGTCGAAAGCGCCGGCCGCCTGACCCTGGACCGCCCGTGGCATGAAGAGCTCCGGATCGAGCATCGAACCGGACGCCGCGGCGCGCTTTTGGCGGCGATCTTCCACGACAGCGATTCGCACACCGCCATCTTCGGCCGCGGCACCTTGGCCGGTCCGAACACGATCGTCGATCCTTACTCCGACGCGTTCGTCTATGACGGCGGCTCGCTCGCGCAATGGGGCGCCCGGGTGGGCTACACGGAAAAGATCTCGAGCCACTGGCAAGCGGCTCTGGTCTATGCATGGTCCCGAGCCCTGGTCCCGGTCAAGGACGGGCTGGCGACGGGCTCGCTGCGCGACGCCATCGAGGGGCAGGGCCGGGATTCGCTCGGCGGGCGGGTTTCCGGACGAATCGAGCGCACCGGCACCGAGCTGTCGGCCGGCTATCAATGGATCGATGGGCCCATCCTCACTCGGCCCGATCCCTTCGGCGAGGCGCTCTACGGGATCGATCCGTACCTGGATGTGAGCGTGCGGCAGCCGCTTCCGAATTTTCTTTGCTGCCGGATCATTGCCATCGTGGACCTGCGCAATCTGCTGGCCCAGGGTTACGTCAACCTGGATACCGGCGGCGGAATCGCCCTCGTGATGCCCGCCGCCCGCGCGGTTCGCGGGGGGTTTGCCGTACAGTTCTAGGGAGCCAGGGGGGCCGGCTGATGCGCGTTTCCCGCGCGAGCGGCGGGGGCCGCGTAAAGCCGCCGGTCAGGGGCGAGAGGAAGTTGCGGCAAGTCTGAGGATGGAAGCAAGCGCCAATTCGTATGGAGTGTCTCCGGCCGGCGTGCCTCGGCCGTCGCTGGGGATACGGCTGCGCGCGGTCATCCTGGCCTTATTGACGATCGCCGCCGTTGTCTTCGCGGCCCTCAACTTCGAGCAGCGCCTGCATTTCAATCTGCCCGATGACGGGGTCGTCTGGTGGGATACGGCCGGGGGCGTTACCGCCCGCCAGGTAACCCCCGATTCGCCCGCGGCCCAAGCCGGAATCCAACCGGGCGACATCCTGATTGCCGTGGACGGAAGGCCCGTGAAACGGGCCACCGACGTCGCCCGGGACCTCTATCGGGCCGGATTGTGGGCGCAGATGAATTATCGCGTGTTGCGGCGGGACGGCCCTGTGGCTATTTCCCTGGTCACCGAGCCGGCGCCCAAGCCGCTGGGCGCGGAGGACTATCTGCGGCTGGTCGGGCTGGCCTATCTGCTGATGGGCCTGTTCATTCTGCTGAGGCGCTGGAACGCGCCCCGCGCCGTCCATTTCTATCTGTTCTGCCTGGTTTCCTTCATCCTGTACAGCTTCCACTATTCCGGCAAGCTGTCGGTTTTCGACCAGGAGGTCTACTGGGCGAATGTGGTCGCGCTTCTCCTGCAACCCGCCCTGCTGGCGCACTTCGCCATGGTTTTCCCGCGGCGCGCGCGCGCCCCGCGCCTGCGGTGCGGCCTGCTCTATCTTTTGCCGGCGGCCCTGCTCGCCCTGCACGTGTCGGTCGCCGAGGGATGGTTCGGATTCGCGCCCTGGGTCGGCGCCCGGGTGACGCTCAATCAGATCGAGCTGGCCTATCTCGGCCTGCTTACGCTCGGCGCCGCGGCGCTCTTCTTCCGCAGCTATCGCCGCTCACCCGCCGGTCTGGTGCGGCAGCAGCTGAAAGTGGCGACGGCCGGAATCGCGGCCGGCACGCTGCCCTTTTTCTCCCTCTACATCGTTCCCTATTTCCTCGGCCTGCCGATGAAGCCGTGGATGGATCTTTCGGTCCTCTTTCTGGTGCTCGTGCCGATCGGGTTCGGCTACGCCATCATTCGCTACCGGCTCATGGACGTCGACATCATGCTCCGGCGCGGCCTGGCCCATACCGTGGCGACGGCCGGCGTCGTCGGCGTCTATTTCGCGGTGGTGGCGGCGACCGGCCTGCTGTTCCATACCGCCTGGACGACCGGCCCGGCCGGCGTCGTGGTGGCGATCGTCGCGGCCGCCTTTCTTTTCGACCCGCTGCGCGACTGGGTGCAGCAGCGCCTGGACCGGTTCTTCTATCGCGACCGGCTCGATTATCGCTCGACGCTGCTCGAGTTCGGGCGCACGCTGACCACCGAGGTGCGCCTCGAGCCGATGCTCGGCTCGCTGCTCGACCGCATATCGCAGGCGCTGCTGGTCGACCGCCTCGCGATTTTCGCGGAAGATCCGGCCGCGTCGGGACGCTTCGCCCTGGCGCGCTCTTTGGGCCTCGCGTGGAACGGATCTCTGGACCTGGGATTTCTCCAATCGTTGTCGGAGGGGCGCAGCTATCTCTTCTTCGAATCGCCGGACACCCCCGGCCTCGACCCGGCCGAACGCCGCACGATCGCCGAACTCGGGCTGAACTATTTCGTCGGCTGCCGCGTTCACGATCGCACGGTGGCCGTGCTCGGCCTGGGCAAAACCGTCGACAGCGCCTACCTCTCGAGCGACGACCTGAACCTGCTTTTCACGATGGCCGGCTACATCGCCATCGCCATGGAGAATGCCCGCCTGTACCATTCGCTCGAGCGAGAGGCCGCCCGGACCGAGCGGCTGAAGGATTTCAGCGAAAGCATCGTCGAATCGCTCTCGGTCGGCGTCCTCACCACGGGCCTGGACGGCCGCATCGAGAGCTGGAACCCGTTCCTCGAGCGCCGGATCGGCGTCAGCCGGGACGCCGCCATCGGCCGGCCGTTCGAAGAGGTTTTCCCGGAGGACCTGGCCGCGGAAATCGCCATCACCAGCGAAGCCGACAGTGGCGTCGCCACCATCTACAAGTTTTCCTTGCCCACCCCGCAGGCCGACCTGGTCGTCAACGTCGCCATCGCCCCGCTGGTGGGAAAGAGCGGAGAGCGGCTCGGACTGCTGATCCTTCTCGACGACATCACCGAGCGCATTCATCTCGAGGACCAGATGCGCCAGAACGAAAAGCTCAGTTCGCTCGGGCTGCTGGCGGCCGGCGTGGCGCATGAAGTGAACACCCCGCTGGCGGTGATTTCCAACTACGCGCAGATCCTCTCCCGGCAGATGGACCGGGATGATCCCCGGCGACTCCTGGTCGACAAGATCGTCAAGCAGACCTTTCGCGCCAGCGACATTACTTCCCATCTGCTGAATTTCTCCCGGACCGCCAGCGCCGAATTCCGGGAGATCGATCTCAACACCGTGATCGAGGAGACCTTCGCCCTGGTCCGCCATCCGCTCGAATCCTCCCGCGTTCAGGTGGACCTGCGGCTCGATCCGGACCTGCCGGCGCTCTGGGGCAACGCGAACCGCCTCCAGCAGGTGTTTCTGAATCTGTTCCTCAACGCCCGCGACGCCATGCCGTCGGGCGGGCGTCTCGCCGTCGTTACCACCCGCGCCAATTCGCACATCGAAGTGCACGTCTCCGACACCGGCCACGGCATCCGGCCCGAGCATATCGACCGCGTCTTCGACCCGTTCTTCACCACGAAAACGCCGGGCCGCGGCACCGGTCTCGGCCTGGCGGTCAGCTACGGCATCATTCAGGAACACGCCGGCAAGGTGGCGATCGAATGCGGGCCGGAGGGCGGCACGACCTTCCGCCTGGAATTCCCCGTCATCCAGAAAGCGGTCCATGCCTGAGCCTTCGGTTCTGGTCGTCGACGACGAGGCGGAAATCCGCGAGGGCCTCCGCCTGCTGCTCGAGTCGGAGGGCTACGAGGTGACTCTGACGGATTCGGCCGAAGGGGCGCTGGCCCGCATCGAGCAGCGCCCCTTCGACGCGCTCCTGCTCGACGTCAGCCTGCCCGACCGCAACGGCATCGACCTGCTCAAGGAGATTCGCGGCCGCGATTCCTCGGTTCCGATCATTCTGATCACCGCCTTCGGCTCGATCGACATGGCCCGCGAGGCCTTCAAGAGCGGCGCGCTCGATTACATCACCAAGCCCTGGTCCAATGACGAGTTGCTCGCCCAGATCGCCAAGGCGATCGACATCAGCCGGCTCCGCGAGGAAAATCTCCAGCTCAAGCGCGCCTTCAAACAGCGGTACAACTTCCCCAACATCATCGGCAAGAGCGATAAGATGCTCGCCGTTTTCGATATGGTCGGCCAGGTGGCCGCTTCGCGCTCGACGGTGCTCATCTACGGCGAAAGCGGCACCGGCAAGGAGCTGATCGCCAAGGCCATTCACGCCGCCTCCCCGCGCAGCGAGCGGCCCTTCATCCCGATCAACACCGGATCGATGCCGGTCGATCTTCTCGAATCGCTGCTGTTCGGGCACGTCCGCGGCGCCTTCACCGGCGCGGTCGCCCCCAAGAAAGGGCTGTTCGAAGTCGCCGACCAGGGCACCCTGTTCCTGGACGAAATCTCGACGATCGGTCCGGAAACCCAGGCGAAATTGCTGCGCGTGATGCAGGAACGCGAGTTCATGCGCCTGGGCGGCACCGAGACGATCAAGGCCGACGTGCGCATTCTGGCGGCGTCGAACGCCGATCTGGCCGCCATGGCGCGCGAAGGCCGCTTCCGCGAGGACCTCTATCATCGGCTGAACGTCATCACCATCCCGCTGCCGCCCCTGCGCGAGCGAAAGCAGGACATACCGCTGCTGGCCGCCCACTTCCTGGATCGCTACTGCAGGGAAAACCAGAAATCCCCGCGCTGCTTCACGGGCGCGGCCATGCGCGTCCTGATGGATTACGACTGGCCGGGGAACGTGCGGGAACTGGAAAACACCATCGAGCGGGCCGTCGTTCTGTCGAGCGAGGAATCGCTCGGTCCCGATCTGCTGCCGGAAAATCTCCTCACGCGCGAGATTTTGCCCGGCATTCATCTTCCGGCCGCGGGGGCCCTGGCCGGGGGCGAAGCGGCCAACCCGCCCGCCGGCTCGCAGAGCCTCGCCCAGATCATCGAGGAGGTCGAGAGGCGCCTGATTCTGGATATGCTGGAGCGGACCGCCTGGAATCAGACCGAAGCCGCCGAGCGCTTTCAGATCCCGCTGTCCACGCTGAACCAGAAAATCAAGCGTCTCGGCATCGAAGTCTATCGCCGCGGGCGGCCGGCATCGTCCGCGGACGATGCCCCGTCAGTCCCCGCCACCCGCCACAGCTAGCTTCCGCTGACGGGTCTTTTCCAGTTCACCGGCAACAGCGTGTGGGTCAGATCGTTTTCGGAAAGATCGACGCCGCCGAGGTCGGTTTCCCTGAGGATCGTCGTCGTCAGATCGGCGCCGCGCAGATCGGCGCCAGCCAGTTTGACGTCGCGCAGGTTCGCCACCCGCAGGTTGGCCCGGCGCAAATCGGCCCCGGAGAGGTCGGCGCGGAAAAATTCAATTCCACCCAGCTGCGCCTCGCTCAGATCGGCGCCGGCCAGAACGGTTTCAGTGAGGTCGGCATTGCGCAGGTCGGCGCCGTGAAGATGCGCCCCGCTCAAATCCGCGCAGCTCAGCTTTGCTTTCCGCAGGTCGGCCCCATCCAGGCGGGCGCCGCGCAGATCGGCGTACGCTAGCGTCGTCGAACTCAAATCGGCCCGGCTCAGATCGGCGTTGCGCAGGTCCGCCCGAACGCCCCCTTCCTCGGCTCGAACGAACCGGAGATGGTCGGCGAGAATCTCGTCGAGCGGTTTCCCGTTATGTCGAATCGAATACGGCTTTCGCAAGTTCTCCTGCTCCTTTCCACCAGCGGACGATGGGACGCCACCGCCGCATCTTTCCTGTACCTGTACAGGGCTATCGACTCATTTTACAGAAGAAAGGCAAATGTTCCCTCTGCCCCGCCTATGTTACTTTCAATCCAGGATGCCTTTGCCCCGCCCAAGTCGCTCTTTCGTGGCGCTGGCGCTGGCGGCCGCTTTGACCGCCCCGGGGATTTCCATCGCGCTGGGCGCCCGGCCGGCCCCGCAAGTCAATATATCCGAGCGGGTCCGAGAGGTCGTCGCAACGCTGGCCACAGGGCAGGTGACGATCCTCGTCGGGCAAGACGGCCTCGTCGTGGCCGCCGTAGGCAACTCCTTCGAACCCGACAGCTTGCCGCCACTGATCGTGCCGCTGGGCGAAAGAAGTCTCGCGATCGTTCTTGGCGCGGACGAATGGACCGAGCCGCCGCCCGCCAGCCGCACCCTGCTGCGCCTGGATCGGCAACTTCCTCATCTGAACGCAGGCGCTGGCCCAAATAGTCCGAGCCTGGAACCCTCGGCGAATATCTCTCAGCTGGAACAGCTGGGCATAGCGGTCCTCGAGCCGCTGCGGGCCGCGGCCGGAAACCTTCACTCGCAGATACAACTACCTCATAATCTACCACTTACAGAACTAGTCCTTATTCACCAGATGGAACGGCAGCAGCCGCTCGTTTCCGACGTGAGCTTCTGGATTCGCCAGACATTCTGGCAGGAAAATTTCTGGGATACCGAGGTGGAACGGCCGCGATTCATGCAACTGTATCCAACAAAAGGGGATAAGTCCGGCATCGTCCAGATCAGCTACCCGCCCGATGACGCATCCCCGGGCCTGCCTGTCTGGCTGGCGCATCCGACCGGCCCGTTCGCGCAGGCGATCGCAACCGATCCGAAGCTCGCGGCCGCAGAGAAGGAGATCTCCCGTGAGAGGCTCAGCAAAACGCCCCTGGCGGAACTGGTGCCGCTGGTGAAAACGGCCCTCGGAACAATGGCGCCGGCCGGCACGGCGAGGGCGCTGGCTGCCGTGGACCAGAAAAACGGTTTTGCCTGGATTATCCAGCCACCCGCCTCTAAGAAAGCGCCCGTCAAACAGGAACCCGGCGCCCCATCGCTCGAAAACCCTCCCCCGGCCAACTAAGCGCAAACCCGGGCCGGCGTTTCCGTTGCTCGCACGAAAACCTAGCGGGAACCGGAGGCCAGTTTTTCCTTGAGCCGCGCGTTCTTCTCTTCGACCGATCGAGCCAGATCGTGCTTGTGCACCGCAAGCTTAGCCGCGATGTCCGCGTCAGAGAGGGCCAGCACCTCGGCGGCAAAAACGGCCGCATTGGCCGCGCCGGCCTTGTCGAGGGCCATCGTCGCGACCGGAACCCCGGCTGGCATCTGCACCGTGGCAAGCAGCGCGTCCAGGCCGCTCAGCGAGGTTGCCGCCAGCGGAACGGCGATCACGGGAAGCGTCGTCAGCGAAGCGACCACCCCGCCCAGATGCGCCGCGGCGCCCGCGCCCACGATGAAGATCCGAATGCCCCGTTCCGGGGCCCCTTTCACGTAATCGTGCACGCGCTCGGGCGAGCGGTGCGCCGACATAACCTCCATTTCCGAGCCGATACCGAATTTCTCCAGACGGCTGGCCGCCTCGGCCATCACCGGCAGGTCGGAATCCGAGCCCATCAGAATGGCCACGCGCGGGACGCCAGCAGGACTCGATGTCACATTACCCCCCTTATGCGTTATTTCTTTTAGTTAACTTATTGTATTTTGCTATGTCTTTCCG
The DNA here is from genome assembly GCA_035534495.1 of Candidatus Dormiibacterota bacterium. GTDB lineage: Bacteria > Acidobacteriota > Terriglobia > Acidiferrales > UBA7541 > JAKASX01. Next base: position 37,977 of record DATLRW010000152.1, on the reverse strand, counting down.
ATAATACACGCCGCCGAACCGGATTCGGGCCGCCGCCTGATAGGCCCGGCGCGTCGCCGCTTCCAGATCGGGGCCGACCGCCGTCACCCCCAGGACCCGCCCGCCGGCCGACCGGTAGCCCTGATCGCGCATCCGGGTTGCCGCGTGGAAAACGACCACATCCGGGATGCGACCCGCCTCTTCCAGGCCCTCGATGAGCTTATCCGTTTCGTAGTGGCCCGGATAGCCGCCCGAGGCCAGCACCACGCAAACACTCGCGCCCGAACGCCAGCGGGCATTCACATGGCCCAGTTCGCCCCGGCAAGCCGCCTGAAGCACCTCGGCCAGATCGAATTCCATTCGAGCGACAATCGCCTGGCACTCGGGATCGCCCATGCGGCAGTTGAACTCGAGCACTTCGGGCCCCCGGCCGGTCAGCATCAGCCCGCAATAGAGGAAGCCTATGTAGGGAGAGCCTTCCCTGGCCATGCCATCGAGTGTCGGCCGGACGACTTTTTGAAGGATTTCCTTCTCTAAGTCCTGCGAAATCATACCTTCGGCCGAAAAAGCCCCCATACCACCCGTATTCGGGCCTTGATCCCCATCCAGTGCGCGTTTGTGATCCCTGGCCGGGACAAGCGGCAGTATGTGCTGGCCGTCGCTCAGTACGATAAACGAGAGTTCCTCGCCCTGAAGGGCCTCTTCGAGCAGGATGGAGCTGCCGGAATCGCCAAATTCCTTGTCCTCCATCAGGCGTTTGACGAATGCCCGGGCTTCCTCGCGGGAGTTTGTGACCAGAACACCCTTGCCCGCGCATGGCCCATCCGCTTTGATCACCAGCGGCCCGTCTATCGAAGAGATCGCGTCATAGGCTTGGCCCGCGTCATCAAAGATCCCGTATACGGCCCCTGTCGGGATCGCGTGGCGCCCCAGAAACTGTTTGGCGAATATCTTGCTTCCTTCCAGGCGGGCCGCATTTCGCGAGGGACCCACGACCTGAAGTCCATGCGCCCTGAAATCGTCGGCGAGGCCATCGATCAGCGGTTGTTCCGGCCCGACAACGGTGATATCCGGTTTTTGTTCAATGGCCAGCTCTAATATCGCCTTCGAATCGGCCGGATTTACGGGGAAGCATTGGGCATCGCGGGCAATACCGGCATTTCCCGGGGCGCAGATCACATTTTCCGGGCGCAGCGATTGGCTGAGCTTCCAGGCCAGGGAGTGTTCGCGGCCGCCTCCGCCAATGATCAGGACTTTCATGGCAAGATCAGAAACCATAATTCGGCACGAACCATACTGTCAACTGAGCAGAATGGCGAAGCGAACAAATCCGGATAAGATAGGATCATCAAGCCTTTTCAGGGCTGTTCGCAGGGGATTTTCCCCGGCGAGCCGGTCGGAAGGCTCAAGACGGAGCGGAAAAATGGCTGAGCGGGAGACTCTTTCGCCCGAGTTGATCCATCTGACGCTGAGAAAATTTGGCGTCGAGATTCCGGGCTCGATGGCCGGCCAGATAGCCAAGTATATCGATCTGCTCACTCGCTGGAATCAGAAAATCAGCCTGACATCGGTTACCAATCCGGTGCTGCTCGTCGAGCGGCACTTTGGCGAATCGCTATTCGGGGCAGTTTCCGCCGGGATAGAGTCGGGACCCCTGCTTGACGTAGGCTCCGGGGCGGGTTTCCCGGGCTTGCCGATAGCGATGCTTTGCCCAAAGGTGAGCGAGACACTGCTCGAGCCCAACGGCAAAAAGGCAGCATTTCTATCGGAAGTATGCCGAATGCTGGCACTTCCCAACCGGGTGGACATTGTTCGCTCCCGGCTGGAGGATTTTTCCCCTGCAACGGAATATGGTTTCATTACGAGCCGGGCCGTAGCTGTTACCGATGCCTTCCTCGATCGTTGCGCACAGATCCTTCAACCGGACGGGAGGCTTGTCCTGTGGCTCGGGGAAACTGAGGTTAAATCCGCGGAACAGAATGGCCTTTGGTCATGGAATGAACCGATGAAGATTCCTGGTTCGGACAGGCGGTACGTGATTTCCGGAAATCCGAAGGCGATTTAGGGAGATTGTTTCACGTGGAACGTTCCACGTGAAACGGTCTTAGTTGCCCCGCCGGGAATGGTCTGGTAAATTTCTTTGGAAATGAGTGCCGGAGAACCTGTTGGCAAGAACCATAGCCGTAACTAACCAGAAGGGTGGCGTTGGAAAAACAACGACGGCAATCAACCTCTCTGCCTTCCTGGCCTCAAAAGGCCTGAAAATACTTCTCCTCGACTCCGACCCGCAGGCGAACGCAACCGCAAGCCTGGGATTCGGCCGCGACCCGGAGCGTCCTTCGCTCTACAGCATGCTTATCCGCGCCCAATCGCCAGCTTCCAGCATTCAAAAAACCTCTTTAGAATCACTCGATTTGCTGCCATCGGACAAGAATCTCGTCGGCGCGGCCATAGAACTGGTCGATGCGGAAAAGCGCGAATTCCGCCTGAAAGAGGCCCTGGAGGGCATCAAGGCCGCCTATGATTTCATCATCATCGACTGCCCGCCGGCCCTCGATCTGCTAACCCTGAACGCGCTCGCCGCCAGCGACTCCGTATTGATCCCCATTCAGTGCGAGTATCTGGCTTTAGAAGGTGTTTCCGAGCTGTTGGACACGATCACGCGCATTCGGGAAGGTTTGAATCCACAACTGGAGATCGAGGGGGTCGTTCTGACAATGTACGATGATCGAACGATTCTCTCGCGCCAGGTCGCTGCCGACCTCCGCAGCTATTTCGGCTCTCAACTGTTCCAAACCATCATACCGAGAAACATCAGGCTAGCGGAGGCTCCCAGCCACGGCAAAGCTATCTTGCAATACGATCCGGCAAGCCGGGGCGCCGTGGCCTATTCAGAGCTTGCCGAGGAGGTTATCGCCAATGAGCAGAAGCGCTCTGGGCAAGGGACTGAACGCCCTGATCCGGCCAGTTGAGCCGCCCCAAAACGAGATCCCCACCCCCGCGACCGTCAAGGAATCCCCTTCGGCGGAGGTCGATGTCGATCGGATCGATCCCAATCCCTATCAGCCGAGGCGACAGTTCCGGGAGGAGGCGCTCGAAGAACTCGCCCAGTCCATTCGTTCGACGGGCATCATACAACCCCTGATTTTGCGCAAAAACGGGCCGCGCTATCAGCTGATTGCCGGCGAACGCCGCTGGCGCGCCGCTAAGCGGGCCGGTTTAACGCGTGTTCCTGCCATTGTGCGAGACATACCGGAAACAGAGGCGCTTGAAATCACCCTGGTGGAAAACATCCAGAGAGAGGACCTAAGCCCAGTCGAGGAGGCCAAGGCCTTTGACCGGCTCACAGGGGATTTTGGCCTGACGCAGGAGGATGTCGCCCGGAGAACCGGCAAAGACAGGGCAACCATAGCTAACACATTGCGTTTATTGAAGTTAGAAAATACTATCCTGGAGATGATCGATACCGGACGCCTGAGCGCCGGCCATGGCCGGGCACTGCTGGCCATCGAGGACGGGCGTTCGCGGGTTTCCCTGGCCGAACGAGCGGCTCGGGGACGGCTAACGGTGCGCCAGATCGAGCGCCTGGCGACCCGGAGGCGCAACCGCTCTGTCGCCGCGCCGACACCGCCCGATCCAAACGTCCGCGCCGCGATCGAAGAGCTTCAACGAACCCTCGGAACGCGAATCGTCCTCCGCGAGCGCCGGGGCAGCCGCCCAGGGCTGCTCGGAATCGAATACTACGACGAGCAGCAGCTCATCTCCCTGTATGACCGCCTCCTCGGGCGATGACGCCATTGCCTGCGGCGACCGGCGGGCACGCGCATGGCGCAGGCCCCATGTAATTCTCTTAGAATATATTTTCTACGGAATACTTTTCTAATAGTTATGGAATCGCCTTTTCACCTGTTTTCCGGAGGAAACGAAGACTCGGATTGGACCGGGTTCCTCGAGGCGGGCAGCCGCCTCGAAGGCACGCTCGTCGTGCCCGGCACCTTCCGGCTCGACGGCGCGCTCACCGGCAAGATCCTCTCCCGGCGGCTTCTGGTTCTGGGGCGCACGGCCGAAGTCGAGGGGGAAATCGAGGCGGAGCGGGTGCTGATCTATGGGCGATTCCGCGGTACGCTGCGCGCGAGCGGGCAGGTGGAGATTCAATCGGGGGCGACGGTTTCGGGCGACATCTACACGCCCTGCCTTCTGTTGCAGCCCGGCGGGCGGTTCGATGGCCACTGCTATTTGAATCCGGCCGGCGCGACGGCCGATCCTCTACTCGTCCATGTCCGGGCCAATTCCGCGGCCGAGGCGGATCAAATCGTACCCGGGTCCCAGGTAATCTGAGGAAGAATCGAGTAGAACGCCCCGGCGAACGAGTGCTGGCCGCTGAAGTCCGCCGAGAGCCGCTCGGAAGGCACCAGGCAGGTAATCCACCAATGCGAGATGTCCTGCCGTTTCACGAATTCCCAGCAATAGCCGGGCGCGCCGCCCATCTGGATGTTGCGCGTGGCCTCCAGCCGGTAGCCTCGCCGTCCCTGCAGATTGACCTGCACCTCGGTCCAGAGGTTGGCGTCGAAGGGGAAGTTCTTCGTTATGTGCATAGGAAGAAAGACCACTGTGGGGGTCTGTTCCCGCATCGGAAAGTGGAGCATCCGCTCGAGCGTGAGGCTTTCCCCCTGGCGCGTGGCGAACCAGCCGGTTGGAACCGGTATCTGCCATTCCCGGTAGCTGGCTTGCTTCCCGTAAATCGCATGCCAGCCGAACCCGACCAGTTCGGGCAGGAAAATGGCAATACCGAGAAGGATGGCGATGACTGCGGCGGCTAGGATTCGGTATTTCTTCTGGCGCGGTTTCACTTCGTGAATGTTATAGCAGTATGCGGTGCGGCGGCCAGATTCCCTGGCGGCCGGCGGCCTAACGGCTAACGGCTGCCGAGTTATAATGCGTCTTCACAAGACCAGGACGGAAGGGCTGGGCCACATTTTCGCCAGCTGCTATCCCTGAGCGAAAAAAAACGGCAGGGCGGGCGCTGGCGGCCGTCCGGGACCGGGAACTTTCCCCGGTTGTTACCCAGGAGGAAGACTTTGGCGGAGAAGGTCCGGCTGACTTCGATGGCCAAGGCTGCCGGTTGAGCGGCAAAGCTGAGTCCCGGTTTGCTGGACTTGGTTTTGCGGCGGCTGCCGCGCCTGGATGATCCCCGGTTGCTCGTTGGTTACGACACGAGCGACGACGCCGGGGTGTATCAACTGAGCGACGATCTGGCCCTGGTCGAAACGGTCGATTTTTTCACGCCCATCGTCGACGATCCCCGCGCGTTCGGCCAGATTGCCGCAGCCAATTCCCTGAGCGACATCTACGCGATGGGCGGCCGTCCGGCCGTGGCGCTCGCCATCATCGGCTTTCCGGCGCAAGGCGATCCCGAGCTGATGGAGCAGATTTTGCGGGGCGGGATCGAAAAGATGCAGGAGGCCGGCTGCGTAATTGCTGGCGGCCATTCGATCCGGGACGAGGAGCTGAAATTCGGCTACGCCGTCACCGGTCTGGTTCACCCACGGCGCTTCTGGCGAAACGCGGGGGCCAGGGTTGGCGACGCTCTCCTGCTGACCAAGCCGCTGGGAACCGGGGTGATCGCCACGGCGCTCAAAAGCGGCAAAGCCGCGCCCGAATCGGTGGACGGGGCCGTGCGCTCGATGGCGCGCCTGAACCGGGACGCGGCCGAGGCGCTGCGCGAAGTCGAGGTGGGCCAAAACAACTCGCCGGTCCACGCGGTCACCGATGTGACCGGCTTCGGTCTGCTCGGCCATGCGCGAGAGATGGCAATTGCCGGCGAGGGCTCGTTCGAAATCGAGTTTCGAGCCGCCGAATATTTACCCGGGGCCGTCCAGGCGGCACAGAAGGGTTTTCTGGCCGGCGGGCTGATCGCCAACCGCGAGTTTCTGGAGGGTTGCGTGGAGTTTGCGGACCCGGTGCCGGAGGAATATCGCCGCCTGCTGTTTGACCCGCAGACTTCGGGCGGGTTGCTGGTCGCCATCGCGGAATCGTCTCTATCGGCGGCGATGCGGGCGCTCGAGGGCCGCGGCATCCGCGCGCAGAGGGTCGGGCAGGTGGTTGGCGGCCGGTCGCCGCTGGTTCGCGTCCGTTAATCCCGCGCCGGTTTTTCCCGGAATACGATGAAAATCCTGATCTTCAGCGACATTCACGGCGACAGGCGGGCGCTCGATCGTTTGCTCGCCCAGCCGGCCGACATTTACATTTCCGCCGGGGACCTGTCGGTCTTCGGCCGGGGCCTCGAGCGGTGCGGCGAGCGGCTGCGCCAGGCGAGCGCTCCCGTCTGGGTTCTGCCGGGCAACCACGAAACCGAGCAGGAAAATCGGGTCTTTTGCAGCCGGTATGGCCTGGTGGATTTCCATCGCCAAACGCGCCAGCTTGGCCGGACGCAATGGGCCGGGCTGGGCTATAGCAATCCCACGCCGTTCGATACGCCGGGCGAATATTCCGAGGAGGAAATCGCCGAAGCCCTGGTCCCGTTCAATGGCCTTACGCCGCTCTACCTCGTCGCGCATTTCCCGCCCTGGGGAACCGCGCTCGACGAGGTCGCCAAGGGCCGGCATGCCGGCAGCCGCGTCCTGCGCGAATGGGTCGAGCGCCATCAGCCCGCCTACCTGTTCTGCGGCCACATCCACGAATGCGCCGGCCAAAGCGACACGATCGGCCAGACCCGGTGCTTCAACGTCGGCAAGGCCGGCTACCAGCTTGAAATCGACTGATTCGATTTTTTTTCGGGTTGCCGCTCAGCGCTTGGGGCGCAGCGGTTTCACCGGGTGGACGACCAGCTGGCGTTCCTCGCCCTGCCCTTCGCTTTCGCTGCGTACGGCGGGATTCTCGGCCAGCACCAGGTGGAGGATACGCCTCTCGCGGCCGGGCATGGGATTGAAGCGAAACGGCTGGCCGGTTTCGACGACCCGCTGGGCGGCGATGCGGGCGGAAAGTTTCAGCTCTTCCAGGCGCGCGGCCCGATAATCGGCCGCATCGAGCTGGACGTGGTCGTAGAGGTGGGGATCGAGGCGGAGCCAGCGCACCGCCAGAAATTCGATCGCCTGGAGCAGCTCGCCATTGCGCTCGAGCAGCAGATCCTGGTCGGGGCCCTCGAACGAAACGCGAACCTCGACCCGGTCGATGGCGTCCGGCTGCGGCGGAACATTTTCGATCCGGTAGCTCAGATCGAAGCCGCCGTCGCCGATGATCCGATCCAAAAACCGGCCGAGTTCCTGCGCCGACTCTTCCCGTTCCAGCCGGCCGTCGGTCGAAAACCGATAGCTCATCGCTCGACCGCCTGTTGCTTCACCTTTTTGGGCGGGGTCTTGCCCGGACCTGAAACGTTCACCGGCGAGGTCTTGTTCAGGTACCACTGTTGGGTGATGCCGACCAGATAGCTGGTGAAGATGTACAGGATCAGCCCGCTCGACAGCCGGAAAAAGAGCAACCCCATGATAACGGGCATGAAATTCATCATTTTCTGCTGATTGGGATCGGGCGAGGTCATCGGCGTCATCTTCTGCATGGCGTAGCCGGCCGCCGTCATCAGGATCGGCAGAATGTAGTAGGGATCGTGGGCAGAGAGATCATGAATCCAGCCGATCCACGGCGCCTGCCGCAAATCGATGGAGGCCGCGAGCATCTCGTAGAGTGCGAACCAGACCGGCATCTGCAGGAGCATGGGCAGGCAACTGCCCATCGGGTTGACGCCCTCCTTCTGGTAGAGCTCCATCATTTCTTCGTTCATTTTCTGGCGCCGCGGGTCGCGCATCGGATACTTTTTGTAGCGCGCCTGGATCGCCTTCATTTCCGGCATCACCTTTTGCATCTTCTGCATCGAGCGCCAACTGCTCAGCTTGAGCGGGAAGAGCGCCATGTTGAGCACGATGGTGAGCACGACGATGGCCCAGCCCCAGTTCGGCACGTAGTGGTGGATGTAGCGGAGAACATAGAAGAGCGGCTCGGCGATGAAGCCCATGATGCCGTAATGAACGAGCGACCGCAGCTCGGCATTCACGCTCCCCAGCACCGAAAGCGACTTCGGGCCGACAAATAGCCGGACCGAGACCGGACCCGGATTGTCCTGCGGCGAACCGACGGCAACCTCCGCCACCGGCTGCTGCTTTCCCGACGCGCCGGGCAATTGCCGCTCGGTCCGCCAGTCCCAGGCATTGAGCCCGTTTTCCGCGGGCAGAAAAGCCGCGGCGAAATAGTGGTCCTCGATCCCGGCGAACTGCACGGCGGGGGAGGCCAAGGCGGGCACTTCGGGGTGATCGCTCGTGCCGAGCTTCTTCCACCCGCGCGTATTCACGCTCCCATCGGTCGAATAAAACACCTCGACCTGATCGGGCGCGTTGTAGACCGTCTGGTCGCCGAATCCCCCGCGCCAGGCCACCGCATAGGTCACCGGCTGGCCATTCAACGTGACCGATGTGCGCAGGTCGGCGACGTAGCCCGTGCCGAACCGGATCTGCTTGGTCACGGTGAGGTGGCCATCGCTCCAGGTGAAGTCGACGATGGCGGGAGCCTTGAGGGTCGCCGGACCCGGCTTCATTTGAAAAAGGGCGTTGTTGGCTTCGGACTGGAGCTTGGGATCGACCAGAAGCAGGGAAAGCGGCCATTCATCGCTTTGCGGATTGGACGGCGGATGAACCAGATCGAGAACCGTTTTCGGCTGGGCCTCCTCATCGTACCGCTTCAGTTGCCAGCTTCGCGCGACGGCGCCGCGATTGGAAAGCACCACGCGATAGACGGGACTTTCGACGACGATGGTCTTTTCCTGCGCGGCCTCGATCTGCGCCGGCGCAGCGGCCTGTGCGGGCGCGGCCGGCGTCGCGGCGGCCGGGGCGGCCACCGGCGGTTTTGCCTGTCCCGCCGCCGAGGCGGGTATTGTCTGGCTTACCGTTTGTTTGGGGTGGGCCTGTTTCGAATGGCGGAAGACCAGCAGGTCGGATAGCGTAACGACCACGACCGACAAGACCAGCGCCAGCAGAAGCCGTTGCTCTGTGGAGATTTCCTTCACTGCTCAGTCCTTGTCATCTGTTGGCGCACCGTCGAGGGCGTCGGCGGAGCCCATGCCTGCCCGGCGTTCTAACGACCACAAGGCGCGCCGGAGGTTCAGGAGGTGGTCGTTACCCTCTCGGGCGCTTTTTTCGATCGCATTCGCCACAATCTTGGCACCCCACAGGACGGCAACGCATAAGACCAACACCTTCGTCCAGCTCACGGCGAGCGTCTCCGCGACGGCTTTTCCTCCCGGTCCCTGGCGGCGAGCCGCACGACCGTGCTGGCGATCCTTTCGAATGGGCTGGCCGGCGTGTGCTCGAGAAGCTCGTCGGGCACGGGATCCCACCCGCCCGCATGAAAAGGCCGGCAGCGAGCCAGGCGCCCGAGCGCCATCGGCACGCCACGCCACCGGTAGCGTTCGACGGCCTCTCGGGCATAGCAGGAGCAGGAGGGGTGATATTTGCAGGCGCCGCCGAGCAGCGGTCCGATCGTCGCCTGATAGAAGGCAATCGCGAGCAGCAATCCCCGAACCGTCAGATCGGCGAGCTGGTGAGCGAGCGGATCAGCGCCACCAGTTCTTTCTCCAGCGAGGCATACGGCGCCTGGACCGCTGTGATGCGTGGTTGAATGACGATATCCCATCCCGGTGCGAATTCCTGTCGGTGCAGACGTACGATTTCTCGCACGCGCCGGCGCACGCGGCCCCGTTTGACCGCCCCGCCGATTCGCCGTCCTACGCTGGTCCCGAACCGGTTTCGTCCCAGTTCGTTCTGGCGGCAGAAAACGACAAACCGTGCGCCCGACCGCCTTTTCCCGCTCCGGTAGGCCGCGTCAAAATCCTTGCGGCGCAACAATCGGCAGGAACGGGGGTAGAGAAGTCGATCGTTCGGCCCCGCAGGCGGGGACGAACGGGGGTAATCAGACGGCGGTGAGGCGCCGCCGCCCTTTCTGGCGGCGTCGAGCAAGGACCTTGCGCCCACCTTTCGTTTTCATGCGCGCGCGGAAGCCATGCGTTTTGTGGCGATGGCGGACGTGCGGTTGATAGGTGCGCTTCGGCAACGCAGCATCTCCTCAGATCGCAGACACTTCCTGCGTGTGAACCCCTAGTCTACGTATCCCCCTCTGAGCGGTCAAGGAAGCCGCGCCCACATTAGAACCCGCGCGGGCACATCCCCCCTCTAACATGGGACAGATCGGGCAGTGCACCCTGGGTTGAGTGTATCGTCACTCCCACGCAACTCGAGACGGGGTACCCTCATTCGGCAGGCCGAAGCACTAAAGTGGCGAATCTTGGTGTTTACAAGGCCTTGTACCTGGCGGCGCGCAAGAGCATACTAGCCATCTTTCCTGTGCCACCTTGCACGGCAGAATTCCTTAACCTTACGGGGTGTGAAGTTGGAATCCAAAACGCCTCTCTGCACACGTTCTAGCAATTTTGGCGAACATGGTTCGCACTTCTCACAAACGCCACCCTCCACTGCCCTTGAAATAGCTGTTGCCGCTGTTAGTCGAGCGTCTAAATAGAAGATGATGGACGTATGGCCGATTCGTCGATGTTCGCCGTGGTTGATTACCACCGTTTCGTCGCATCCAGGTTTCCATGACGTCACGTTAACAATGGCCACTTGGTTGTCGCCATCCGGATGAGTGACGACAATCCAATAATGCGGTGTCCCACCGTCGCGCTTGGATAGGTAAAAGACGTCCCCGACGCTTACAGACGATTCTCCCATTTCAAGCGGAGGGAAGGAGGCATGAAGAGAGAGAAAGAAACTCTAGCTCATCTTCGATTCGGGCAATTTCGGATTCAGTCTTTCCAGCGCCCCGAAGAATGTCGCGGTATTCGATTGGCAGCGCGCTTCCCTGGGGATTCTCCCATTCTGGTAAGTCGTGACAAAGCCTTACAATGTCCCACCGGCTCATCCGACCGTAGAGGCCAAAAATTTCTGCGACAAGCTCATCCTCCGCATCAGACAACTCGTTCGCGCCAGGGTCATTGCGCAGCTCGACCTCGTAGCCATCGACTCGGGAAATCGAACCTTGCCAAACGGAGGTGCTTTCGGGGCTCGGCTCGTCGGTAATGAGGTCGTAAATGCGACTGACGACCGGGCCTCGGTCCATTGAGACGTAAGCATCGGTCGTCACCGGCCTCCCCCAACGGATCAAGGCTTCGCGGTCAAGCAGATAGAGAAGTTTGATGAGCTTCATGTAACTCATCCTGCCGCCGCGCAAAGTCAAAAAACGCGCCGCCGCCTGTGTGGCCTTAGCCTCGTTGAAATGCATTCTGGTTGGCATTGCCTTGATTGTACGAGCAAACAGGTTGTCCGTACCCTACCCGTTCCTTAATGTTAACTCTTTAAACACAATTTGAGCTACCTTTATCCGAGCCGCGCCGGCTTCCTCCTCAGTCGGAATCGTCCCTGACGCACGATAAGCCTCGTCGCTGCAAGGCACCTCCGAGCGCGTTGACCGCCCGGCGAGCGCTCCCGTAGAATGAAAACGGCCGGCTCGCCGGGGCGAGCGGCGAATCCGCAGACGATCCGTCACACATCATGTTCGATAACCTTACCGAGCGCTTACAAAAGGTTTTTAAGACACTTCGCGGCCAGGCCAAACTGACCGAAGAGCATCTGGATACGGCCCTCGCGGCCACCCGCGAAGCCCTGCTCGACGCCGACGTCAGCCTGCCGGTCGTCGACGAAATCCTGGCCCATATCCGGCAAAAATCGCTCGGCGCCGAGGTCACCCTCCAGCTCCAGCCCGATCAGCAGGTCGTCAAGATCGTTCGCGACGAACTGCAGGAACTGGTCGGCCAGCCGGTGCGTCCGCAATTCGCTTCGCGCCCGCCGTCGGTGTGGCTGCTGGTCGGCTTGCAGGGCTCGGGCAAAACCACGACCACCGGCAAGCTGGCGAAATGGCTTGCCGATAACGGCCATCGCCCGATGGTCGTCTCGACCGACGTCTATCGTCCGGCGGCGCGCGAACAGCTCAGCCAGGTGGCGCAGGCGATCCGTCAGCCCTGTTTTCCCGCCGCCGGGATCGACAAGCCGCTCGATATCGTGCGCGGCGCCCTGCGCGAGGCCAAGCTTGGGGCCTACGACGTGATCCTGGTGGATACGGCCGGCCGTCTGCACATCGACGATCAGTTGATGGACGAGTTGGGGATCCTCAAGCGGGAGCTGGCTCCGGCCGAGATCCTCTTCGTCGCCGACGCCATGACCGGCCAGGACGCGGTCCGTTCGGCGGGCGAATTTCACCGCCGCCTGGGCCTGACCGGCGTCGTGCTCACCAAGCTCGATGGCGACGCCCGGGGCGGCGCCGCGCTCTCGATCCGCAAGGTGACCGGGGCCCCGGTCAAATTCGTCGGCGTCGGCGAGAAATACGACGCGCTGGAGCCGTTCTATCCCGACCGGATCGTTTCCCGCATCCTCGGCATGGGCGACGTGCTCTCGCTGATCGAGCGGGTGGAAAAGACCGTCGACCAGAAAAACGCGAAGAAGCTGGCGGAAAAGATCCGCAAAAGCGACTTCAATTTGGAGGATTTCCGCGATCAGCTCCGCCAGCTGCGCAAAATGGGTCCGCTCGAACAGGTGCTCGGGATGCTGCCGAAGATCGGGCCGCTGGCCAACGTGCCGAAAGACCTCGAAATCGACGAGAAACAGTTCGTGCATATGGAGGCGATCATCAATTCGATGACCGCCGAGGAGCGCGTCGATTACAAGGTGATCGACGGCAGCCGCCGCAAGCGGATCGCCCGCGGCAGCGGCACCAGCGTGCAGGAGGTCAATCAGCTCCTGCGGCAATTTCAGGAGATGCAGCGCATGATCAAGCAGTACGGCTCGCTCAAGGGCCGGATGCGCGGCATGGGTAAATTGGCCGGACTTTCCTGAGACGCCGGGTGGCGCGGCCGCCCGCGCTAGGCAACGATGGTCAGCAGCAGGTCCTTCGCTTCGACGCTCTGATTCCCCGCGACCAGAATTTTCGCCACGCGCCCGCCGATCGGCGCGTAAATATTCGACTGGATCTTCATCGCTTCGAGGGTCATCAATTTTTGCCCTCGGGCCACGGTCTCGTTCACCAGCACGGCGATCCCGGTCACCACGCCCGAGGTCGGCGCGGAAACGTCGCCGGGACTGGCCGGATCGGCCTTCGGGTGCGCGCGTCCGACGACCTTGAGCGACTGGTCCCGCACGCGCACCTCGCGCGGCTGGCCGTTCAGCTCGAAAAAGAGCGTCCGCGTTCCGTCGGCATGCGCCTCCCCGATGGTCAGGAGCCGGATGATGAGCGTTTTGCCCGGCTCGATTTCCACGGTGATCTCCTCTTCGGGGCGCAGGCCGTAGAAGAACGCCGGGGTGGGCAGAACGCTGACGTCGCCATAGGATTGGCGGAACGTTTCGTACTGGGAAAACACGTCGGGGTAGAGCAGCCCGCTGAGCAGTTGATCGTCACCGGCCGGCCGGCCGAGCTTCTTTTCGAGCGCCCGCTTGGCGGCGGGAAAATCGACCGGGGCGAGCGATGCGCCGGGCCGCTTTTGCAGCGGCTTTTCCCCGCGCAAAACGATCCGCTGCAGCTTTTTCGGCCAGCCGCCCGGAGGAACGCCAAGCTCGCCCCGGAACATCTCGACGACCGAATTGGGCAGCGAAAGGTCGTGATGCACGTCCAGCTTCAGGACGTCTTCGGGCCGCATGTCCCGCGACATCAGGAAGAGGGTCATATCGCCGACGACCTTGCTCGAAGGCGTCACTTTCACGATGTCGCCGAAGAGCCGGTTCACCTCGGCGTAAGTGCGCTCGACTTCGCGCCACCGGTGGCCCAGGCCCATCGCGGATGCCTGCTGGCGCAAGTTGGTGAACTGCCCGCCGGGAATTTCGTGCTGGTAGACGCGCGCCGAACCGGCTCGCGGGCCCGAATCGAACGGCTCGTAATAGGTGCGCACCACCCCCCAATAATCGGAGCACTCATCGAGCGTTTCGATGTCCAGTCCGGTGTCGCGCGGGGTGTGGCACAGCGCTTCGACGATCGAATTGAGATTGGGCTGGCTGGTTCCCCCGCTCATCGAGGCGATGGCGGCGTCGGCGACGTCCACGCCGGCCTCGGCGGCCTTGAGGATCGCGGCCGAGTTCACGCCGCTGGTGTCGTGGGTGTGGAAATGGAGGGGAATGCCGATCTCCTCGCGCAGCGCCTTCACCAGCGCATAGGCGGCGTAGGGGCGGCACAGGCCCGCCATGTCCTTGATGCCGAGAAAATGGGCGCCCAGTTTCTCGATCTGTTTGGCCATCGCCACGTAATAGGACAGCGCATATTTGGGCCGGGAGGCGTCGAGCACGTCGCCCGTGTAGCAGATGGCCGGCTCGCAGACGCCGCCGGTTTCGAGCACGGCGTCGATCGCGACGCGCATGTTGTCGATGGAATTCAGGGAATCGAAAATGCGGAAAATATCCACGCCCCCGGAAAACGCTTCCCGGACGAACCGAACGACCACGTTGTCGGGATAGGAGGTGTAGCCGACCGCGTTCGAGCCGCGCAGCAGCATCTGAAAACAGATATTCGGAATCCTCTCGCGCAATTGCCGCAGGCGCTGCCACGGGTCTTCGTGCAGAAAGCGCATCGACGTGTCGAACGTCGCCCCGCCCCAGACCTCCATGCTAAACAGGCCCGGCAGGCGATGCGCGACGGCGTCGGCCGTCAGGAGCAGATCCCGGGTGCGGACCCGGGTGGCGAGCAGAGACTGGTGCGCGTCGCGGAAGGTCGTGTCGGTGATGAGCAGCCGCTTTTCGCGGCGCACCCACCGTGCAAATTGCGCCGGACCGAGCTTCTGCAACCGCTGCCGCGTTCCCTCGGGCGGCGTGCCCGTTGCGGGCGCCTGCGGAATCGCCGGCGCCTCGAGCGGATGGGGCGCCTTCCTGTTTTTCACCTCGGGATTCCCGTTCAGGATAACCTCGCCCAGATAGGAAAGCAGCTTGGTCGCGCGGTCGGCGCGCGTGGTAAAGCGAAACAGCTCCGGCGATGCGTCGAGAAACGCCGTCGTGACCTCGCCGGCCTGAAACTTGGGATGGTTCACCACGTTTTCGAGAAACGGGATGTTGGTCTTCACCCCCCGCACCCGGAATTCCCGCAGCGCCCGGTCCATGCGCCGGCAGGCGCCGGCCAGCGTAACGTCCCAGGCGGTCACCTTCACGAGCAGGGAGTCGTAATAGGGGACCAGGTGCGCGCCGGCATAGGCCGAGCCGCCATCGAGCCGGATGCCTAGGCCCGCGGGTGAACGATAGGTATTCAGTTTGCCGTAATCGGGGGCGAAGTTATCCTCGGGATCCTCGGTGGTCACGCGGCATTGCAGGGCGGCGCCGTAGAGCGGGACCCGGTCCTGACCCGGAAGCGACAGGGGGCTCGCGTGCAGCGCATGTCCTTGGGCAATCAGGATTTGCGAGCGGACAATATCGATTCCCGTGACGCATTCGGTCACCGTATGCTCGACCTGGATACGGGGATTGGCCTCGATGAAATAGAGCGCGCCCGTGTCCGCGTCGAGCAGGAATTCCATCGTTCCGGCATTGCGGTATTTCGCCTGGCGGGCGATTCGCACGGCCCCGTCGCACAGCTCCTTGCGAATTTCCGGCGCGAGGTTGGCCGCCGGGGCGACTTCGACCACTTTCTGGTGCCGCCGCTGCACCGAGCAGTCCCGCTCCCACAGGTGCAGGACGTTGCCATGGTGATCGGCCAGAATCTGGACCTCGAGGTGGCGGGCACGTGGCAGGTATTTTTCGAGGAAAACCGAGCCGTCGCCGAAAGCCGCCAGGGCTTCCCCGCGGGCCTCTTCCAGCTTCGCATCGAGCTGCGATTCTTCCCGCACCACGCGCATGCCGCGGCCGCCGCCGCCCATCGCCGCTTTGATGATCAGCGGGAAGCCGATCGCCCGCGCGGCTTTCCGGGCCTGCTCCATGCCGGCGATGGGCTTTTCGGTGCCCGGCAAGACGCGCACGCCGGCCGAAGCCGCCAGCCGCCGGGCCGCGGTTTTATCGCCCAGCAGCTCCAGAAGATCGGCCGTCGGCCCGATGAACGTGATGCCCGCCTCGGCGCAGGCGCGCGCGAATCTCGGGTTTTCCGAGAGGAATCCGTAGCCGGGGTGGATCGCGTCGACGTTTTTCTGCAGGGCCAGATCGACGATCCCCTGGATATCCAAATAGGCTTCCACCGGCCCCATTCCCGCGCCGATCTGGTAGGCTTCGTCCGCCTTGAAGCGGTGCAGGCTCAGCCGGTCTTCCTGGGAATAGATGCAGACCGTGCGCAGGCCGAGTTCATTGGCCGCGCGGAGAATGCGGATCGCGATCTCCCCGCGATTGGCCGCGAGCACTTTTCGGATGCCTGGCGTTTTCTTCAATTCCGTCTCCCCCGTTGCTCCGCAAAGGCCCATAGTACCGAAACCGCTTACGGCAAGGAATTCTGGAGCCCCAGGTGCGCTACAATAGCAGGGCACAAGGAGGTGCACTTCGTTGTTAGCTATCCGCTTGGCGCGAACGGGCAAGCGAAAGAAGCCGTCTTATCGCATTGTGGTGATCGAGAAGACCCGGCCGCGAGACGGCCGGTTTGTGGAAATTCTTGGTACCTACAGCCCGCAGAATGAGCCCGCCGAAATCCGGCTCAAAGAAGAACGTGTGAAATACTGGCTGGGCATTGGCGCTCAGCCCTCCGAGACGGTGCGCAGCTTCTTCGTGAAGCGCAAGCTCGTCTGATTGCTGCGGGGGAACGCCTGTCACGCGCCCACTCGTGATCTTCGGGTGAGTTCCGGGGGTGCCGGCTCACGAAGAGAGGAAGCTCATGTCGCAGGGTGGCGTGAAGGAACTCGTTGAGGCGATTGCCAAGGCGTTGGTCGATAATCCCGAACAAGTTCAGGTGCGAGCAGTCGAAGGCGAGCAGGTGACGGTGCTGGAGCTGCGCGTTGACCCGAACGATCTGGGCAAGGTGATCGGCCGGCAAGGCCGTACCGCCAAATCCATCCGGACGATTCTCGGCGCCGCAGGCATGAAGATCAAAAAACGGCTGACGCTGGAAATTCTGGAATAGCCGTATCGTGACCCGAGTCAGCCTGGCGCGAATCGTTCGGACACAAGGTCGCCGCGGTGAAGTTCGCGCGGCTCTTCTGACCGACTTTCCCGAACGCCTGCTAGTGTTGCGTCAGGCGCTCCTCTCGAACGGCAGAGGCGAGCCGCGAGAGGCGGCCATCCTCTCCTGCCGCATCGAGCCCTCCCGCCAAATGGCCGTCTTCCATTTCGAGGGCAGCCAGTCGATCGACGACGCCAAAAAACTGATCGGCTTCGAGGTCCAGATTCCCCTCGCCGACCGCACCCCGCTTCCCGCCGGCTCCTATTACGTTTCCGATCTGGTCGGGTGCGAGGCCCTCGAGAAGGGATCGGGCCGCCTGCTCGGGCGCGTCACCGGCGTTCAGTTCACCGGCGAGAAAACGCCGGGAACGCCCCTGCTGGTCGTCGAGACGCCCCAGGGCGAACTCCTGATTCCGATGGCGAGCGACATCTGCCGGGAAATCGACGCCGCCTCGCGCCGCATCGAAGTCGCTTTGCCCGAAGGGCTCGGCGAGCTGAACCGCGAGTAAGATAAGACGATGCGTTTCGACATCGTCACGATTTTCCCCGACTTCTTCACCGGCCCGCTCGATTACGGAATCGTCCGCCGCGCGCGGGAATCCGGCCTGATCGATGTCTCCCTCCACGATCTGCGGCGCTACGCGCACGACCGCCATCGCACGGTCGACGATCGCCCCTTCGGCGGCGGCGAAGGGATGGTCATG
Organism: Candidatus Dormiibacterota bacterium; assembly: GCA_035534495.1. Lineage (GTDB taxonomy): Bacteria > Acidobacteriota > Terriglobia > Acidiferrales > UBA7541 > JAKASX01. Next base: position 20,159 of record DATLRW010000152.1, on the reverse strand, counting down.
AAACCCGAACCCTTCTGGGAAGCGATCAAAGATCTCTTCGGCGCGCCGGCCAGCCAGGCGCGGAGCGCGGCGGGCACGGCCATCGTCCTGCTCTCGGCTTCGGGCCGGCTGTTCCGCCAGGAGACGGCGCGCCGCTGGTCCGCTCTCGACCGTCTGGTTCTTCTTTGCGGCCGCTATGAAGGCGTCGACGAGCGCGTGGCCGAGCATCTGGCCACCGAAGAGGTTTCGATCGGCGATTTCGTGCTCTCCGGCGGCGAGCTGGCCGCGGCGCTGGTACTCGATTCGGTCACGCGCCTGCTGCCCGGCGCGCTCGGCAACGAGGCTTCGGCCATCCAGGAATCGTTCACCGCCCCGCCGGAGGCGCCGGCCGGCGAGGCCGGCATTCTCGACTGCCCGCATTTCACCCGGCCACGCGAGCTCGCGGGCTGGGAAGTGCCCGAGCCCCTGATCGGGGGAAACCATGAGGAGATCCGGCGCTGGCGCCGCCGCCAAGCCCTGGCCAAAACAGTTCGCAACCGCCCCGAACTGCTCGAATCGGCCTCTCTGACCGGCGATGACCGCCGGATTCTGGCCGAATTGCGGCCGGAAAAGAGGGATTCCCGATGAGCGAGCTGCGGCGCTGGACGGGTCCGGCGCTGTTTATGATTGGCGTTTTGCTGTTTGGCGTCGGAATCGCGGGGATGCTGCGCGTCTCCTACATCCAGCACCCCAGCTGGACCCTGGTGATTCTGCCGCCGGTAGGAACGCTGGCCGGCTGCGCATTGCTGCTGTTTCCGCTGCTGCGCCGCCTCTCGAGCGAAGCCGGCAAAGAAGATGAGCCACCGGCCTCGCACGGCGCAGGCCCAAACCGCCGGCCGCAATCCCGCTGAAATCCCGTCCCTTGGCCCGGCGGAAAACCCGCCACTGCACGCGCAACAAATGAAGGCTTCCGCTCCTTTGCTGGAGCACCGGCAGGGTCACCGAACTGCTCACCCCGCCCCCAGCACGGCGCCGACGATCAGCGCCGAGCGAAGGGGCAAGGGAAAGGCTTCGCGCACACCACCAGGGTGATCAACAGAATGCTCACCGCATAACTGAAAACGGCGAGAACGACCCCTCCTGGGAAATGCCGCAGCGTTTGCCAGAGGTCGAGTTCGAGTCCCGCTTCGAAAAGGATGAGGATGAGCGCCAGCGTTCCGAAACCGTGCGTGATTCCCCGGAACCTTCACGGATCGATGACGTGGAAGAGCGGGCCGAGCAGCACGCCCGTGGCCATCAGTACGAGGACGTCGGGAACCCCCGTCCGCAGCACCAGGCGATTGGCGACGAAGGCCAGGACCAAAAGCCCTCCGAGCAACCCGAAAAAGGCAGTCAGGTTCATCGGATGCGACCCGCCCGGTGCTACCCGGTACTACTTTAAGGACCGGCCACGGCCACCGGTCCCCGTACCGCCGGGATCCCCGTGGCCTGCGCCCATCTTGCCGGCCCGCCGCAAGGACCCGGGCGAGAAATAATGCGCGCCGCCCTTTTCCCGCCTTATGTCCATGCGCACGGCATGGCTCATCTTATACCCGTCCCTGTCCAAACCGCCCCGGGGGAGGGGCCGCGGCTGGCAAAAGCGAAGAAAATCAAGTACCATGGGCTGGATTTTCTGCTGAAGCTGGCCCCTCCCGAACGGCCGCTGGTGGAAGGGATAGAACCCATGAGTCAGTTACTGGACAAGGCGCAACGCGCCTCATTGCGGAACGAGTTACCCGAATTCGGCCCTGGCGATACGGTGCGAGTGCACGTGCGTCTGCGCGAGGGCGAGGGCGAGAAGGAAAAAGAACGCATCCAGCCATTCGAGGGCGTCGTCATCGGCCGGAGAGGCCGCCTGGCATCGGCGTCGTTCACGGTACGGCGAGTCAGTTACGGCGTCGGCATCGAGCGGATCTTCCCGGTTCACTCGCCGTCGATCAGCCAGGTCGAGGTGATCCGCCGCGGCCGCGTGCGCCGCGCCAAGCTCTATTATTTGCGCGAACTCAAGGGCAAAGCCGCCCGCATCAAGAGTGAAGACCGGTACACCCCGCCAGCCAAAACCGGTCCGGCCCAGAAATAGGAAACAGCCCGCATCGGTGCGCGCCGGGCGCCGCGTCGCCTGTGGTAGAATCGCGCCGGATTTCGAGCCATGGGCCGATTGTGTTCGTCTCGTTACGAACGGCAGGCCCGCCGCCTCGGTCACGCACGCGTTGCCGGCGTCGACGAAGTAGGGCGCGGGTCGTTGTTTGGGCCGGTGGTCGCGGCGGCTGTCATCCTCGATCCGTCGCGGCAGATTCGCGGCCTGGACGATTCGAAAAAGCTGCGCCCGGAAAGGCGCGAAGAGCTTGCGGTTCGGATTCGTGAACGGGCGCTCGGCTGGGCCGTGGCCGAAGTAGACGCCGACCGGATCGATGCCTGGAATATCCATCGGGCCAGTTGTCAGGCGATGCTGCATGCGCTAGCCGAACTCAAAGTGACACCCGATTATCTCCTCATCGACGCCGTGCGGCTGGAAACGGCGATTCCGCAGAAGCCGCTGATTCACGGCGACGCCCGATCGATTTCCATCGCCGCCGCATCGATAGTGGCCAAACAGTGGCGTGACAGGCTCATGGACCGCTGGGCCGGCGTTTACCCGCAATACGGCTTCGACCATAATCGCGGCTACGCCACCGCCGATCACCTGCAGGCGCTGCGCCAGTTCGGCCCTACCCCGCATCATCGTTTCTCTTTCGCGCCCGTCCGCCAGGCCGGCTGCTGGGCCGCCTCCGCCATTCAAACCAATCTGCCGCTCGCCCCGGCGCGGCCGGGAGACGCGGCTGAATGAAGCAACCCGGGAACGACCGCCTGCTGCGGGTGGTGCTGGCATTTGCCTGGTTCGACCTGGGTCTGCTCATCCTGATGCTGCCCTGGTCTCACCTGTGGGAAAGCAATGCGTTGCTGGCGCGTTACCCGGGCTTGATCCCCTACATGTTTAGCGGATATATGCGCGGCGCCGTCAGCGGAATCGGCCTAGTCGATATGATCATGGCCGCCGACGCCCTGCTCGGCCGCCGGCCCACCACCGTTGCCCCGCGAAACTAACCCCGTTCTCTGCTACGTCACCGGCCGCCGCGACCTCGGTCCGCCAGAGCCCTTGAGCGCCGCGGCGGCGCTTGTCGAAACCGCCGCCCGCGTCGCCGCACTGGGCGTCGATTGGATCGAGGTCCGCGAAAAGGATCTGGCCGGCGGCCCTCTTCTTCAACTGGTTTCGCGGATTCGGACGCGGGCGGCCCCGGCGCAAGTCCTCGTCAACGACCGGCTGGATGTGGCCCTGGCCGCCGGCGCCGGCGGCGTGCATCTGGGCGAGGAAGGGCTGCCCGTTGCCGCTGTGCGCGCCTGGCCCGGCGAGCGCGCCACAGGGCCCTTTCGGATCGGCAAATCCTGCCACTCGCTCGACGCGGCCCGTGCGGCCGAAACCGACGGGGCCGATTACATCTTTTTCGGCCCGGTTTTTGCCACTCCCTCGAAACTCGCCTACGGCGCGCCCCAGGGAACGGGCCGCCTGGCCGCCGTCTGCCGCGCGGTCAAGATTCCGGTCATCGCCATCGGCGGAATTTCCCCTGAAAATGCGGCCGAATGCATCGCCGCCGGCGCCGCAGGGTTGGCCGCCATCCGCTGCTTCCAGCAACCGGACGGCCTGGCCGACCGCGTCGCTCGTCTGCGGGCCGCCGCCGGCGTCTGAACCGCTCCGCGCCCGGGACGCAAATCCCGGGGCCGCTTCTTCGGATTCCCTTCGCCGCACGTTACAATCGCCTTTCGCTTATGGAACGAGAACTCTTCGGCACCGATGGAATTCGCGGCGTCCCCGGCCGCTTTCCGCTCGACGACGCAACTATTTACGCCGCCGGGCGCGCGCTCGGCGAATTCGTGGCCCGGCAGGATCCGGCCGGGAGCCTGCGCGTGCTCATCGGCATGGATACGCGCGAATCGGGACCGCATCTGTCCGCGCTTCTGGCCGCCGGACTGATTTCGGCCGGGGTAAGGCCTGTTTCAGCCGGTGTGATCACGACGCCGGCCGTATCGGCCCTCGTGCGGGCGGGGGGCTTTGCGGCCGGGGTGGTCATTTCCGCTTCCCATAATCCGTTCACCGACAACGGAATCAAGCTTTTCAACTTCAGCGGCATGAAATTTCCCGACCTGATCGAGGATCAGATCGAAGCGGAAATCCTCGGCGCAAACCGCGCCATGCCGCCCGGCGCCGATTCCGTCGCCGCTGCGGACAGCGGACCCCTTCTCACGGCCAACCGGCAATTCGCCACCGCATATCTCGATCTGTTGCGCGCGCGAGCCGATGGCCAAGCCCGGCTCGACGGGCTATCGGTCGTTCTCGACTGCGCCAACGGCGCCGCCAGCCGGCTGGCACCGGAACTCTTCGCCTCGCTGGGCGCCCGCGTCATCACCCTTTTTGCCGCGCCCAACGGCCAGAACATCAACGCCGGCTGCGGCTCGCTCCATCCCGAGGCGATGTGCCGCGCCGTGGTCGAAAAAGGCGCCCACCTGGGCGTCGCCTTCGATGGCGACGCCGACCGGGCTATTTTTTCCACCGCTTCGGGACGGGCTGTCGATGGGGACGGCGTTTTGTATCTCATGGCGCGAGCGTGGAAAGCGGCGAGGCGGCTGAAAGGCGGGGTGGTTGTCGGCACCTCGATGACCAATCTCGGCCTGGAACGCGCCCTGGCTGGGAAAGGAATTTCCCTGATTCGCGTCCCCGTGGGCGACCGCTATGTCCTCGAAGAAATGCTGCGCCGCGGCGCCAATCTGGGCGGCGAACCCTCCGGCCACGTGATTTTCCTGGATGACGGACCGGCCGGCGACGGCCTGGCGACGGCCCTCAAGCTCGCCGCTGCCGTCGTCCGCGACGATTCGCTCGAGCATCTGACCCGGGGACTGGTTCTCTACCCGCAACGCATGATCAACGTTCCCGTCAAGCGCAAACCGCCTCTCGATTCTTTGCCCAAGGTTTCCCGGCTCCTCCAGCAGGCCCGCGCCGCGCTCGGCGAGCCGAATCGCATCGTCCTCCGCTACTCGGGCACCGAACCGCTGGTCCGCGTCATGGTCGAGGCCGAAAACGAATCCGAAGTCGTCCGCTGGGCAACGGCCATCGCCGAGGGCCTTCGCGCCTCGATTGGAGGCCAGGAGCGTCATTCCGGCTAGCTCGCATCCCCTCCCCCTGGCTCGCTCGGCGCCTTCATGCCCTTTCCGGTTACCTCCCTCCAGCTGTGGACGAGCGCAGGAATAGCGACCACGAAGACGAACAGCGCGATCACAGCGTATCCCATATCTAACGGCCAAGAACGGCCGAGCCCCGCGGCCATCGCAATCCCTGCACCCATGAACAAAAAGCCGCCGGAGTACAACATCCTCCCGCCGGCGCGGGCGCCAAAGCGCCTTACGTCTTCCTCGTTGAGACCGCGCACAAACCGCATGCCAAGGGCGAACGCTGCGCTCACCGCCGCTAGCGTCACGATCGTTCCCAACCCGAAGAACAGCCCGGGCAAAAAGCCTAACCACGCGCTCGGCATCGCCGGCGCGGCAACTGCATTGACGAATAACGCGAATCCTCCCACGCCGAAACCGGCAATGAAACCGTGGATCAGCGTCCATCGCATCGGGAGCGATTGTCCTTCGCGATTTGCGGTGTGGTGGCGTTTCAGCACCGCCGGCGCCTGTTCCATATCTTCCGGCGATCCGTGGTGATGACCGAGCAGATGGAAATGGCCGTAGCGCTTCTTGCCTGTTAGCAGCCAGCCCGCCAGCGACATCGCTGCGCCCACGACGATGTAAACGGCCGAGTTCACAGACGGCGATCGCAAGAACGGCGCGAGCGCCAGATAGGAAAGTTCCGACAAGATCATCCGCTGAACCGTGAACGCCCCGGCGAAACAAAGGCCCGTGCGCATCCCTCGCGTGCCGCTGCCGCTGCCGATCGCGTAGCTAAAGGTGATGGGCCAGGTATGTTCGTCGGGCAGAATCCCGTGAAGCAGACCGAGCAGGAAGCAGTATGTGAGTATCGAGCCTATATCGAGCCCCTGCCGGGGCAGAATGTGCTGCAACGGTTGCTTGCCTCCCGGGTGGCGGGCCTTGGGAGCGAAAAAAACGCAGGCATCGTCGAACCCGCGCGACCCATACGCTCGTTTGGCTGCGCCGGCTTTTTTCAGCCGGCAAAAAAACGAGCGACTTACTGCCTAGTGGCTCTCACGACCAATCAACAGGGAAGGCTCCTGACGCGCGTGCGGCGGATGGGGCGACAGCTTGAGCCCATCGTGCGTGCCCTCGAATCCTAGCAGAAGTGCGCCTGCGTCTTCCAGCTCATGGCCGCTTGCCGCGGCGCCCCCAACGGCCTGACGGCCGAAGAACTGATCGAGGATATTCGGACCTACTTGCAGCGAGTTCGCTTCGAGGCGCGGGAGGGAACAGGACCATGGCCTTCGCGTTCCCGTTGACGGCAGATTCGCCCGTTGCCGCCGCGCAGTCAACAGGTTTCCCTCCTGCTCGCGCAGGCCGCTTAGGCTAGATCGAAAACGGCGCTCTCAAGACTCTCTGATGGGCAGCCACAGCCGATGTTTTTCGGATTACGGGCTGCGCACGTTCGAGCCCGGCGAAAAAAACCGATCCCGCTACTGGCCGCGGTTCCGCAGCCCGAAGACGGACAGCGTGGTAACGTCGCCGATATTGGGTCGAATGCGGCCGTACACCCCGCCGCCTCCGGAAACCACGGCCACATACTGGGAGCCGCCCGCCAGATAGGTGATCACCCCCCCCTGCACCGCATTGTGCAACGGGTATTGGTAAAGCATCTTCCCGGTCCGCGCGTCCATCACGTCGAAATCGCCGTTCAGTTCTCCGGTGAACACGAGGTTGCTCGCCGTCAGCGTCAGCCCCCCGACCATGGGCTGGGGCGTCGGGTGGCGCCAGACCATTTTCCCCGTCGAGGCATCGAAGGCCGTCACCCGCCCGTGCGCTTCGGGCCAAGGGTCGACCTTGTGCATGCCGCCCCAATATTCCCCGTAAGCCTCGGCGTGCTCGGCGCTGGGCTTGGCGGTGGCCGCCGCCATGGTCGCACACCACTCGACGCTCTGCACCACGATCAGGTTCAGCTGCGGGTTGAAGCCGCTGCCGCTCCACAACTGTCCGCCGAGCGGGCCCGGGCAGACGTGCACGGGCGTGGTGGTCAGCTCGGCCTGGTTGTTGAGTTGGGTGGCGAAGGGAACGCTGTAGATCAGCTTGCGCGTATGGCGATCGAGAACGCTCAATATGCCGTTCTTGCCCGTGGTGGCGACAACGGACCGCAGTTCACCGTCGATCTTCGTCTCGAAGAGCGGACCGGCGTGCGTCTGGTCGTAGTCGTGCGTATCGTGCGGGATGAACTGGTGATACCAGACCAGACGCCCGGTTTGCCCGTCGAGCGCCATGATCGAGTTCGTGTACAGATTCGCGCCGGGCCTGCCCACGCTATAGAGGTCCGGCGCGGCGTTTCCGCCCGGCACGTACAGCAGATCCCGCTTCGTATCGAAGGTGAGCTCGGTCCACAAATTCCCGCCGCCGTGCGTGCGCGCGGCCGGATCCGGCCCCCAGGTCTCCGCCCCGGGCTCGCCACCCTGCGGCACGATGTGGAACTTCCAGACCGGCGAGCCGTCGCTCAGCTTGTATGCGCCCACCCATCCGCTGCTGGCCCACTCGGCGCCCGCCGGCCCCACGTAGATGAGCCCGCCGTGCACCAGCGGCACCATGCTGATGAAGTAGCCCTTGCGCGGGTCGGCGATCTGCCGCGCCCACACGATGCGGCCGTCCTTGGCGTCCATCGCAATCAGATAATCGTCCGGCGTGCCCCGAACGATCTTTCCGTCGGCGTATACCGCGCCGCGATTCCTGTCGGTATGGTCCGGCTCGGGCCCGCGCGGCGTCCACTTCTCCAGCCATTTCACCTTGCACGTGGAGGCGTCGAGCGCCACCGTATCGTGCGCGCTGGTCGCGTACAACACGCCGTCCCACACCACCGGCGATGTCTCAGACGTCTGTTTCTCCGGAAACGCGTAGTCGCACACTTTGCCCAGCCGCGGCGCGTCTTTCGCCGTAATTTGCGTGAGCGGGCTGAACCGCGTGGCTCGCAGCCCATGGTCAGGGTCTGGCCAATTGCCTTTCGTCGCGCTTTTCGCCGTCCGGTCTTTCGGCTTTTTCGGCGCGCGAGCGCTGGCGCTGGCCGCCGGCGCCAGATTTGCAAACACAAAGGCCAGAACAAGAGTGGCAATCGGCTTCATCCCCGTTCCTCCTCAGCGTCGTGAACCGACGGGACTTCGAATGCTTCATCTACAATTCCTGCGGCCCTCCGGCCACAGGCCGGAAACGCCGCGCCGGGAAGCGGGATTTTCACCTTCCCGTCCCGGCGGCGAAGAAGTATACACCCCGCCACGCCGCCCGCAACGGGCCTAACTTGTTATGGCTCTTATGTTTTGTGGTAATGCCAGGGCACGTGCTTGGCTCGCCGCCGGGCGAGTCAGGCGCGAAAGAGGGCGGCGATTCTGGCCTGGATGGCCTCGGCGGCCGCTTTTTGGTCTTCGGCCTTCAGGATGGGCCGGCCAACGACGATGTAGTCGGCGCCGTTGCGAAATGCCTCTTCCACATCCACCGTTCTCTTCTGATCGTCCACGGGACGGTTCGCGCCGGGACGGATTCCGGGGGTCACGATCAGGAACTTGTCGCCGAATTTTTCCCGCAGCGCCGGGGCTTCGATGCCCGACGAGATCAGGCCGTCGCACCCGATTTCGAGGGCCCGCCGGGCCCGCGATTCCACGACCGCTTGGATGTCCGTCTGGAATCCGAGCGACTTCATGTCCGCTTCATCCAGGCTGGTCAGGACGGTGACGGCAAGGATTTGAATCCCGTTCTTTTCGGAAACCGCCGCCCGCAGCATCTCGTCGTTTCCGTGCACGGTGGCGAACCTGGCATGCCACCGGGTGAGTTGTTTGACTGCGTTCTTCACGGTTTGGGGAACGTCGAAGAATTTCAAATCGATGAATATCTGCTTGCCCCTGTCGCGCAGCCACTCGGCCAGCTCGAAATAGCCGCCCGTCATGAAGAGCTGCAGCCCCAGCTTGTAGAACAGCACGGAATCGCCGAGGCGCTCGACGACCTGCCTCGCCTCGTCGACCGATGGAACGTCGAGCGCGAGAATCAGCCGTTCGCGTGGCGGAATCTTCTTTTGCGAGAGAAATTCTACCGCCGCCATTTCAGAATCGCCGGTCTCGGGGGTCGGAGCTTCAGCTCCGACATTGACAGCCTATATTTTCGGGGGCTTTAGCCCCTGAAGAGCCGCCTCGGGTTGAGACCGGCCACGCCCCTCTCTAGCTGCAGCCGGAGGTCGAGCCGCAGTTGATGCACTTGTAGCATCCGCCGTTGGGCACCATCAGCATGCCGCATTCCGGGCACGACGGCGCGTCGGCCGGCGTCGCCACCGGACCGGCGTTGGCAACGGCCGGTGCAGGATGCGTGCCTGCCGCTTCGGCCGGACGGGCCGCGGCGGCCGTCGAAGACTGCCCCGCCGGAACCACCAGGTAATCGTGCGAGATGAATTTGCCGCCCAGCCAGCGGGCTACGTAATCGAGGATCGATTTGGCGAACGGGATTTCCGGATTGCCGGTATAGCCGGAGGGCTCGAAACGCGTATTGCTCAGTTTGTCGACCAGCGCCTTGAGCGGCACGCCGTATTGCAGCGCGATCGAAACCGACATGGCAAAGCCGTCCATGATGCCCGAGAGGGTCGAACCCTCCTTGGCCATCTTGATGAAGACCTCGCCCGGCGCGCCGTCGGCGTACATCCCGACGGTCAAATAACCCTCCGTGCCGCCGATCGAGAAGCGGTGAGTGATCGAGTGGCGTTCGGCGGGCAGCTTGCGACGCTGCACGCGGGAGAAGAGCTCACGCTGGCGCTCGTCGGTGACCGGAGCCGCGGCCACGGGGGCCGGCGCAACCGCTCCGGCAGCCATGGGTGCGGCGATGGCGGCCGGAGCCGCGGCCGTCGCTTCCTTCTTCGTTTCCTTCTTTTCGCCGGCGGCGGAAAGCGGCTGCGAGCGTTTCGAGTTGTCGCGGTAGATGGCGACCGACTTCAGGCCCAGGCGCCAGGATTCGGTGTACGCCTCCATGATGTTCTCGACCGTGGACTCCTCGGGCATGTTGATCGTCTTGCTGATCGCGCCGGACAGGAACGACTGGGCGGCGGCCATCATGCGCAGGTGCCCGCGCCAGCTGATCGCGCGGCGGCCGCCGGCCGGCTTGAGCGAGCAATCGAAGACGGCCAGGTGCTCCGGCTGGAGGCCGGGCGCGCCCTCGATCGTACCGTGCCGGTCGATGAAATCGACGATTTCGGCGACGCGTTCGGGCTCGTAGCCGAGCCGCATGAGCGCCTGCGGCACGGTGTTGTTCACGATCTTCAGCACGCCCCCGCCGACCAGCTTCTTGTATTTCACCAGCGCCAGATCGGGCTCGATTCCCGTCGTGTCGCAATCCATCATGAAGCCGATCGTGCCGGTCGGAGCCAGCACGCTGACCTGGGAGTTCTTGTAGCCGTATTTTTCGCCGGTTTCGAGCGCCTGATCCCAGGACTGCTGGGCGGCGCGCAGCAGCGCCGGCTGCACGTTTTCCGCATGGAGCGAGCGAAGCGAGTTCCGGTGCATGCGGATGACATCGAGCATCGATTCGCGGTTCGGCTCGTAATCGGCGAAGGGACCCTTCCGCTCGGCGATGCGCGCCGACTGCGCGTAGGCCTCCCCGGTCATCAGGGCGGTGACGGCGCCGCCCAGGTCGCGCCCGCCGTCGGAATCGTAGGGGAGCGCGAGCGACATCAGCAGCGCGCCCAGATTCGCGTAGCCCAGCCCCAGCGGGCGGAAACGGTGGGAATTGCCGGCGATTTTCGGCGTCGGATAGCTGGCGTTATCGACGAGGATCTCCTGGGCCGTGATCGTGATATCGACGGCCTGGCGGAACGCCTCGACGTCGAATTCGCCGTTGGGTTCGAGGTATTTCATCAGGTTCAGCGAGGCCAGATTGCAGGCCGTATCGTCCAGGAACATGTATTCGCTGCACGGGTTCGAAGCGTTGATCCGTCCCGAAGCCTTCGAGGTATGCCAGCGATTGATCGTCGAATCGAACTGCATCCCCGGATCGCCGCATTCCCAGGCGGAAATCGCCATTTTGCGGAGCAGATCGCGCGCCCGGTAACACTCGGCCGGCTCGCCGGTGGTCACCTTGCGCGTCCACCACTCGCCGTCGCGCGAGGCCGCCTCCATGAATTCATCGGCGACGCGAACCGAGTGGTTGGCGTTCTGATAGAAGACCGAACCGTAGGCTTCGCCGTCGATGCCCGAATCGTAGCCGTGCTCGATCAGGATCTTCGCCTTGCGCTCCTCGCGCACCTTCGATTCGATGAAATCGACGATGTCGGGATGATCGACGTTGAGGATCACCATCTTGGCCGCGCGGCGTGTCTTGCCGCCGCTCTTGATCACCCCGGCAAAGGAGTCGAATCCCCGCATGAAGCTGACCGGCCCGCTGGCCGTGCCGCCGCCGGAAAGCGGCTCGCGGCTCGAGCGCAGAGCCGAAAAGTTGGTTCCCGTTCCCGAGCCCCACTTGAACAGCAGCCCCTCGCTCTTGGCCAGGTCCATGATCGAGCCCATGTCGTCGCGCAGCGATTGAATAAAGCAGGCCGAGCACTGGGGCTTGGCCTGCACGCCCACGTTGAACCAGACGGGGGAATTGAAGCTCATTTTCTGCTCGACGAGCAGGTGCGTCAGTTCGTCGCGAAAGACGTCGCGCGAGCCGTCGTCGGCAAAATAGCCGCCCTTCTCGCCCCAGGCGACGATCGAGTTCACCACGCGCCCGATCAATTGCCGGATCGAGCTCTCGCGCTCGCTCGTGCCGATGCGGCCGTGGAAATATTTCGACGCGACGATGTTCGTCGCGGTCTGCGACCAACTCTTCGGAACTTCGATATTATCCTGGGAAAAAATGACCTGCCCTTTTTCGTTGGAGATCAGCGCGGCGCGCCGTTCCCATTCCACGGCGTCGAAGGGCGAAACCGAGCCGTCGGTAAAAAAGCGGTGAAATTCGAGTCCGGGATGCGCCTCGGTCTGGACCTTAGCCCGGTTGACAACAATGTTTTCCTCAGCCATCAGCGATTTCCCCCTTTTTAGGATATGGATGTGCGCTCGACCGGGAAGAAGGGGTGAAAAGGAATCGCGGCAAATGCGGTTCAATTCCATTGTAACTCGAAGTCCCCCGGAGAGCCCGTTCCGCCGGTGCGCGGAGTCGGCGACGCAGCAAATTGCTTTGCGGGCAAGAGTGTATCGCTTGTAAGGAAGGTGTCAAGAGTTTCTCACCATTCGTTGTCGCATTGGGGTCACGAGCCACCATATATAGCGTTGCGCATGCAAGCCCCGCCGGCCCGTTTTGCCGGCGGCGCGCCCCGTTCCGGGCATCGGCAGCCCGCCTCCGGCAACCCCGTCCCGGCGGGTTCGATCTGATACTCTGATAGCTCCAGGGGTTGCGTCATGCGACGGGCGTTCGGGGCAATCATTCTGCTGGCGGCGATGCTCGCGCCCGGCGCGGGCCGGGCCGGGCAAAATCGCGCTCGCGAGCTGGCCGAACGCACGCTCGCCAATCAGCACAAAGACGATGCCGTCATCAACGATTACGAGCGTGTCGAAGAGCGCGTCTCCTACGAAGATCATTCGGTCAAATCGGACCAGACCTATCGCCTGGTTCCCACCGGAACGGGCCGGGTGAGCCTGCTGCTCGAGCGTGGCGGCCAGCCGGTCGATCTGGCGACCTACCGGAAGGAGATTCGCGACTGGCAGAAAGCCATCGAGATGGCGCTCGATCCCGAGAATCCCGCCGAGGGGCGGGCCGTGGCCAAGCGCCGGGAACGCGACGGCAAGCGGAAGGAATTAATCGACGCCGTCGGACGCGCGTTCGATTTCCAGTGGCTGGGCGAGAAAGTGGTGGACGGGCGAAAGCTGGCCGAGATCGGACTCGATCCCAACCCCTCTTTTCAGCCCACCTCCCGCGAGACCGAAATGCTGCGCCACGTTCGCGTCACGGTCTGGATCGATGAACGCGCCGCGCAGCTCGTGCGGGGGCGCGCGGAGATCATCAGCCCCATTAGCATTGTCGGGGGAATCCTGGCCCAGATCTATCCCGGCGGGTGGTTCGAAATCGAACAGGCGGAAGCCGCGCCCGGCCTATGGGTTCCCCGGCGAATCGAGTTCTCGATTCGCGGACGGATACTGTTCGTCTCCGTCAGCCAGCACAAACTGATCAAGGCCTGGGGCTACCGTTACGTCGGCTCGCCGCAGCAAGCGCTCGAACTGGCGCGCCAGGATATGGCCCGCAACGCCCTGTTTTCTCCCAAACCCTGAAGCGCGGACGAGCGCGGGAGGCGTTTCCGCGCGCCCGTCCCGCTTCGATCGGCCGCTCAGGAAGCGGCCGTCGCGGTTCCCTTCTCGATCGGCGCGCCCACCAGGTTTCCCCACTCGGTCCACGATCCGTCATAGTTGCGCACATTTTCGTGGCCGAGCAGGTACTTGATCACGAACCAGGTGTGCGAGCTGCGCTCGCCGATGCGGCAATAGGCGATCACGTCCCCGCCCGGCGCCACGCCCTTTCCCTGGTAGATATTCTTGAGGTCTTCGAGCGACTTGAAGGTGCCGTTTTCCTGGACGGCCGTCGACCAGGGCACGTTGACCGCGGTCGGAATATGCCCGCCGCGCTGCGCCGTCTCGGTCATTCCCGGCGGGGCAATCACCTTGCCGCTGAATTCGTCGACCGAGCGCACATCGATCAGGTGCGTGCGGGAACGCCCGTTCACGACGGCCATCACGTCGTCGCGAAGGGCCCGCAAGGAGGCGTCGGGTTCGGGGCCGCGGTAGGTGGACGGCTTCGGCTGCGGAACTTCGGTGGTGACCGGGCGTTTTTCGGTGAGCCAGAGCTTGCGGCCGCCATTCATCAGGCGCACATCGCCATGGCGGTAATATTTCATCTGCCAGAAGGCATAGGCGGCGAACCAGTTATTGTTGTCGCCGTAGAGAACGACGGTCGTTTCCGGCGTGATGCCCGAAAGCGACATCAGGGATTCGAATTGGGCTTTGTCGAGAATGTCGCGGCGAACCCCGTCCTGCAGCTGGGTCTGCCAATTCCATCCAACCGCGCCGGCGATGTGACCCTGTTCGTAGGCGCTTGTGTCGACGTCGACTTCGACCAGGCGAAGGGTTGCGTCGCTCAAATGCTCGGAGACCCACTGGGTGGAAACCAGAACCTCCGGATGTGCGTAGTCTCCCATAAATAAAGCCTCCTCTTCTGATGGGAATGGAAAGGACTCGAAGGGCTTACCATACCCCAGTTCCCAGGCACATGCCAGCCCTCGGCCCGAGCCGGGCGACGCGTCGAAGCCGAATGGGCTCAGGAAACGGGGAAACCGCTCAAACCGCTTTGAGCTCGCCGCCGGTCGATTCGTATTCGATGCGCATGAGCCATTGCGGTTGCATGGAATTCTGCTCGAGCCAGGCCGCGGCCGTTTCCGCATCGGCCGCTTCGATCTCGGCCACCATCTTGCCTTCCAGAAAATTCCAGGATGTGCGCCGGAGCGCGACCGGTCCCGCGGCCGCCGAAAGATCGCGAACCAGCGCCTCGGCCCCTTGCCGCGTCATACAGGCCAGGATGTGCAGCGACAGATAGCGTGGCATGGCAGCTCCTCGCGGAAAAGTCTAGAACGGGGTGACGACGAGGAAAATATCCTCGAGGCTCGGCGTGATGTCGTCGCCGACGATATTGCTGGCGAAGGACAGAAAGACGCCGAAGTGGGCCTGGGTGGTGATGGCCGGATAGAGACTGTTGCCGTTCCCGATCGGCGCGCCGCCGGCAGCCACCGAAATGAGCACGGTGCGCGGCGTGCAACCGGAAGCGCCCAGGCAGGTATCGCGGGCGTAAATCTGCTCGAAACCGTTGGTCGCGGAGGAGATCAGATTCGAAGACGGGGAGGCAAACAGCACGTAACGGCCCGTCTGGTCGGTCTGTGGATTTTCGGCCAGGGCGTTGGCCGGCGATGAGCCGTCGGTCGCCACCGAGACAAGCGATGTCGTCGGCGTGCAGGAAGAGGCGCCGACGCACATGTCGCGCTCGTAGATCTGCTGCGGCGTTCCGGCAACGAAACCGGCCCCGATCAGGTTGGTCGCCTGGGAGCCAAAGACGACGTAGCGTCCGTCCGAGCTGATGGCGGGCTCGCCGCTCGCGCCGTTGCCGGGGCTGGTTCCATCCGACGCGATCGAAACCAGAGAGGTCGAAGGCGTGCAGGAAGTAGCGCCGATGCACGTGTCGCGCCAGTAGAGCTGCTGCGTTGCCGAGCTGGGAATACTCACCAGATTCGTGGCCGTCGATTGAAAGGCGACGTAGCGTCCGCCGCTGGCCACGACGGGCGAGCCGCTCGTGCCATCGGCCGGGGTCGAGCCGTCGGCCGCCACCGAGACAAGCGTGGTGGAAGGCGTGCAAACGCCCGAGGCGTTCAGGCAGGTATTGCGCAGGTAGACTTCCGGCGCCCCCGTCGTGGCGCTGGAAACCAGATTGGTCGCCGTCGAGATAAACGCAATGAACTGGCCGTCGGCGCTGATATAGGGCTGGGTGTTCGATCCGTTGGCGGCGGAAACACCGTCGGTCGCCACCGAGACGAGCGTGGTGGAAGGAATGCAGCCGCTCGCCGCTCCCAGGCAGGTGTCCCGCAAATAGATCTCTTTGGCGCCGGTGGTGGCGGCCGTCGACAGGTTGGTGGCGGCGGAGCTGAAAACGACATATCGGCCGTCGCTCGAAATCGACGGCTCAAGAGAATCCGCGTTGGCCGCTTCGCCGTCATTGGCCTGGCTGATCAGAGTGGTCTGCGGGACGCAGCCCGAACTGATGCCGAGACAGGTGTCGCGCAGGAAAACACTGGCGGCCCCGTTCGCCAGATTCGCCACCAGGTTTTGCGAGACGGAGCTGAAAACGATGAAACGGCCGCCGGCGGCGATCACCGGGCCCGAGTTGCCGAGGTTGCCGATGCCGTTGTTGGCCTGGGCGCCGTTGGAGGAGACGTCGACAAGCGCCGGCAAGCCCTCGCCATTCGGGCCGGGAATCACCTGGAAGTAGGCATCGGCGGAGGAGCCGCCGCCCGGCGTCGGATTGAAGACGGTGACGAACGCGGTCCCGGCCTCGGCGAGCTGCTGCGTGCTGACCGTGGCGGTGAGCTGTTGGGCGGCGACGTCGTAGCTGGTGCTGATCGGCGCGCCGTTCCATTCGATCACGCTGGTGGACTGGGGACAGGAGGTGCTGCTCGTCGTCACGCCGCCCGTAGTGGTCGTGGTCGTGGTCAGATCCTGACACGAAAAACCCCTCCCCTGGACCGTGAGCGTGAAACCGGCCGCGCCGGCAACCGACGTTGTCGGCGTGATCGAGCTGATGACGGGGATGGCGTTGTCAACGAGGAAATCGAGGCTGTTCGAGAGCCCGCCGCCGGGCGCGCCATTGAGCACGGCCACCTGAATGGCGCCGGGATCCTGGAGGTTGGTTGCCGAAACGGCCGCCTGGAGCTCGGTATTGTTGACGTAGGCGGTGCTCAGATTGGCCCCGTTCCACGTGATCACCGACGATTGCGTAAAATTCAAGCCGTTCACGGTAAGGGTGAATCCGTTGCCGCCGACCATGGAGGCCGCGGGCTGAAGCGTGCTGATCGCCGGGACCGGGGAAGTGGCCGGATTGACCGCAAAATTTACCTGATTCGACTGGCCGCCGCCGGGGCCGGGATTAAACACCGTAACCTGCGCCGGACCGGGCTGGGTGATGTCGCTCGGGTTGATGGTGGCCTGGAGCTGATGGCTGTTGACGTACAGGGTGGTCAGCGCCCTGCCATTCCAAATCACAAATCCGCCGAAAACGAAATCTTTGCCGTTGACAGTCAGCTGCAGGGTTGCCCCGCCGGCCGTCGTGAAGTTGGGCGAGAGCGATTGGATCGATGGCACCGGGTTTTGAATCACCTGATTGCAGCCCGCCAATAACAGAAGCGCAGCCGCCAAAATCGATCCGCCCACGACCCGACTTACCGATTTCACCCGTTTCCTCCGACCGTTTCCGGCGCAGCCTGGCCGCGCCAAGAAACCCAAAGATAGCATATCCTCTGCAAGGCACGGCGCCGCCAGCCGGCGAGCCGATGTGGCGAACATTTTCCCGGCGGCGGATACACGCGTGAGCGGGTAAAGCCGGTTCCGGCCATTTTCACAGCCCGTCCGAGTCCGCGTGCTGGTGAAAAACGGGGCGGCAAGTGTCACACGACGGCGGCAAAACTTCAAGAAAGCGATCTGTTTTCAGCCTGTTTCCCATTGATCGCGTCACGGATTCCGGCCCTGCCGAAGAAAGAGGGCAAGCGCGGCAAGAAAAAACACTCTCCCGGGCCACCGTGGCATGAAAAATCGCCGTCAGCGGGAACAGGGCCTTATGTGGAATCCTTATGTGGAATCGAGGGCTGGCGGAACGCGTGTCTCAACGGAAGCAACGGGCCGAAACCGAGCACACAGGGCCCGGGTCCGCACGATGCCATTTACTGTATAGTAATTGAGGCCGGTCTATATGCCCGTGGGGACGGTTATGAAATTTGCGAGGCCTCTACAGTGGCTATCGATTCTCGTCCTGGGCGGATTCTTGCCGGTGGCCAGCATTGCGCTCGCCCGGGAAAGCCACGCACAAGCCGCCGGCCAGACAGGCGGCGCGGACCAGACCCAAACGACAACCACCCCCGCGAAGAAGCCCAGCGGCGTCTGGCACCACTTCGGCGAGGAAAACAAGGCTTCCCGCGCGCAGCCGCGGCCGCGGCCGGCTCAGGCGAGCGGCTGGCATTACTTCGGACCCGCCGGCGGGCGCTCGGCCCCTGCCCCCACCACGCCCAACGCCGCTCCTCGGATTCCCAGGGCCCCTCCTCGCAAGCCCAATCTCGCTCCTCACACTCACAAGGCCCCTCCTCGCACGTTGAGAAGCCAACGTCCCTATCGCCCCATCACGACTAGCGAAATGGAACGGCGCATGTTCGAACTCATCAATCGCGACCGCTTGCGCTCGGGCGGGGGGCGCTTGCGGCCGCTGCGGTGGAACGAGAAACTGGCCGGGGTCGCGCGGGCGCATTCGCTCGACATGGTCCGGCGCGGCTATTTCGGCCACATTGCCCCGGACGGCAAATCCATTCTCGACCGGCTGAACAACGCCGAAATCGCCTGGAAAGGGGAGGGCGAAAACATTGCCATCGCCCAAAGCGTCGCCGAGGCGGAAACCTCCTTCATGAACGAACCCCGCTTCCAAAAGAATCACCGCTGGAACATCCTGAACCCGAAGTACACCGACGTGGGCGTGGGAATCGTGCGCGGGGCAAACGGCGAATATTACATCACGCAGGATTTCATCGAAAGCACAACGGGCCGGTAGACGCGAGCGCCGGCTGATCCGCGTTCTTCCCCTGCTTGTTCTGCAATGGGCCGGTCCATACGGCCCCGGATCTGCGCGTTTGTGCCGTCGGGCCGCTGCCTATAGCCGCTACGGATTCTTCGCGGCGGGTCGGGATGCTTGGGGAGCCGTGGAAGGCGGACGGCAGCCCTACCCGGATGATACAATCCTCCGAATGGCGCCTGAGCTGGAAAAGGAAATCATCATCGGCACCCTGAGCACCTTCTTCGGCGCCTTTTTCACTGGAATCCCAGCCTTTCTACTGTTCTGGTGGACCTGGCAGCGGGACCAGGAGCGGCTCGTGGTCCAGAAGCTGTTATCGTTTGCGGAGACTGTCAACGGCGGGCGCGTTCGGTTGAGGGACGGAGACGGGCCGATTCTCGATATTCTGGTCCGGAATAGATCCCTGTTCCCGGTCCGGATCAGCGCCGCGGGGTTCGAAGTCGACGGAAAGGTGATCCAGTTGCAGCACCCTAGCGCCCCGATGCCGATGAGGAAAGATCCAGACCATGGGGCGAGTCGGCCCTACGTCGTTAACGCGGATGATGACCCTTGGGAGCTCGCGAGCCAGCGGCGCATGGTCATCTCGGTGACGGATCGGACTGACAGGAATGGCCTCGGTGACGCTCTCCGCGCCGCCGCTGAGACTCGCCACGTCTCTGAGGATTGCGTTCTGCTAAGCAGTTCGGTCGCCGCTCTTGTTGCGCTGGAGAGCGGCAAAATTTTCACCTCTCTGCCGCTAGGGAAACGCATCTGGCGGCGCGTCCTACGCGTCGGACGGAGGGCCGTCGGTAGCGCCCAGATGTTCATTCCCAGCCTGTAGGACGGGGCCTCGTCGGCCGCTGAGGGCAACCGTCATGCAATGACTCCGGAAGACTTCGAGCATCCTTGCGCAGTCGGGTGGGCGGAAATGTGCCCCTGCGGCTGAAAGGGAGAAGTTATCGAAATGGAAGCAAGAGGCCGCAGGATTCCCTTTCGAACCCGCTGACTTGCCTTACAATCGCGACTGCAGAGACAGCGTAGCCGTTCCCCCCTTCCAGACAGCAGGCCGTCATTTGAAGATTCGAACGAAACTCCTGTTGGTGCTGGGCGCTATTTCCCTTCTCACACCCGTTGCGGCCTACGTCGCCCTCACGGCCAATCCCCGCATCGCCTTCGCGCTGCGCATGAACGAATACCAGACGCGGCAGGAGATCATGGCCCAGCAGCTCAAAAGCGACCTGGGCGCCATTGACTCGGCCCTCGAGGAATCGACCGCGGCCAGCTACCGCGGCCAGGCCCAGGCCGGGAAACGAAAAGAGGCGGAACGCCAGCGAAATCTCGCCAATTCCGCCTTGCGATCGAGCGTCGCCGCCTACGAAGCGGACCTGCATGCCATCGCGCGGTCCGAGATGCAGCAGGCCCATGACATACGCGCCGGCGGCCGTCCCACCAGCGCCGATTCCGTGGAGCAAAAGGAAACTCAGGCCCTGAAGGATTTGGAGGGTTCCTCCCCCGGCCTCCAGGCCGGGATCGCTCAATTCCTGGAGCTTTCCGGTAGCGGCTCGGCAGCCGAGGGCGATTTTGTGCAAAACACCCTGGAGCCGCAGCTCCGGGAAAATCTCTTCCGCACCGCCCAG